>JBDTAX010000041.1:0-18725 GCA_039924425.1 Pseudonocardiaceae bacterium
GGCGCGATACACCTGCTCGGACGACGCGACATCACCGAAACGACCCGCTGGGCAACCCGCGTCATGGACCGACCCTTCAAGATCCTGCAGCTCACACCATGATCAACGATCTTGGAACGGCCGTGCAGCGCCATCCGTCGCCACATGCGCAGCACGTGACGCAGCTGGTCCAGACGCAACGTCCGCCGGGCCGCTGTGAGCGCGGCGTCGAACTCGCCCACCTGCTCCGGCAGCAGCGCCGCTCGGATCGCCTCCGGAGACCCGAACCTTGCCGCGGCCGTTGCGTCCCCCACCCACTCCGGGGACGGCTCCAGCCCGCCGACGGCCGAATCCGCCGCCGACACACGGCGCGGCTCGGGGAGGTGTGCGGCGGCGGGCATGCGGAACACGCTACTCCGAACAGGCCGGGATGGTCAGCATGGCTGGCCAGCGATCACACTCCGCGGGTCACTTGAACAAGTCGCCGATCTGATTCCAGGTGCCCCTGCAGCTCGGGCAGATGCGCCCCATCCTGGTGGGCCATCCGTTTGCCTTATCGAACGATTCTCGGCAGTGCGAACAGCGGGCTTTCCCGCCAAAAATACGCTCCCGCAACGTGAGAGATTTTGCTTCAGCCATTGCCGTAACCCCTTACCCATGAAGGCGCTCGCCAGCTCAGTTAACCGCACGACTCGCGGAGAGCCCCTTCCGGCGGATTTCACAAAACCAGTAGTAACTGTACTTATCCGATCAGGCGCGGGATATCGCTCACCTGGGTGATTTTTGCGATTTTTGCTCGCGAACCCGAAAAATTTTCGACGCGAGCATCGGTCTTGTCGTTAACGACAGCAAACATCAGACTGCGCGAGAAGATTCACGTGCGGATGCGGATGCGGCGAAGCACGTTATCCGTGGAATGCGAGGTGTTTATGGACCAGCCGGACCGCCATGGAGCGTTCGCCGACCGCCAAGGCGACCCGCTTGATTGACCCGCTGCGGACGTCGCCGACGGCGAACACCCCCGGCGCGGTGTTCTCCAGCTTCACCGCGCGCTCACCGAGCTCCCGAGCCACCGGTTCCCGCTGGCCGATGTCATCGCCGCCCACGAAGCCGTCGAAGCGCACATCGGCGGCAAAGTCCTGGTCACTGTGAGCTGAACTGGCTCAGGCTCCGCAGGGACGGGACGAAGTAGTAGCTGCCGGTCAACGGCTGGGTGAACCGGGTGAGCGCGTCGCGGACTCCGTCGCCGCATCCGGCCATTCGCGCCAGCATCCGGTGCAGCCTGGACTGCTCGGAGCTGAACCCGACGAACATCGTTCCATGGTCCTCGACGGTGCCGTAGGGCATGTTGCGCCGGAAGATCTTGCCGAGTTCGTCTTGATCAGTGCGGGCAATGTGCGAGTCCGCGGCCCGGTCGTCCAGTTCGATGCTGTCAGGTTTGGTGCGGCCCATGGTGGGCTCCTGCTCGGCCACTGGCAACGCCTCCCACGCGGCGGGTCGTGGGACCACTTCTGCAAGCAACAGCACACTTCCACCGGCGCCGGGTGCCCCCTCCGGCACCAGCGCGACGTCGGCCGCCTCGGCCAGGCTCGGGTTCTCGGTGCCGTCAATGAACCCGGTCAAGTCCCGATCATGGCGATTGTGTGGCGGGCATCCGGAAGCCATCCTCGCCAACCACCAGGGTCCGGAAACCGGTCAGCCCGCTCGGGGTGTCCTCGGGTGCCACCGCCCGCCACAGCTCGGGCGAGAACCCGGCAACCAGATTGACGCCCCCGATCGTTGTTCGCGGCTCCCGCAACGCGGCCACCGCCTCGACCACGGCCTGCGGATCGGCGTGTGCGTCAAGCTCTAGATAGGCGTGCGAGGCGGTGCCCAGGACGAAGATTCCGTGCTGCGGGTTCGGCATGAGCTCCGCCTCCCTGTCCGGGTCCCGCTCAAGGCGTTCTTCACCGCTGTGGACCTGGTCACCACACCGACCGCGCCGGCCAGTACGCGCGCGGACAAGTCCAGCGCCCGCTGTTCCGCAAGCCACCGAACACCTCGCTGCAGCATCGTCATCGCCCGCTCCCGCTGGTTCTCTGGTGGCAAGCATGTCGTGGGGATCGAGAATGAACTTCTTGGGCACGCCGGAGTCGAACTCAGCGTAGCCGTCGGGGGCGGCGTCCAGGGGTATGACGGTGGCGTTGACGTTGCGGGCGATCTGCACCCGGTCGTGCGGGATCGCCATCATCACCGCAGTACCGGGCACTGCCCGCGCCGCTCGCCCCCCAGGCGCCCGCTTAGCCGGCGATGTTCTGAAGTTCCGATCGACAGAGCTCGGCAGCGCGCTGGGCAGCCTCGGAGTGAACGCGGCAGGGGCCGTGGTGGCCGGCGTGGTGACCGCATTCCGCAGCGCAGCGCTCAGCGGCGGCGGCCGCCGCCGCCAGGATGGCCCGGATGACACGCGCATCAATGGCGGTCGGACGGGACAGCACCCGCTGGGCCGCCGCGGCGATGTCGGCGCAGTCCAGCGCGGCACGCGTGGCGCTGACCATAGCGGCGGTGTCGTGGGCCATCATCGCCCTGGCGCACGTGGTCGAGACGCTCTCAAGATTGGTGAGGACCCGCAAGACGGTGCCCAGTCCCTCTGAGGTGAACATCAGGGCCATGGCGACGTCGGGGGTACGGGTCGCCCCGGCGGAGCGGACGAGCCTGGTGATGCGGGCCACGTCGTCGGCGAACTGGCGGCACGCCGCGCAGGTCGCAAGGTGCGCATCGAGGGCGACCGATTCCATCGGGCTCTCCTCGCCGTCCAGCCGGGTAGAGAGGGCCTCCCTACAGAGTGTGCAGTCCACGTTGACATAGTCCTCCGCTGAAGCCCTGGGGTTCCCGGAAAATTTTAATTACTCTTCCTCACATGGGTGATGATGCCTGGATCACGCGGCTCGCGCTCGCGGCCGGTGCTGGCGATCGTGGGGCGCTGACAACCTTCATTCGGGCTACCCAACGTGACGTATACCGCTTTCTTACCCACCTGTGTGAACGCGGCGAGGCCGAGGACCTCACCCAGGAAACCTATCTGCGAGCCCTGCGGGCGCTGCCGAGCTTCGCCGGCCGCTCCTGCGCCCGCACCTGGCTGCTGTCCATTGCCCGACGGGTCGCCGCCGACCAGGTCCGGTGGAACATGACCCGGCCACGCACCACCAGTGTCGAAGACTGGGACGCTGTCGTGGCCACGAGTCCAGCCCACCGCCGATCCGGGTGGGAAGAAGGCGTCCTGCTCCGTGAGCTGGTGGCCGGGCTGGAACCCGACCGCCGGGACGCTTTCGTGCTCACCCAGATGCTGGGTTTGGGCTACGCGGCCGCCGCCGAGGTGTGCCGGTGCCCAATCGGCACCATCCGCTCCCGGGTGGCTCGGGCGAGGGAAGACCTGGTCCGCGCAATGAACACCCTCGACCCGGCCGGCCGAAGCGCCGCCGGGCCCCAAGGATGATAATTGTTGCCCGCTACGACCACGCGACAGCGGGTTAACGACCGCCCGCGCTGAGCAGGCCACTACCGACTATCAGGGTCGCCAAAGCGACCGCCAGGTGCAGGATGTTGTCCCCGTTGACCCCGGCGGGGATGGACAACAAAGACCAGTAGCCCAGGAAACCCTGATTGCCGGCAGGAGCGAGAGCGAACGCCCCCAGCAGCCAAACAGCCCAAATATGACATACACGAGGTCGCGGAAGCCGTTCGTCTGGAAAAGCCCGAAAATCGGATGGTTCGTCATCTCGGTAAAGTTGTCGAAGCCCATCAGGTGATGATGCGTGGACTACCGGGCTCGCGCTTAGGGCGCTGACTGCACGGTGTGCGACGGGCTCGGTCCCTGACCGGGGAGCTCGAACGCCACGTCATCCAGGTAGCACCAGTACCAGTCCTCGCCAGGCTCGAACGCCTGGATGAGCGGATGGACGGTGGCCCGGAAGTGGCCGGTTGCGTGCCGGTTGGGCGAGGAATCGCAGCAACCGACGTGCCCGCATACGTTCGGACTGTCCATACTCCCAGGCCAGGTAGTCGTCTGCGCTGCTGGATTTCGCGGGTCAAGATGTCGAGGCCGGTGCACCTTCATGCAGGCAGCCACGCTCGATGGCGTTTCTCTTGAGCGCTTTGGCGGACCGCTCGATCTGCCTTCCTGATAGATGACGGAAGTCGATGTAGGCGTGGCGGTCTGGGGTGCCCGCGACTTGGGAGTCGTCCACAGCGCGACAATCCGCCTCGTTCGCCGCGCTGACCGACACACCCCACGTGCCGGCCGAGGCGAAGCCTTCAGCGAGGTGTGTCTCGTAGGCGTCTTTCGCCGACATCGCCTCACGGCGCGTTGACAGACACCCGGCATCCTTCATGGTCGGGCGAAACGCTTGACTTGATGGTTGACCCCGGTCTAAGAAATTCGGGTGGACCTGACGCCGAAGGATCTCCACACCCTCGGTCAAGACGGATTCATTCCCACCTAACTCACGGAAAAGCTGTTCTGATCCCATTGACTAGGCCCCCACCAGCAGGACTCGCACGTCTTTGAAATCATCGAAGGATAGCTGGCGTTCTGTCTCACTGCCGGTGCCCAGATCGATTTCGTCGTACAGTACAGTGCGGTCCGGTCGGAAGTCGAGACTGAACTCAGTTGAGGAGCGCTGCCACTCCAAGCGCACGCCGCCTTCCAGGGTCGGATAGATGTACACCTCGGAGAGAACCTTGTCATGAAGATCCCTCAAGAGACGCCGCACGTGATCAATGACGTCCTTGGAGATCGACTCTCCCTCGTCATCCAGCCAGCCCGGAGAGAGATCGGCAAGCGCGGTCAGGCGCTCAAAGACGCGCGCCGAGATCGCACTGATCGACAATGCGCGGTCGTTGATCTCGGAGAACTCCGAGTTCACGGTTACAGAAAAGGAGAATATGGGCGCCCCTTCATCGGGGTCATCTTCAGGGGTAAAGATCCCGGAAACAAAGGGTACCGACGTGGGCTGACCATCAGAGTCGAACGCCACAATTCCTTCTACCGTGACGACGTCGCCACCGCCCGGCGGAGCCAACTTGGAGACAACGGTCTCGTACAAGTTCGCCTCGAAGGAGCATGGTATGAGTCGCGGCCCCACCCGCAACTGAAATCTTGTTTGTTCCGTGTTCAATCCAGTGATCAGGCCATTGATGGACGCTTCCTGGGTGTAGCCGTTCAATTTTGAGGTCATCAGGATTCGGCGCACGGCGGCCGAGTACCGCGCCGGTCTTGCCGAGGAGGGCACTTTGATTTCAAGGAATTCCCCGGCGCGTAGTGTACGTCCGAACCTAGAGAAGTCAGCCAGGGCGTTACCAGGGAAGTCAACGGGCAGGCGCCCCGAGGTCGCCGCGCCGATAATCGCACTCTGCACCAGATCCCTGGACTCCACAAAGACCTTGTCGAATTCTGGAGGCGCCACATCTGGGTTGACGCGCTCAAGAACGGGGACGACACTTCCTTTGTCGACGCGTTCAAGACGGAGCTGGAACGACTCAGCGAAACCCCGTGGTACTCGCTGACGCCCCGGGTAGCGGCGTAGGAACAATTCACGCGCGACAGTGACAATCAATTCCTGGTATACCGCCAATTCGGGGAGAACGTCGACGGGCATGCCAGAGTGCTCAAACCGGCTGCCGGTCAGACGCATAGTCACGAATTGTGTGGGCTCCGTCACGCCGCGACTATAGCGCGTTGCAGCGGTGAAGGCGAGATTCTCCTGAGCCGCCACGATGACTCAGTCTTCTCACATGGGGTGTGACACCCTTGACTGAGACTGTGACGCTGCCGGTTCTGCCGCTGGACGACGTGGTGGTGATCAGCGACGTCCGCGAGGTGCTCGACCTTGCCCTGGAATCGGTCCTGGAATCGGCGAGCACCACCGCGGCAGTCGCCGCCTGACAAGCACTACCCGCTAGGGGGCACGACGGCGAGGACATCGACGCTGGCCTCGCCGTCTGGTGTGGGATAGGTGACCGTGTCGCCGGCGTGCCGGTCAGCCAGCGCCAGACCGAGTGGGCTGTCCACGGTGAACACCCGTGCCCTCTCACCCTCGGACGCCTCGTCAGCGACCAGCACGGCCCGCAACGTCTCGACCACCCCGCCAGCGAATCGCAGCGTGACCACAGTCCCGTCCACCAGAGCGTCGGGTCGATCATCCGACCAGTCGGCGCGGGCGAGCAGATCGACGATCTCCCCAATACGCTCGTCCAGCTGGACGAGGTCATCGGCTTGGTCCAACGCCACCGCCTGGTCCGCCCGATCCCCCACCGGATCGTCATCGCCCAGGTCGGCAGCCAACTCCCGACGCCGCTCACGCAGCAGCGCCAGCTCCCGCTCGAGCTGTTCCCGCCCGTCAGCACTCAGCCCAGCTGCTCGTGGAGCCATCTACGCGGGGAGCTTCGTCGCGAGCACGTCGACCTTCTCGATCTTGGGTGAACCGGCGAACAGGTCGGGGGCCTGCGCCATCAGGGCTTCGGCCACTCGCCCGGACAGGTGCGCATCGCGGCCCGAGTCGTCGAGGAAGACGTCGAAGATCCCGTAGGTGGAGCCGCTGAGCCGGATAGCGAACCAGGCGATGGTGCCCGGCTCCTGATTCACCAGGGCGAGACCGCCGTTGAGGAAAGCCTCGACTTCGGCCTCCTTGCCTGGTTTCGCGTCCATCGTCACAAGCAATCCAACGGTCGGCAGGTCCGCCATGGCGCATCACTCCTCTTTTACAGGTGGATCGGGGTCCTTACGGTGGTGCTGGATGCTCAGCCGCAGGCAACGGCGCCCGGACTCCTGGCGAACTCCTCGACGATCACGGCGCGGAACGCGGGCAGGTCGTCGGGGGTACGGCTGGACACCAGATTGCGGTCGATGACGACCTCGTGGTCCTGCAGGGTACCACCGGCATTCCGGACGTCGGTCCGCACGCTGGGCCAGGAGGTCAGCGTGCGGACCGGACGGCTTGTGCACCACCCACGTTGGCAAACCCGCAGGGGCCAGTCGTCCCTCTACCGAGCCCACAATCCGCAGGGGAGCTTCACTCGCCCAGCCGGGTCCGCCCTCGCGTTCGGGTGGCATGGCAGTGACCTGACTCAACCCAGCCACTCGATCAACGCGTCGCGCAGTACCCGGGCGGGGTCCTCGTCGAGGATGATGACGCACTCGCCGGTGACGTGCGGGTCAAGGATGATCTCCCCTCCCTGCTTCTCGACCACCAGGTTCGTGAAGCCCCTGGGTCCCTTGTGCACCGCGCACGTGACCCCGATCGCCTACGGTTCGCGCAGGGCGCGCCCGTGTCCCCCGTCGCGCCATCAGCCATGGTTGAGCTCTCTCCCGGGTAGGAGCGGGACGATGTCCCATCGGTCCAGCGGTACTCCTCCAGATCAATGTGTTGTATGGAAGGTGGCGGCCCCGCGTGGTCTGTCGGCCGAGAAGCGGGGCCGCTGCTCGTCAATCTAAGGACCCGAACCGCGCTCGACAGGTACTGTCCCTACCACCGGGTGGCCCAGGAGATCTCTGCTCTGGGCATCAACGATCGGGATTCCTGCGCCTGTCGTTTACAACACCTTCGCCCGCGCCACCGTCCTGGAACTGGCCGAACACGGTGGCACGATCCGCGCCGACGCCCGCCAACTGGCCGCCGCCATCGGCCTGGCCAGCTGATCAGACCACTGAACTACCGCGATCGCTGGTTTGTCGAGCCAGACTGCCATTGCCGGCAGTGGTGACGGACGGTATGAGGTCACGCTCGGCGACGCCGTTGCGCACCGGTCCGCCGTTGGCGGATGCCGGCGAGCTCACCTGCCGCGGCGGGGCAGAGCTGGCCGGGGGCACGGTGGCGGAAGCCGGTGTGGCAGCAGCCGGGGCGGTGGGGCCGGAGCGCAGCCAGAGCGCCATGACCGCCCCCAAGGCACAGATGGCCGCGGCGATGATGAACTGATCGTCCATCGCGCCGATGGTCGCCCGGCCCATTGTGCCCAGGTAGGTGGCGTACATCCCCGCCCCGGGCGGAGCGGTCGGACCGAGGTGGGGAGTGGGGGTGCTCGCCGGCACCAATGCCGCGCGTCCGGCCATCTGTTGCGCCGCATGAGCGGTCGCGATCGTGGTGAACACGGCTATCCCGAGCGAGCTCGCGACCCGCTGCGTCACGTTGTTGAACGCACTGCCGGTGTTGACCTGACTCACCGGCAGGACCGCGAGACCCGAGGTGAAGATTGACATCATGCCGATTCCCAAGCCGACACCTTGCCACACCAGCAACCACATGACCCGTTCACGCGGCGTGTCAATGGTGAGCGTGCGTAATTGGTAGGTGCCAACGGCCATGATCACCAAACCAACCGTGGCCGGCCAGCGCGGCCCGATACGGTCGTAGACCCGCCCGGCGATGGGCATCAACACCGCTATCACCAACGCCTGCGGCAGCAGGACGAGCCCGGCCTCGAACGCCCCCCACCCCTGGTCCACCTGCAGGAACTGCGGGATGTAGAGCAGTGTCGTGAACAGGACGATCGACAGCACCGCGACCAGTAGCAGCGAGTGGGGAAACGCCCAGTACCGGAACACTCGAAGATCCAATACTGGGTCGGCGACCTCAAGTTCGATCACCACGAACAAAGCCAGGCTCAGCAGGCTGAAGGTGAACAACCCCAGGACCCGGTAGGAATCCCACGCCCAGCCCTGCTGGCCACCCTTCGACGTAGCCAGGAGCAGCGCGAACAACCCACCCGCCACGGTGACAAAACCCAGCATGTCAAACCGGCGCGCGGGCCGCCCGGGAAACTTCCGCAGCACCAACACCGAGGCCACCGCCCCCAGGATGCCGATCGGCACGTTGATGAAAAAGATCAGCGGCCAGGAGTAGTACTCAACCAGATAACCGCCCAGGACCGGTCCCACCGCCGGGGCGACCACGATCCCCAGGCCATACAGGCCCATGGCGGCACCGACCCGGTCTTTCGGCACAATTCGGAACAAAATAGACAGAGTGATCACCGGAAGAATGCCGCCCGGGATCGCCTGCACGATCCGGAAGACCACCAGGCTGTTCAGATCCCAGGCCAGCCCGCACAGCGCTGAGCCGGCGGCGAACAACAACAACGCCACGTTGTACACCCGAGTCAGCCCGAAGCGGTCACTCAGCCACGGACTGACCGGCACCACCACGCCCAGCATCAGCAGGTACCCCGTGGTCACCCACTGGGAATCCGACAGGCTCACACCGAACTGCTTCTGAATGGCGGGCAGGGCCACATTGACAATGCTGGTGTCCAGGACCGACATGAACATCCCGGCGACCAGCACCGCCAGCGGCAACCCCCAGCCAGCGGCGGCGGGCCGCGGCACACTGCCCACCGTGGAACCGGGCACACCACCTGGCGGCCGACCGGCCGACCCGTTGCGGCTCACCCGCGACCGCGGTACTGCTGTGCGAGTCATGACGCCCCCGTCCATATGACACCACTGTGCCATGGGAACGCTCCGTACTCTAGTCTAATCTCCCGCTTCGACCCGAATCTGGTGTTACCTAGAGCACGAGAGGTGTGGGCGTTGAGCAGCGTCAGTGAGGCTTGTGCACACTCGGAGGCGCATCTGGTGGTCGACCCCCGCAAGGGTCCTCGGCGACGCGGCGACGCGCTCTATGCGGCGATCTTCGAAGCCACCCTTGATGAGCTGACCGCCGTGGGCTACGCCGAACTGAAGATGGAGCACGTGGCCAACCGGGCCCGGGCCAGCAAGGGATCCCTGTACCGGCGCTGGTCCAGCCGCGCGGAACTGGTCGTCGACGCGGTCCACTACGCCCTGCCCTACCGCGCCGAGTCGCCCGACACCGGCAGCGTGCGCGAGGATGTCCTCAGCTGCCTGCGAGGCTTCGCCACCCTGCTCAACAGTCCCTCCGGCGAAGCGGTCCGCGGCCTGATCGCCGAGACCATCCGAGATCCCGACCTCATGGAAGTCATCCGGACCCGCTTCATCGACCCCAGCGTCGAGGTCTTCCTCGGCGCGCTGCGGCGAGGTGCGGCTCGCGGCGAGGTCCGCGTCACCGCGCTCACACCGCGCATCGCGAGCGTGGGGCCCGACCTGCTGCGTCAGCATTTTCTGGTGCACCGCTCGCCGATCCTCGACCAGGTGCTGATCGAAATCGTCGATGAGGTGATCATTCCCCTGGTCCACGCATGATCGTGACAGCGTTCACATAACTCGCATAAACCGCCCACGCGGTCAGACTCCCCAATTTAGGGTACGGCGCGTAGCCTATAGGGGTGAGGCTCCACCAACGCGATGGGAGGGTGTGAGCGTGGAAGGCCCTGTGACGGCACCACCTGCGACAGACGACCAGACCAACGGGATCGCGCCCACCACACCTGGCCGACGCAAACTCAAGCGCTCCACCCGCATCAGTCTGATCGTGATCCTGATCGTGGCCCTGGTCGCGGCGGCTGGCTTCGCCGCGAGTTACTTCCTCAACGCCCGCAACTACGTCAGCACCGACAACGCTCTGGTCGACGGCAACAAGATCCAGATCACCGCTCCCGCCAGTGGAACCCTGGTCGACTGGATCGGCACCGTGGGCACCGTGTTACACGCAGGCGAGGCCGTCGGCCGCATCAAGATCCCAGCTGGCTTCACCCAACCGCTCATGACCATCCGTGCGCCAGCCGATGGCACCGTGGCCGAGAACGACAGTCTTGAGGGATCGTTTGTCAACGTCGGCACTCAACTCGCCGTCGCATACGACATTTCCCAGATCTACGTCACCGCCAACATCAACGAGACTGACCTCAAGGCTGTTCACCTCGGCCAGGCGGTCGACATCTACGTGGACGCCTATACGAATACCCGGCTCACCGGCCACGTTAGTGCGATCACTCAAGGAGCCGCCTCGCAGTTCTCGCTGTTCCCGCAGAACAACAGCCAAGGAAACTTCCAGAAGATCACCCAGGTCATCCCGGTCACGATCTCAATCGACAGCCAACAAGGTCTCGACCTCACGCCCGGCATGAACGTCACCGTATACATCCACAAACACTGACCCGGGGTCATGCGGGGTCATGCGGGCAGCGCGGAGCGCGCCCGGTGTACCTCATCTGATGTAGGCGGACCGCACGACCTGGGGTATGCGGAAGATGGTCCATGAAGCTGACGACCAGCCCCCGAGCGTCCGGCATCCTTGATACCAGGCCACAAGGCCCTAGGGGGTGTCGAAGCCAATGAAAACCACCAGTGAGAACCCAGCGGAAACTCAATCCCGCACTGGCCCGACGGGTAACGTCGCAGAGCTGCTGGCGCGCGCGAGCGACGGCGATCCGGCGGCTTGGAACGACATGGTGCGCCGTTACGACAAGCTCATCTCAGCGACGGTGCGGTCGTTTCGACTGCAGGAGGCCGACGCCTTGGACGCGGTGCAGACAACGTGGCTGCGGCTGGCCGAAAACGTCCACCGCGTGCTGTGGCCAGAACGGCTGGGTGGGTGGCTGGTCACCACCGCACGCCATGAATGCCTGCGCATCCTGCGCCGCGCCAAACCCGCCGCGGAACTCATCGACACGCTGACCGACACCATCGCCGACCCGTCAATGGGACCAGAGCAGCAGGCCATTGAAGCCGACTCCGCGCGGACGCTGTGGCGCCTCGTCGAGGAGTTGCCACCCCGCCAGCGAACCCTGCTCCGAGCGCTGTTCACCGACCATCCCCCTCCTTACCGCGAGGTCGCTCGCAGCGCCGGAATCCCACCGGGCGCGATCGGACCCACCCGGGCCCGGGCCTTGCGGCAGCTTCAGGGCCGGCTCAACGAACACGGGCTGGAACAGCGGCGCAGCGATGACGGTCGCTGCCGTGTCCGCACCCAGTGCGCGGTATGACCCCGTGCGCTCTATGACTCACGGCTGCTCGCAACGTGCCGTGAGCAGCGGCCAACCGGGTGATTGATCGCTCAGCATGTATCAGCGCGGCGGTGTTTCGACTCTCTTACCTGAGAAGTCGACACAAAGGTAAGAGGAAGGCTAAGCTAGTACCGCATATGATGGCCAGCCGGGACCCGCTGGATGCAGCTAAGCGTGGTCACCAGCCATCGGAGGGTAAGGGGTTTTCATGACGGAGGGGTCATTGGCGCGACCTAACCCGGCATCGCCGGCCTTGGTGCTCAGCGCGACACTTTCACCGAACCGTGCCGACCACGGATAGTGAGCTGACCACGCGCTGTCGCCACAATCGAAAATAAAATTCGCAAAACTTATCGGTCCCCCCGGTCAGCTGATTAACGCTGGCGGCGGACTGTGACTAATGGCCTCTTGGGGAAGAGGAATTCCTAGGAACAAGGAGGGCGACAAGATGAAGATCGCGACAATCTTCCAAAGTGGCTACCGCCACGACCACGACTACGACCACGACCACGACCACGACCACGACCACTACCACTACCACTACCACCATTACTACAACAGCGGCTATGGCAACTATGGTGGCTATGGCAACTATGGCGGCTGCGACTACTAACTAGCCGCTCGACACTCGTGGGCGGTGGCTCGCACCCGGTTCTGCCGGGCCGCGGGTCGCCGCCCACGCCCAACTCAGCCAACGAGGCTCGACTGCGGCAGCGCGAACTGGGACAGTAACAACTGTGACGAGCGCAAGCCTGACCGTCGGTGTGGACATCGGTGGCACGAAAGTCGCGGCCGGCGCTGTCGATGAGCACGGGACGATCGTCGCCAAGACACACCGAGACACTCCCGCCGACGACGTCTCGCGAATCGAGGACGCCATCGTGGCCGCGATCGGCGAGCTCACCAGCACATACGACGTCGAGGCGGTCGGCATCGGGGCGGCTGGCTTCATTGACGCGCGGCGTTCGACGGTGATGTTCGCCCCGAACCTCGCCTGGCGCGACGAGCCGCTGCAGGCCTCGCTCCAGCGCCGGTTGAGGCTGCCCGTGGTGGTCGAGAACGACGCCAACGCGGCCGCGTGGGCCGAGGTCCGATTCGGTGCCGGTCGCGGCGCGGATCACGTGGTAGCCGTCACGGTGGGCACCGGCATCGGGGGCGGCATCGTGGTGAACGGGCAGTTGTTGCGCGGTCAGTTCGGCGCGGCCGCGGAAATTGGCCACGTCACCGTCGTCCCGGATGGGCGGCCCTGTGGCTGCGGTTTGCGGGGGTGCTGGGAGCAGTACGCCAGCGGCCGCGCCCTCGTGCGAGAGGCCCACGAGCTGGTCCAGGTCTGTCCCGAGCTGGCCGGAGAACTGTTGCGCCTAGCCGGCGGCCGACCCGAGAACATCACCGGTGAGATGGTCACCCAGGCCGCCTCGGCTGGCGATGCGGTGGCGTTGCGGTGCTTCGAGGTGGTCGGGCGGTGGCTGGGGCGGGGGTTGAGCGGGCTGGCCGCGATCTTGGATCCTGGCTTGTTCGTCATCGGTGGCGGTGTGTCCGCGGCCGGCGAAGTGCTGCGCGCTCCCGCGGCGGCCGCTTTCAGCGCCTCCTTGACCGGCGGCGGCCACCGGCCGGTGGCCGAGCTGCGGATGGCGGAACTGGGGCCCGAGGCCGGTCTCGTCGGTGCCGCTGACCTGGCCCGCCACCGAGCGTAGCGAGACGGCCCGCTTCGAGGTACCTCGACTCTTGGTATTACGGGGACATCACGGGAGCATTACGCTTGCATTACTGTCACATTCGCCCGTAATGCTAGCGAACGCCATACCCGCCACGATGCGCATCCACCGCAACCAACGCGAACCAGACGGCCCAAAATACGAGAAAACAATTTCTGGCGCGCTCGAACGGGTGACCTGAACGTCATCCGAACGGTACGTAAACCCGACAAATCACGTTCTCTGGAAACACTGGTCACCACCCCATCGACCTGGGGAAACGCCAGAATCTGTCGCGTTGAGTGATGGCGTGGCCACCCGTACCCCTACTCGACTGGCACCGCGACCAACCCCTTGCGTCACCCATGGCGATCCGTACGGTCAAGGGAGTCCCGAACGAAGGAACCCCCTTGGTTCGGGAATCCGGCCCAGGCGCGCACACCCCTGTCCCCCAGGGCCGGATACCGTAATCTCACCCCGAATCGGGACAGGGGCGCAGACTGGTGATCGATTGACGCGGGACCCGAATCCACGCGTTCTTTGAGGCCATCAGCCGTGTGCGCGTTTCACGGAGAATGACATGACGAGGACTTCCCGACTGCTCGCACGCATCGGTATCGCCGCAACCGCTGTGACTGCTTCACTGGCATTGGCCGCACCTGCTCAAGCGAGCCCGGCGCCTGATGACCCGTGGGACATCGTGGCGCAGTGCGAAAGTGGCGGCAACTGGAACACCAGCACAGGAAATGGGTATTTCGGCGGATTGCAGTTCAGTGGTGGGACGTGGAGTTCCTACGGCGGCGGAACGTACGCGGACACCGCCAACCACGCAACCCGAGAGCAGCAGATCGCCATCGCCGAGAAAGTGCTCCGAGCGCAGGGTTGGAATGCCTGGCCCACCTGCTCCAGAAAGGCCGGACTGCTCTGAGAGCCAGCCGCACCACACGCTTGGCCCCCGCCACAGCACTGTGCCTCACCACAGCTCTGGGCCTCACCACAGCTCTGGGCCTCGACACAGCACTGGGCGGGGGCCAAGCGCTCACCCGACTCACCGCAGATTCATGCTGGCATCCGGACGTGCCCAGCGGGCACAGTTACCCAGATGAGCGACACCATCACCGACCCCCGCACGGACCGGGCGTTCTTCGGGCACCCACGCGGGCTGGCCAACCTGTTCGGCGTCGAGATGTGGGAGCGCTTCTCCTTCTACGGGATGCAAGCCTCGCTGACGCTGTACCTGTATTACGCGGCGACGGGCACCGATCCCGGGCTCGGGCTGCCGAAGGCCACGGCCACCAGCCTGGTCGGCGCCTACGGCGGGTTGGTGTACGTCTCCACCATCGCTGGCTGCTGGGTCGCCGACCGGGTGCTGAGCGCCGAACGGACATTGTTCCTCAGCGCGGTGGTGGTAGTGATCGGGCACATCGCGCTGGCGGTGCTGCCGGGCTTCCTGGGCGTCGGCGTGGGCCTGGCGGCTGTCGCCCTGGGCAGCGGCGGAGTCAAAGGCAACGCCAGCACCGTCGTCGGAACCCTGTACGCGCAGGGCGACGAGCGCCGAGACGCCGGCTTCTCGCTCTTCTACATGGGGATCAACATCGGTGCGCTGGCCGGCCCACTGCTCACCGGGCTCACCCGGAGCACGCTCGGTTTCCACTATGCCTTCGGCGTGGCCGCCGTTGGCATGGCCGCCGGCCTGATCCAGTACACGATCGGGCGCCGCAATCTGGGCACCGAGGCCGGCGTCGTGCCCAATCCGCTGCCCCGCTCGCGGTGGACCGTGATAGCCAGCGCCGTCGTGGCGGTCGCGGCGGTGGGGGTCGTCCTGGCACTGACCGGAGTGATCACCGCCACTAACCTGTCCGATGTCGTGGTCATCGTGTGCGGGGTGGCCGCGGTGGTGTACTTCGCGGTCATCCTGACCAGTTCGAAGCTCACGATCGTGGAGCGCAGCCGGGTGCTGTCATTCATTCCTTTGTTCATCACCAACGCGGTGTTCTGGTCGCTGTATCAGCAGCAGTTCACGGTGGTGGAGATTTACGGCGACGGCCGGACTGACCGGAATCTGTTCGGCTGGGAGATGCCCACGGAATGGGTGACGTCGCTCAACCCGGTGTTCATCATCCTGCTCGCGCCCGTGTTCGCGCTGCTGTGGATCAGACTCGGGCCCCGACAACCGTCAACGCCGATCAAATTCGCGCTCGGCACCATGATCATGGGTCTGGCTTTCCTGCTGTTCCTGCCGTGGGCCGGCGGTGTCGGGCCGAGCACTCCGCTGCTCGCGCTCGCCGTCATCCTGCTCGTCTTCGCGATCGGGGAGCTCCTCATCTCACCGGTCGGGCTCTCCCTGGCCACCAAGATCTCCCCGAGGGCGTTCCGCAGCCAGACGATGGCGCTGTATTTCCTGTCCATCGCGCTGGGCACAGCCCTGTCCGGATCCCTCGCCGGTTACTACAACCCTCAGCGCGAGGCGCCCTACTTCGGCATCCTCGGCGCGGTTGCGATCATCGTCGGGCTGATCGTCGTCGGGCTGAGCCCGATGATCCGGCGGCTCATGGCCGGCGTCCGGTAACGGCCGTCACAGCCTGATCGGTATCAACGGCTCATGCGTACCAGCGGCTCGGCCCCGTCCTCTTTCACACAGCGAGATCACCGAGCCTGCTCGCACGGTGATCCCGCGCCAAGAGTATAACTGGCAGTTTGCCGAGCAGTTTGACGAGATCAGTAGGAACTCCTACCGTAGCAGTATGAAAGCGGTAGTGTCTGAGAAGGGCCAGGTCACAATCCCGAAGCAGTTGCGGGACAGGCTGGGTATCCAGCCCGGGGAAGTGCTGGAGTTCGAGGAGGACGGTGGCCGCCTGATCGCGGTCAAGCAGCGGCGACGCGCGCCGCTGGACAGTGTCTACGGGATCCTCCGGGTCACCGGCACCACGGACGAGCTCATCACAGAACTCCGCGGCTCCGCCGAGTTGCCGTGATCACCGCTGTGGACACCTGCGTGCTCCTCGACGTATTCACCGCGGACCCTACCTTCGGACCGGCGTCTCGAGACCGTCTCGGTGAATGCCTTGCGGTTGGCGCGTTGCTCGCGTGCGCCGTCGTGTGGGCCGAGACCAGCGCCTGCTTCCCGGAACCGGAGAGCACCGAGGCTGCCATGACCACTCTCGGCGCGGCGTTCAGCATGCTGGAGAAGCGGAGTGCTGACCGCGCCGGTGAAGCGTGGCGCAGCTACCGTAAACGCGGCGGCTCCCGGCAACGCGTGGTCGCGGACTTCCTCATCGGTGCTCACGCGAGCCTGCAAGCCGACCGACTGCTGACCCGGGACCGGGGCTTTTACCGCAGTTACTTCCCTGATCTCACAGTGGTCGACCCCACCACCAGCTGATCTAGAAGCCGGCACACCCGCGCCATCCTCGCCACCTACTTCCCCAAGGACACCTGAGAGCCGCCCCGGCGTGGGTGATCGGGAGGTGGGGTGGTGTGCTGGTCGGCGTGCCGCCGATGAGCCATCCGCCAGCAACACTGTCGGGTCGGTCGTTGGCGCACGCGTCGGGATCGATGGCCGTGGCCACCGTTGTCAGCCGGCTGACGGGGCTGGTGGCCAGGCTGCTGCTGGCCGCGGCGCTGGGGTTCGGGGTGCTCAACGACTCGTACAACATCGCCAATGAGCTGCCGAACATGGTCTATGAGCTGCTGCTGGGCGGGGTGCTGTCCAGTGTGGCGATCCCGGTGCTGGTCCGCGCTCAGCGCACGGATCCCGACGACGGTCACGCCTACACCCAGCGGCTGCTCACAATGGGCACCGTCGCCCTGGTAGTGGGCACGGTCGGTGCGGTGGCCGCGGCACCGCTGTTGACCCGGCTGTCGGTGACCGGCTCCGCGCACGCCAGCCCCGCGCTGGCCACGGCGTTCGCCTACCTGCTGCTACCGGAGATCCTGTTCTACGGGCTGGCCGCGCTGGTGGGCGCGGTGCTCAACAGCCGTGGCGTGTTCGGCCCGCCGGCCTGGGCGCCGGTGGCCAACAACTTGGTGGTCATCGGAGTGATCGGGGCATACACGATCACCCCCGGCCAGATCAGCCTGCACCCGGCGCTGATGGGGCAGGCCAAGCTGTGGGTGCTCGGGGTGGGCACCACGCTGGGGATCGTCGTGCAGGCGGCGGTACTGCTGCCTGCACTGCGCCGGTCGGGGTTTCGGTGGCGGTGGCGGTGGGGCTGGGACCCGCGGCTGTCGTCGTTCGGTGGGCTGGCCGGCTGGGTGGCCCTCTACGTGCTGGCCGGCCAGATCGGGCTGGTCATCACCTACCGGATCGCCGGCGCCACCGCCAGCGGCGGAGTGTCGACCTACGCGTACGCTTGGACGTTGCTGATCGTGCCCTACGGTGTGCTGGGCAACTCCGTGCTGACCGCGTTGATGCCCCGGATCAGCGCGGCCAGCGCCGACGGGAAGATCGACGACGTGGTCGCCGACCTGTCTCTGGGCACCCGGATGTCGGCATTGCTGCTACTGCCGATCTCGGCCCTGCTCACCGTGGCCGGTGACCAGATCGCCACCGTGCTGTTCTCCTACGGCCACTCCGACCTCGCCCAGGCCAGCCGTCTCGGCCATACCCTGGCCGCGTCGGCGTTCGGCCTGCTGCCCTACGCCGTGGTCCTGCTCCAGCTCCGGGTGTTCTACGCGCTGGGCGATGCCCGCACCCCGACGGTGATCATGGCGTTGATGGTCGCCGGCAAGATCGGCCTGTCGCTTGCCGCGCCGGTCCTGCTGGGTCCCCAGCAGGTGGTCATCGGCCTGGCCGCGGCCAACTCGGCCTCCTTCGTCATCGGCGCCGCCGTCGGCCAGGTGTGGCTGTGGCACCGACTCGGCCGCCCTCGGATCCCCTTGGTGGCGGGCGCGCTGGCGCGCATCGCGCTAGCCTCGGGCATCGCCGCCGCGGCGGGATTGGCCGTCGTGGTCCTGGGCCGCCTCGCCATGCCGCACGCCCTGCCCCCGTTGCGCGCCGCCGTCGAGCTCGCCCTCACCTGCACGCTGGGCGGCGCCGTCCTGCTCGTCACCCTCCGCGCCCTCCACGTCCAAGAACTCCACACCCTCCTCACCCGCGTCGCCGCGATCCTCCACCGGGTCCCGCCGCGTTCAGCGGGCTCAGCGGGGTAATCTGGCCTC
>JBDTAX010000042.1:0-17151 GCA_039924425.1 Pseudonocardiaceae bacterium
TTCCCAAACTTGCAAACCAAGCGCAGCTCGTCTCCAGGACCATGCCGGTTTCCGCGCGTGACCCGGTACAAATCGGGTACAGATCACATCACCCGACACTGACCAACGTCGACCAACATCACCCAACATTCCCACAGGCCACCTGCCATCCCGACATCCAAAGCCCTGGCCGCCGTCCTCCCAGCGGCGCTACATCAGCAAGCGCAGCACGGCCCACACAAGACATGCCCTCGCCGGGCGGGCAAGTATCCGGGACAGCCGACCACCAGCGCGGGCGGAGCTGGGTAGGGGTGGACAGGGTGTGGCATCCCGTCGACCTCCCCCCAGGGCTACCACGCGGCGACCCGGGGGCAGAGCTACCCGAGGCCGCCGTCGGTCGCGTCGAGGGCTGCCCCCAGGCCGCCGCGTGGTCGGGCTTCGCCAGGTCGACGGGACGCCACACCAGCCCCCAGCGCGCAAAATCATCCGTGGTCACCTTCGGGCATTCGACCACCGTGACCCCAAGGGCAGGACGTCGAGCACTGTTGTCTGTCCGCGACGATCGTCGGGCGACCGTAGTAGAAACGGTAGTAGGGATGTTGTGGGCAGCGGTCGGGCCGGCTGGACGGGGTGGGACGCCATGGACGATCGGCGCTGGCCAGGCAAGACGCCGCAGGATCCGAGGGGAGGTGTGGGACGGGTTCCATTCGCCTCATAACCCAGAGGTCGACCGGTCAAGGGCCAGGATGCCCGCGCCACGAGTCTGCTCCTGGGCGCAGCCAAGTCGGGGTTTAGCATGATCATCTCCAGCATGCCGTCAGCGAAAGCGACACGACTAGTCCGCACAGGCCGATTCACCCCGGCGTGTAACGACAGCTCAGCGACACACCACGACACTCCCAGGTACGCAGACGCGCGGCCGATCAGCGTTCACACCGAAGAGTCCACCGATCCAAGATCACCACCCTCGTGCCTCCGGCGGGCCTCGCTCCGGGATGGTCCCAGTGCTGGGCACGAGGGTGGTGGGTCACCCGGGGGGGCGGGTATCCCGCCACGCCGGCGCCGAAGGCGGAGCGGACCAGGGGCAGGGGCAGGGGTCAAGGTCGTTCAGCGCGTGCGGTGCTCCCCCTTAACCCCTGCCCGCCGACGCGACGGGATACCCGCTTCCGCCCCTCCCGTCCTGCGGGGGCCAACATCCCATGTAACCGGTGATCTTGGTTCGTGCCCCTGGCGTGCCCGGTCACGCGGGGACTCACGGGGACCCACCGGCGATGACGGTCAGAATCTCACCGACCGTGCACGGGAACGTTTCCCCAGCTCACGTAGCGTTGCAGTCCACACCTTTGCACGGCGGGGGTTGAGGGTTCAAGTCCCTTCGTCTCCACTCAGCGACTGAGACGCTGAGGCCCAGGTCAGCGAGGTAGTTAGGTTTTCCTGGGCCGTTCACGTCAGCTTGCTGAAAGTGCACGTTCTCTTCCTCCTCCAACCGGTCGAGATGGTCCCGTAAATCGGCGAGTAGCTCCACGTCACCATCGAGCACAATCTGGTGACTTGATGGATGGAGTTCGACGCGCTGTGGCGGGAGAACTTGATTCGCCGTGCTGAACCTTGAGTCGCAGAAGACCCGGTTGTAATCGCTGCCAAATCTATCCCGTGCTTCGATCAAGCTCGCACTGGGAAGACCGACTGGGGAACTGACGCTGTAGATCGACATCGAGTCCGAGTTATTAGATCGCGTGCCCCTTCTCAGGGTACCTAGCGGTCACTCAGGTCACCTGTCGCCGAGTACCCGCAGGTCAGCATAAGCCCAGGTAATCCCCAAGATCGTCGCCCGATCTTCCAAGCTGTCCATGCGGGGCGGTGAGCGCAACACGACGGTGGTGGCCGGGAATGCGGCGAGTTGGGCGGCGGTGGCGTCCCCGATCGGGGATACTGATGTTGTGCCGCCACCACCGCTCGAGGACGTCCACCAGCGCGAAGGTCACCAGGACGTAACCCCAGCCCGCGAGCACGTCGACGAGGTAGTGCTCGGCGCAGTAGAGCACGGTGAACATCATCGCCAGCGGGTAGGCGAACAGCAGGGGTCGCCATCGCCGGGGCACCCTCGGCAGGAAGAACACCGCGAGGAACATGGAGAACGCGGCGTGCAGCGAGGGCATCGCGGCGACCGGGTTGGCCAGCGCCTGACCCTGGTCGAACAGGGGGCCAGTGCTCTCCAGACCCAGGGCGGCCCACCCTCGGGCGGAGAGCCGCTCGACATGCTCACCGAGATAGCCGTGCAGCGAGGCCCACCAGGGTGGCGCCGCGGGGTAGGCGAGGTAGGTCGCTACGCCAGCGATGGACAGCACCAGCCAGCGCCGCACAAACGCCGACCACAACTCCCGTCGGCACAGCCACAGCACACCCGCGACCCCCGGCACCGCGACGAAATGTGACAGGTAGACCACCGACGCGAGGACATCCCACCAGTGCACTCCCACGGGGTCATAGAGATGCCGCTGCAACCATAGCGTCGGCAGCCGCCCACCCGCGAGGAACTCATCAGTCTTGATCATCTCTGTGACGTGCGGCGCCAGCCCATGCGCGGCGATCCCCCGGCTGTAGTCGTAGCCCACCAGCACAGCCAAGATCGGGCCCCAGTCGCGCACCCACCGCAGCGAGACGCGCCACGGCTGGCCGACGTTCCAGCACAGCGCCCCGGCGCTGAGCCACCCGAAGATGAGCAGCGTGTCGGTCGGCCACCCCCACCACAGACACTGCGCCGCGAAACCCACCAGGCAGCCCACCACCGCGAGCACCCGGATCGCCGACCACGTCCTGGTGGCGCGTGGCGGCATCGCAGCACCTACGTCGAAGGTACGCATCCGAGACCTCCAGCCAGCGGAGCTGGACATGCCGAGGGTCTCGCCCAGGAAGTGGTGACCCACCTACCGCCCCTCCCTCTCTGCCACCTGAAGTAGGAAGCTGCCACCAGGGGCCAGTTGGTAGCAATTCCGCTGTTCAGTACCTAGATAATTGATCACCACGTGAGATGAGGAATCTTCGAGAGCGCTGGACCGTCACCACAGCCGCGGTATGCTTGGCCTGGCCCGCGGAACCCGCACGACTCCGCGGGCCAGGCCCTCACATGACGGATTATCCGACGCTCGTGGCGACTATGCTCACCGACGGTTCCACTGGTGGCCATCCCAACGGTCGTGGATCCAATTGTGGCCATCCCACGTCCACCGGTCCCCACGACAGGGCCCCTCGCCACGGTGGTTCCAGTCATCGCAGTAGTCCCAGTCCATCCGGTACACCGGGTGGCTGGAGCTGATCGCGGCCACCCGCGGGGCTGGGGTGAGCGTGCTGGCCGACGCCGAGCCCACTCCAAGCGCTAGCGCGCCAGCGGTACAGAGCGCTAGGGCGCCGCCTCGAAGTGCTGTCCGGCCTAAATTCATGGTGAACCCTCCTCGATCGAGCGCGTATAGACCTCAGAAGAGACGCTGCGACGCGGATACGGTTGCAGGAGATAGCTGGGAGTTCGCTGGGAGTAACTGAAAGTTCGCTGGGAACATCCGATCACCGCCACGCCGAGTGGAGACTCACGATCATTGACGCCGCGGTGAACGCGCTGGCCCGTGGCTCACCAGGTGCGACGGGATACCCGCTTCCATACCTCCCGTCCTGCGGTAGGCCAACACCGTGGCAGCGGGCAGGGGTGATCTTGGCCCTGTGCCCCTTGCGTGCCCGGTCACACGGGGACTCAGGGGGGAACCACCGACGATGGCGGACAGAATCTCACTGACTGTGCACCACAACGTTCCCCCAGCTCACGCAGTGTTACGGTCCGCACCTTGGGCACGGCGGGGGTTGAGGGTTTAAGTCCCTTCGTCTCCACGACACTGGGAACCATTACGGTAAATCGTGCTTGTCCTTCGGACATCGTGGTTACCCCACCGGAGTGGCGCACAGCGCCGAACTCTGCCGCATTACTATGCCAGCCGCAGCGACCCCGCGCCGTCCCAGTCCGCAGGATGCCGCCACATCGACGGGCTTTCCCACCTGAGACTCGACTATGGCGAGGATCCGCCGCAGTTCCTCCAACGTTCGGTTTTCATGTAGGAAACCGGCTACCAAGCGGATCTGGGGCGGGAGCTGTAGCCGGGCCAGAGGCCGGTAGAAGGAGTCGTCGAGCGGCGGCGGATCCTCCCCCGAGGCCAGCGGTGCATGGATGTACTCCAGCGGGCGGTCCACCGGCCAGCGCCGCCCGATCGCGTTCGCCAGCTTCACCAAAGGCCCAGCGTCTCGCGGGGCGCAGAGGGCCTTGTGCCCGAGGTCGCCGAGACACAGGTGAACGCCGAACCGCGCGCCCCGCGGCGCCTGTCGCGCATGCCGTAGATCGAGGGGCCGGTTCCCCGCAGGACCTGCGCCAGGAGCAGGATGGCGAAGGATAGGGAAATGGGGCCGACCGCCGAAGCGAGCACGAGGCCTGCGGTTGAGGCTAGGAGCATGCCGGTGATGAAGGCCGGGCCGGGTCCGACCCGCCGCGTGAACCCGGTGGCCATCATGGCGCCGAGGTGATGCGGTGGGAGAAGACCGCGCGCAGTCCTTCGAGTAATCGACTCGCAGGTGAAGTGTGCGCGGGGCGATTGAACCACTGGCCTGTCCGGGATGGCGGATGCGTGTTTTGCGCAGCCCGGAGATCAGGAACCGCATGCGTCTTACGGTACGCGGTTCACCCACACCTCGGCCGGCAGCCTTCCGTTGACATGGTTGACCCTATCGGTTGGAACTGAGCCGCTAAGCTGGGCCGGTGTCCGCCGGAGCGGTGCTCGGTGACCCGGCGCGGTTGGCTGCGGTGGCCAGGGTGTTGCGGGTGGCTCGAGCCAGCCAGGAGGCGCTGGACCGGCTGGCGGAGCTGGCGGCGATCGTGATGGACACCCCGATCGGCATCGTGAATCTGATCGACACTGAGCAGCATCTGGTGGGCCAGGTCGGGCTCGGTGAACCGTTCGCGACGTCTCGCCTGGCGCCACTGGACTCCGGTTTTTGCCCGTCCACGTTGTTCTCGGGTAAACCGCTCTACATTGAGGACGCCGCCGAAGAGCCGGCATTTGTGGATCATCCATGCCGGGTTGAGCTGGGGTTCGCCGCCTACGCCGGTGCTCCACTGCGCGACGCTGACGGGCAGCCGATCGGCACACTGTGCGCGGTGGACACCCGGCCGCACCGGTGGCGCCGCGTGGACCGTCAGGCGCTGGAGGCGCTGGCGATCTCAGTGGTCAACGACATGAGATTGCACCAGGACCTCGACCGCCGCCGACGGTTGCTCGATGCTTTCAGCGCCGCCCCGGCCGCGATCGTGGTTACCCGCGGCCCGGCGCATATCGTGGAGTACCACAATGTGGCCCACCGTGCGTTGTTCGGTGATCTGTCCTTGGGGCGGCCGGCCCAGGAGGCGCTGCCGGGTGAATTGTTCTCGCTGATGGATCAGGTATTGGCCAGCGGTGAGGCGCACCGAGCCGCCGCGGCCGCCGTGCACACGACCTGGCCGGGGGAGCATTGTCCCCGGGAACGGTTCTTCGACTTGTCCTGCTCCGCGATCCGCCGTACCGCCGACGACGGCGTGGACCACCGTGGGCTGCTCGTGGTGATGGTGGAGGTCACTGACCGGGTCCAGTCCCGCCGTGAGCTGGAACGCCATGCCCGCCGTCAGGAGCTGCTCGTGCGGGCCAGTGCCGCGTTGAACCGCAACCTCGACCCGGCTGCGGAAATCCAGGAACTCGCCCGCGCGGTGGTCCCCGAACTCGCTGACCTTTCCACCGTGCACCTGTTGGCGCATCCGGTGGCCCCCGGCACCGATCCACGAACGCCGGTGATCACAGATCGGGTGGCCGTCGCTGGCGCACCCGGCGTCACGCTGCCCCCGAAGGCGAAGAAGCTGCGCTGGGACGGCGACGGCGACCCGATCACCGCCGCGATCCGCCGAGGCGATCTGCTCTGTCAACCCCTTCCCGCCACTGGGCCGCCCTCGTGGTCCCAGACCACCGGATCGGTGGCCATCTTTCGCGGTGGGATGGGCCACGTCGCGGTCGCCCCAGTGATCGTCGATGGTCTGGTGGTCGCGGTGGTGTCCTTCCTCCTGCATCAGGACCGGCCGCCGTGGAGCGAGGATGACCTGCGTGCCTTGGGTCAGATCGCCCGCTATGCCGGGATCGCCCTGGAGCATGGGATGACTTACCAGGCCACCCGAGAGTCGGCGATGGTCCTGCAACGCAGCTTGTTCACTGACCTGCCCACCGTGCCCGGGCTGCAGATCTGCGCGCGTTACCGCCCAGCCGGGCACGATGAGGTCGGCGGCGATTGGTATGACGCGTTCCTGCTCCGCCCCGACCAGCTGGCCGTGGTGATCGGCGACGTCGTCGGCCACGACATCACCGCCGCCGCGGCGATGGGGCATCTTCGGGCCACCCTGCGCGGTTTGGCGTTGGACCGCCACGAGGGACCTGCCGCGATCCTGGACCGGCTAGCCATACTCAATATTCGACTGTCCATCACCCCGTTCGCGACGCTGCTCTACGCCAACCTCACCCGCACCGATGACGGCGGTTGGACACTGCGATGGGCCAGTGCCGGGCACCCACCTCCGCTGCTCATCACACCCAGTGGTGCTCGGTTGCTGGAGCGGGTCAGCGGGCCCGCCTTGGTCTCCAGCCAGACTCCGCCGCGCGCCGAGGCGAAGCTCGCCCTGCCCGCCGGATCGACCGTGTTGTTCTACACCGACGGCCTGGTCGAACGTCGCGGCAGCGCCCTGACCGACGACCTTGATGCCCTCGTCACCCGCGCCGCCACGCGCCGCCTCATCGGACCGCTGTGTGATGACTTGATCGCGCAGGCACCCACCGACGACGACCTCGCGATGCTCGCGATCCACGTGGTGTCACTTACTTCCTAGGCTGAGCCGGCAGTAGCTCCACGTGCTGCTCGGCGATGTCGGCAAAGATCATCGCGTCAGACATTCGCACTCAGTGGCAGTACCTAATTCTTTCGAGGTCCTACGTAGCCGGTGTCGTACCCAGCGGGTTGGGCGCGTGGGGCACAATCACGCTGTGCCCCACGCGCCGGGTGTCAGAAATAGTGCCGGCGGCCGAACATCGGGCGCCCGATTGCCCCAAGCAGTTCCAAGATCACCCCGACCACTATCAAGATGATCCCGAGCGTAATGAGAAGCGGGATCGGCAGCAGATACCCCACCACGAGCAAGATCAAACCAAGAACGATCATGACGCCTCCTCTAGCCTGATGCCAGCCACGTTACGACACATTCGCCGGGTTCGCGTGGGATAACTACCCGCGGTGGCTTCATCCCAAACAAGTGCGGTATCCGGCGCGTCTGGGCAGCACTGGAGTGCGGCTGGTGGGAGTGCTGTGGCGTGATGTGACATGGTGCAGTGGTGACACAGCACGGTCGATGGTCACTGAGCGGCCGAAGGTGGCGGCGGGCGATCGTGGTGGTCGTCGGGTTGGCCGCGGCCGCGCTGGCGGGCCGGGTGCTGTTCGACAGCAGCGACGAGCTGGTCACCGCCGCCGACACCTTGACCTCGGTCCAGGCGGGGTGGGTGGTGCTGGCAGTCCTGCTGGAACTGGTGTCCTACGCGGCCCGGGGGGTCGCTGGCGCGGTGGTGCTCCGCCGTGGTGGCGGTGGCGTCGGGCCGGTGACCCTGACGGCGGCCACGATGGCTGGTGACGCGGCGGCGTACTGCCTGCCGTTCGGGTTCGCCGCTTCGGGCGTGGTGATGGTGGGCGTGTTGCGCCGCCGTCAGGTGGGTGTGGCGCTGGCCAGTTGGATGTTCGCGGTGCTGTCGGTGTCCTACGTCGGCGCGATCGCGGTGCTGACTGTCATCGCGGTCCAGATCCCCGGCGACGACGACCCGGTGCCGGGCTTGCAGACGATCAGCGCCGTGCTGTTGGGCGTGCTGGTCCTGCTCGGCGCTGGGTACGCCGCGTTGCGCCGGCCCGCTATCCGACGCGGACTGGCCCGGGTGTTGCCCGGTGTCCGCTTGAACTTGCCCTGGCGGCGCACAGCCGGGTCGGACAGCCGCGACGGGCGGCTGCGGACAGCGTGGCGAGACTGGTCATCGTGGCCAAAAGACTGGGCGCGCCAGCTACGCGCGGTCCGGTTGACCCCGGCTGCGGGTCTGGTGACTTTCGCGCTGATGATGGTGTCCTGGCTGGCGGACGTCGCCGTGCTGGCGCTGGCCTTCCTAGCCTTGCATACCACGCCGCCGTGGACCGGGTTGCTGCTGGCCTACTGCGCCGGGCAGATCGCGGCGAGTCTGCCGGTGACGCCCGGTGGGATCGGGGTCGTGGAGGGCAGCATCACCGTGGCCCTGGTCGCTTTCGGCGGTGACGAGACCATCACGCTGGCCGCTGTGCTGCTCTATCGGTTGATCGCCTACTGGGGGTGCATCCCCGTCGGCGGGCTGGCGTGGCTGGCGCTGCGCGCGACCTCGCGCGCTCCCGCGGCCGTGGCGATTGATCCCCCGGTGATCGACCCCGGTCCCGACCCGGTGGCCACCGGGGTCGTTGAAGCGGAACCGGCATCATGACCGCCCGCTTACGGTGTCGCCAGGCTGCGCTGGCCGGGATGGTGGTCGTGTTGGGCCTCGTGGCTGCGTGCTCGGGACCGCGCAGCGGGGCTTCGGTCACCGGCGAGGTCTCCGGTTGCGCCGCGGTGCTGCCGTTGGCCAACCGCATTGTCCACGACCGGGGCGAGCTGGCCCTGGTCCGACGCATCAGCCAGAGTGACGCCAATGCGCTCAGCCGCAAGTTGGGCGCCCGGCAACCAGCGCCGCCGCGCTCGCACGTGCGGTCACCGAGACCGCACCGTGTAGTTCAGTCCAGGTGGCCCACGGCTTGCTTGATCGTTTACCACGGTGACTACCCGCCAGGAACGATCACTGGGGCCAGCCCACCAGCCGTTTCCGGTCATTACACCCTGATAGTGCTGCGCATCCGGCACCCCGCCGTCGACCGCATCCTGGTCACCGATCGGCTGCCGAGCATCTAAGACCTCGTTGTTGGACCAACCACGTAAGAGGCAAGGTGTTGCGGTACCACTCGCCGCCCGACAGCATCGTCATATGCACATGCATATGAAGGTCGACCTGCGGTTGTTGACTGGTCAACCATCCGAGTTGGGGGGGCTGCAGAGAGCGCTCGCGGGAGCGCCGACCTACGCCGAGCGGGTAAGCGGTCATCTGCCAGCGGTCGACGCGGCTACGCGCTTGCTCAGTGCCCTGCCGGCCGGGATGACCTACGACTGCAAGTACGTATACGGTTTCCTGATCTCTGGGCCAGAGATGATCGGGTGCGTGGACATCATCCGCGGCTGGCCGGAGCCCGGCACCGCGCTGATCGGCCTGCTGCTCCTCCGGGAGAAGGACCAAGGGCGCGGGCTCGGCCGGTCCGTCTACGAGTTGGTGGAGGCGAAGGTGCGGCGCTGGCCGGAGATCGACATGATCCGAATACCAGTGGTGCGCACCAACGACATCGTGTTGCCGTTCTGGCGGCGCATGGGCTTCGCCGAGACCGGTGAGGTGCAGCCATACGAGAATGACGACATCGTCTCAGAGTCAATCATTCTCGCGAAGTCGTTGGGCTGAGCGTTCTGGGCCGGGCGTTCTGGGCCGGGCGTTCTGGGCCGGGCGCCGCCGTCGGGTCGTTACTGGACCGACGTTTCGTCAGTGGTCAGCGCCTCAACGGTGTGTTCTCGCACCGGGCGCAGTTCGAACTCACCGAACTGGCCGCGACGCACGGCCACGGCACTCATCGGCAGGGGTCGGCTCTGGCGATGGCGGGAAGTGAGGGTCATTCCGGCCCGACCGCGGCGGCCGGAGACGGGCGTACGCATGTGTTCCTTCTTCAGTTCTGGAGGCTTGGGCGGCCCGCATCAGGGGTGCCGAGCGCTCAACGTGGATGCGCAGCGGAGTGAACCCACATACCGGGTCGCTCCCCGCTGATCAACGGAAGTACCTCTTGTTCCAGACGAACCGCCAGCACAGCACAAGCCCCAGGCTTTCGTCCGCAGTGTGAGCCTACCCCCTGTTGACAGCACAAGCATACCCGCCACGGGATGGCAGCCACGCCGGAGATGCCATCGTTTTCAGGATGATGTCTGGAGATGCTATCACTGTGGCATGAGCATCCCCCGAGCCAGCGAGCAGATAGCCAGCGAGAAGGCTACTGGCGCGACGGGTCACCGCCCCGCCCCGCATGGGGCCAGGATGCATGCCTGGGCTGGGGTGGACTGCCTGCGGCTGGAGGCGGCTCGGATCGTTCTCAGCGAGCATGGCCTGCGGGCCACCGGGTCATTGGTCAGCGCGCCCCAAGAGGGCATCCAGGCTTATTCCGCGTCCTACTCGCTGTCCACCGACGAGGCTGGTGTGGTGCAGCGGCTCACTGTCCGCACCGCCGCGGTCACCGGTGAGCACCACGTCACCGTGACTCGCTCAGAGGAGGGCATCTGGCTGGTCGACCACGGGCAGGGTGCGGTGCGTACCCGCTTCGACGGTGCGCTGGATGTTGACCTGGCGTTTAGCCCATTGTTCAACGCGCTGCCGATCCGCCGGCTGGGCCTGCACCGCAGCGCGGCCCAGCATGACCTGTCAGTGGTGTTCGTCGCGTTGCCCACCCTGAAGGTGTGCCGGGTCTCCCAGACCTACCGCACGGTGTCGTTGAGTGAACCCGTGTCGCTGAGTGAACCCGTGTCGCTGGACGAGCCCGCAGTGGTCGGCGTCAGCAGCGACTCGTGGGAAGCGGCGCTCACCGTGGACGCCGACGGCCTGGTTCTGGACTACCCCGGGCTGGCCCGCCGGGTGTGACGATCCGGGCGCCCACGGCGAGTGCCGCCTGTTCCCCCCCGCGTACCGCCGCCACCTGGATCCCGATGGGCAAACCGCTCACTCCCGGCGCGGGTACTGACATCGCGGGCCAGCCGAGCAGGTTGAACGGCAGGGTGAGCGACAGTAGTGCGGGCAGTATCTCGACCCGAGTGCCGTCCGGAGTGCTTTCCGTAGTGCTGTCCGGAGTGTTTTCTGTAGTGTTTTTTGGGGCGTTCACCTGCCGGGCACCGATCGGGGTGGCCCGCAACGGGGTGCTCGCCAGCAGCAGCACGTCGATGCCCTCGGCGAGAAGCTGCGCGGTCAGCTCGGCGGTCAGCCGGCGGCGGGTGCGCTGGGCGCTGAGGTAGTCCGCGGGGGTGTACCCGGCGGCGGCTTGCAGCCGCGCGCTGGTGGCCGGCTGGTAGTCCTCGGGGCGCTGGGCCAGCCAACGCCGGTGGATGGTGTAGGCCTCCACACCGACGATCACCCGATAGGTGGCGGCCAACTCGTCGATGCCGGGCAGGCGTACCTCACGAAGCACGGCACCGGCGGCACTCAGCGCGTCGGCGGCGCGGTCCACCGCCGCGGCGATCTCCGGGTCGTGAACCCGCCAGTACGGGTCGGTGGGGCGCCCGACCACGGTACCCGCGATCGGGGCGGACGGGTCGATCCAGCACCCGCTCAGCGCGCTGAGCGCCGCGGCGACCGTGCCGACGTCGGTGCCGAGCAGCCCGATGTGGTCCAAGGTCTCCGACAGCGGGAACACCCCGGTGGTGGGCAGCGCGCCGAGCGCGGGTTTGAGCCCGACCACCCCGCACAGCGCGGCCGGGATGCGCGCCGAGCCACCGGTGTCAGTGCCCACCGCCAGCGGCACCAGCCCAGCGGCCACCGCAGCCGCCGAGCCGCTGGAGGAGCCCCCGGTGATCCGTTGCGGATCGTGCGGGTTGCGGCACGGGCCCTCGACGGCGACGTCCCCGGTGGGGCCGTAACCGAATTCGTGGGTGTGGGTCTTGGCGACCACCACCGCGCCGGCCGCGCGTAGCCGCGCCACCACGGCGGCGTCCTCGCGCGCTGGGGCGGCCTGCGCCAGCACCGCGCTGCCGCACCGGGTGGGCACGCCAGCGACGTCGATCAGATCCTTCACTGCCACCGGCACCCCGTTCAGGGCACCTGCGCGTGGTGCGCGCTCCGCCACCGGCACCAGGCGCACGATCGCGTTGTGCGGGTCGTCGGCCAGTGCCTGCTCCGAGGAGTGATCGCTGTTTGTGTGCCGGCAACGACATCTTTTGTCGGCACAGGCACACAAACCGTGATCACTCATAGTTGGACCTGGCAGCGGGTGCCTTGAAGGGCTACCAACCGGGCACCCTGCCGGCCGAGCTCGCGTAACTGCTGGAGTGACGCGGGAGTGTTGAGATCGACGTGCACGGTGTGCTCGCCTGCCCTCTCGTGGGCCCTGTCGTGGGCTGCGTCGAACGACTGGCGGGCCAGGTGACCGGCCTCGAGCGTGGCCGCCAGCGCGCCGGTGGACGCCAGTGAGCCCCGTGCCGCGCCCAACCGCCCCAGGGCATCGTCCACCGCCGCCAGCAGAGCGTCACGGTTTCCTTCGCACAGGGTCCGGGTCAGTTCGGGCCGACTGGCGGCCACCCGGGTGCCGTCGGTAAACGAACCCGCGCCCAGCGCCAGTGCCAGCGGCCCGCCGTCGGCACCCACCGAGGCGAGCACCGCGGCCAGCACATGCGGCAGGTGCGACACCCGGGCCACCGCGGCGTCGTGCTCCGCGGCGCTGGCCGGCACCACGTGCGCCCCGCAGTCCAGCGCTAGCTGGGCGACCTGTGCCCACACCACCGGGTCGGCCCCGTCGTCGCTGCTCACCATCCAGGGCGTCCCGTGGAACAACGTCGCCGACCCAGCCGTCCAGCCCGAGGCGGCCGTGCCCGTCATCGGGTGCCCACCGACGTAGCGGGCCGACGGGGCACGCCGCGCCACCGCCGCCGCGACGGGCTGCTTCACGCCCACCACGTCGGTGAGGCGGCAGTGCGGGGCGTGCCGAGCCACCAGCGCCAGCACGTCGACCACCGCGGGCAGCGGCACCGCGAGCACCACCAGAGCGTCGTTGCTCGCGGCGTCGGCCAGCACATCCTCAATCGAGGACGTGACGTCGAAGCCGGCCTCCCGAGCCGCGGCGACGTCGGCACTCGACGTCGCCGCACCCTGGGCTTTCCACCCGGCGCCCTGCGCGGCACGTAACAGTGAACCGCCAATCAGACCCAGTCCGATGACACACAGGGCGTGACCGCCCGCAAGCTCTGGTGTTCGCACAACCTCTCAGTGTGGCATGGCATCCTCGGGTTGTGGGGCCGGATCGGTGATCGATGCTTCCATATGGAGCACAACGGCGCATACTTGTGCCATGTCGGTCATCGGCTTCGCTGTCGCTGTCGTTCGTGAGGACGGGCGCTGGCAGTGCGCCAAACTGGACGCCGCGGCGCTGAAGGATCTCGACGCGGCTATCACTGAACTGCGTGCGCAGCGCTCCACCGGCGCTGTCTTCGGCTTGCTCGCCGTGGACGACGAGTTCTTCGTCGTGGTGCGGCCGGTGCCGGGCGGAGTGTCGCTGCTGCTGTCCGACGCCGCCGCGGCGCTGGACTACGACGTCGCCGCCGACGTGCTCGACCTGCTGCGGGTCGAGGTTCCCGACGAAGACGTAGTGGATTCCGATGACGTGTGGCCGGAGGGCGACCTCGGGCTGCTCGCCGATCTGGGGTTGCCGGCGGAGGAGATGCAGGTGATCATCGATGAGGTGGACCTGTACCCGGACGAGCAGCTCGACATGATCGCCCAGCGTTGCGGCTTCTCCGCGCAGCTGTCCGCGCTGCTGGCCAAGCAACCGGGATGACGGCGGCGACCGGCGCCGACCTGGCGCTGGTGCGGCGCGCGATCGAGGTGGCTGGTGGCGCGCTGTCCTCCGGGGACGTCCCGATCGGCGCCGTGCTGGTGGACGCCGACGGTGTCGAGCTGGCGGCCGCCTGCAATGCCCGGGAGGCCACCGGGGACCCGACCGCGCACGCTGAGCTGCTAGTGCTGCGGGCCGGAGCGGCCCGGTTGCGCGACTCTCGGTTTCGGGACGGCGGTCGTGATGCTGGCTGGCGGCTGACCGGCTGCACCCTGGCGGTCACCGTGGAGCCGTGCACGATGTGCGCGGGTGCCCTGGTGGCGGCCCGGGTGGACCGTCTGGTCTTCGGCGCCTGGGAGCCCAAGACCGGTGCCGTCGGCTCGCTGTGGGACGTCGTCCGGGATCGCCGCTTGCCGCACCGCCCGCAGGTGCTGGGGGGGGTTCTCGCGCCCGAGTGTGCCGCTCTGCTCACCGGGTTCATGCGCCTTCGGCGCGTGTGAGTGATGTTGCGAGCTCCAGCCCGCATCGCCACTCACACGCGCGCAGCGCAGATCCGGTATCGTGTCCGGCGGTAGCGTGTCCGAGCGGCCGAAGGAGCGCGCCTCGAAAGCGCGTGAGGGTTCACGCCCTCCGTGGGTTCAAATCCCACCGCTACCGCCATCTAGCAGGGCAAACGCTCGTCCTTGTCTGCGAATCGGCTGGCGTTTTGCTGTCAGGGTCTCAGTTTGGGTCTCAATTGCCTCCTGTGCGGGCACTGAGACGCTTTTTACGTGGGCTGCGGTGGGCACTGCGGCCCTTCGGGCCGTGCTCGGTCGCGGCCTGGCCGGTCGCCTGCGATTTTCGCGGCACCGTGGGTGACAACGTCAGCCAGGGATGGGCACGCCAGGTAGCACGTACATCACTCTCGCCAGTACCCGTGATGCCGTTCTCTGCTTAGCCGCGATCGCCGCCGCTGAGGGGCAACTCGCTTCGTGGCTTGGGCGGGGGTGGTGGGTTGTAGGTGGGTCTGTGGCATGGGCCAGGGTGTGCGGTGCACGGCGCGGGTGGTGTTGTTCCGGGTTTTTTGTTGTTGGTGTGGCTGGTGGAGGAGGTGTCGGTGGCCAGGGTCTTCATCAGCCATGCCAGTAAGGATCGTGCGCTGGCCTGTGAGGTGCATCAGTGGCTGATCGCGACTGGTCACGAGGTGTTCCTCGATCAGGATGTGCGTGATGGCATCGCGTTGGGTGAGGTGTGGCGGCAGCGGTTGTGGGAGCGGTTGCGGTGGGCTGACGCGATGGTGTGTGTGGTGACCTCGGCGTATCTGGTGTCTACCTGGTGTGCGGCGGAGGTTGCTGTCGCGCAGTCGCGGGGCAGCCGGTTGTTGCCGTTGCGGGTGGAGCCGGGTCTGGATCATCCGTTGTTGTCCGAGGTCCAGTACGGCGAGGTGACCCGAGATCCGGTGGGGGCTCGGGCCGTGCTGGTGGAGGCGTTGCGGCGGATTGACGCGGCGGGGGGTGCGGGGTGGTCGGATGATCGGTCCCCGTTCCCGGGGTTGCGCCCGTTCGACAGTGACCGGCATCGGGTGTTCTTCGGCCGTGCCCAGGAGACCAAGCAACTCGCGGAGTTGCTGCGATCGGCTGCCGAGGGTACGGCGCTGCTGGTGGTAGGCCCCTCAGGGTGTGGCAAGTCCTCCCTGGTGCGGGCTGGGGTGCTGCCGGTGATGGCCAGTGAGCCGGGGTGGCGGGTCGTGGCGCCGATGCTGCCAGGTGCTGACCCCGTGGGAGCGCTGGTGCGGGTCTTGGCCGTCGCGGCGCGGCGGATCGGCCTGAACTGGACGATGGAACACGTCAGCCACCAGCTTCATCACCGGGGGCTCAGCGGGGTGGCAGATGATCTGCTGCTGGCCGATCCCGGAGGTCCGCAACAGCGCTTGCTGCTGGTGGTGGACCAGGTCGAGGAGCTGCTCACCCAGAGCGCACCCGACCAGCGGGACCGGTTTATTGAGCTGGTGGGTCCGGCGTTGAGTGGTCCGGTGCACGTGGTGGGCACCCTGCGTCCGGAGTTCCTCGACCCGCTACTCGGCCAAGCGGGATTGACCAGCTTGTCCAGAACCATGTATCCCCTGCGGCCGTTGCGCCGTGAGGCGCTTCGCGCGGTGATCGAGAAGCCCGCCGAGCTGGCCGGGATCACTCTGGACGAGGGCCTGGCGGACCGGGTGGTGGAGGACACCGACAGCGGGGAAGCCCTACCCCTGCTGGCTTTTACTCTCGCCCAGCTCGCGGAGGGTGTCACGCGCGGTGGGCGCCTGTCCAGTACCCGTTATGAGCAGCTCGGCGGGGTCCAGGGGGCGCTGAGCCGCCAAGCCGACGCAGCCCTGGCCGGAGCGCTCACCGTAGGAGGTCGCCGCCGTGAGGAGGTGATTGCGGGGTTGCTGCGGTTGGTCACCGTGGACGAGCAAGGCCACCCCACCCGGTGGCGGATCCCCCGCCAAGACCTGCCCACACCGGTGCTCACCGAGCTGGACGCTTTCGTCACCACACGGTTGCTCACCACCGACACCAGCAATGGCACTGTCGTGATCGGTGTCGCGCACGAGGCGTTCCTGTCCGCCTGGCCCCCACTGGCCCAGGCGATCGCGGTGAACGCCTCAGCCCTGCGTGCCCGGCGGGCGGTGGAGCAGGCCGCCACACCCTGGCGTGAACACGGGCGCCCGCGCCAGCGGTTGTGGAGCGGGGGTCAACTCGCCGCCGCCGTGACCGACACCGGCGCCCGAACCTGTGCCGGCAGCGCATCACCCCCAGTGCCTGGCCTGTCACGGTGGCTGCCTGGAGTGCGCCGGGTGCTGGTCACCGATCGGGTTGATGTCAGCTCGACGGCCCGGGAGTTCCTGTACACCAGCATCCGCCGTGATCGCTCCCGCCGCAGACGCGCCCTCACCGTGCTCTCCGTGCTCTCCGTGCTCGCGCTGCTGGCGGCGGGCATCGCCCTGAGCCAACAACACGCCGCCCAGCAACAACTGCGACTCGCCACCGCCCGCCTGCTCATCACCCAAGCCGACGGGCTCGCGGAATCCGACCCGCTGACCGCGCTGAAACTCAGCCTCGCGGCCCATCACATCGACCCCAACGGGGAAACCCACAGCACCCTGGTCCACAACCTCACCACCACCGCCTTCTACTCCAGCACCCTGACCGGCCACACCAGCGCGGTGCGCTCGGTGGCGTTCGCCCCGGACGGGCACACCCTGGCCACCGCCAGCGACGATCAGACCGTGCGGTTGTGGGATCTCACCGACCCCGCCCACCCCCACCCCCTGGGCGCACCCCTGACCGGCCACACCAACGGGGTGGCCTCGGTGGCGTTCGCCCCGGATGGGCGCACCCTGGCCACCGCCAGCTTGGACCGGACCGTGCGGTTGTGGGACCTCACCGA
>JBDTAX010000043.1:0-13760 GCA_039924425.1 Pseudonocardiaceae bacterium
TGGACGCGGTGGTGGAGGACTGCGTGAACGCCGTCGGCGTCGACGTCAACACCGCGTCGGTGCCACTGCTGCGGCGAGTGTCGGGCGTCACCGCCTCCCTCGCCGAGAACATCGTGACCCACCGTGACGCCAAGGGCCCGTTCCGCACCCGCCGGGCGCTGGCCGACGTGCCGCGGCTGGGCCCCAAGGCGTTCGAGCAGTGCGCCGGGTTCCTGCGCATCCGCGACGGCGACGACCCACTGGACCGCTCCAGCGTGCACCCCGAGTCCTACCCTGTGGTGCGCCACATCCTCACCACCGTCGGCACCGACATCACCACCTTGATCGGCAACACCGCCGTGTTGCGCTCACTGCGGCCGGCCGAGTTCGTCGATTCGGCTGTCGGGCTGCCCACCGTCACCGACATCCTCGCCGAGCTGGAGAAGCCGGGCCGGGACCCGCGACCGGCCTTCGCCACCGCGACCTTCGCCGAGGGTGTGGAGAAGATCACCGACCTCAAGCCCGGCATGGTGCTCGAAGGCATGGTCACCAACGTCGCGGCGTTCGGCGCGTTCGTTGATGTCGGAGTGCACCAGGACGGCTTGGTGCACGTCTCGGCGATGTCCAAGGCCTTCGTCAAAGACCCCCGCGAGGTGGTCAAACCCGGCGACGTCGTACGGGTCAAGGTGCTCGACGTGGACGTGCCACGCAACCGCATCGGGCTCACCCTGCGCCTTGAGGACCCCGCCGAAACCACCCCGCCCACCGCCCCGCGCCCCGACCGGCGGAACAAGGCCGGTGGGCGCTCACCGGCTCGCGACAAAGCCGCACCAGCCAGCGGCGCACTCGCCGACGCCCTACGCCGCGCCGGCTACGACAAAAACCGCTGATCGCTCCCAGTATCGCCCGCGTTCGCCCTGCGGCTCCCGAAGTTGGACACCAAATTGTCCTAGAGCTCTAGCGCGCGTGGACATCTCAGCCGCGCGACAGTTAGGTCGCCTGGACTATCAGCCCGCTGCTGTCAAGTCGGCGAGTGCTGCTCGTAATGGAGGTGGCAGGGTCTAAGGTTAGGCCATGTCCGACACGGTTGGTTCCTCCGGGGTGGCTAAGGCGGCAGATTTCCCCGACGCACGCCAACGTGGCCGAAGCCTTGTGTTGGCGGCCTTCGACGACGCCCGTTCGTCAGGACGTCAGGAGTGGTATCTCATGACAACCGCCGTCCTTAAAAACCGCCTACTCAACAGCACCGACCGGGCATTTAACGAGAGGGACTACGGTGTTTCATCCATCGTGGACTTTGCCCGACTGTTTCCGGAGGATCTAGAGGTCGACGCTCGGAGCGCACCCCCGGTCGTCCGACTCACGCGACTAGAGACGCTTCCCGCACCCACGATTGAGGGCAGCGGCAGCACGGACAGGCCGGCTCCGTACAAGAGGATCCGCCCCGACCTGTGGCGCGCGGCAGTAGACTACCGGAGTGGTGCGACCTACGTCTGGGATGAGATAGCACATCTTGCGCGCGTAGCCAACATAGACGACACGAGTCCAGCGTTGCCGACTGCGACGGCCACGGAGATGGCGGGCTGGCGGCACGATTTTGCCGAATCTGTGCGGTCAGAGCTGAATTCAGACAGAGCGATCGAGCGACTTGATGAATGGTTACGGAACAGTTATGGTACCGCATTTCTGCCTACTGAACTGCGAGGACGGTGGAGCGAGTTCTCTCGCGAGAAGGTCGAGGTGCTACTGCGGGATTTCTTCGAGGGTCAGCGCCTCGCTCCACCAGATGATCTCATAGACGCTTCCGGCGAGCAGTCAGCGAGGGCATCAAGGTCAGTGCAATCGGACAGGCCCACCAATGCTCCACGCCTTCGTGATCTTGTTCAACGATGTGTGGCCGTCATGACCGAGAAGGAGCTGACTGAGCTGCGAATCAGCCCCGCCGTGATGTTGCGCGCAACTGGCGGACGGTTGTGACGTGAGCCCTTGGAGAGACGCCGCTCCGGTACTATTTCTAGTCGCCCCACCGCGCAAAGACACGAGTCCTGAACAGAATGGCGCGAGGTTGGCGATGGTACGGTGGGCCAATAGTGAAGGGTGGATACCCAAAACAAGCCGCACGGTGTCGTATCGAATCGATCACGGGACGAACAATGGTAGAAGACTGCAGGTCATGGAACCGCAGGACGCCGGTGATCTTTACCAGTTGACGCACCGCAGTCCCACCGTTGTTATCCAGATCGGCCAGCCGACCGTTCTTCTTAATGTTCGGGCCAAACCCGCAGAACGGAACACGATCTCATTGGAGCGGTTTGTTCGCTACAAGACCTTCTTTCGAAGGTTGGGCCGAGAGGGGGCGAAGATCGACGTACCACACTTCCTGAACGGTTTTCATGATTGGCGACAGAACCGTACGTGCGACGGCGAGCGGGACGCCCGCTGCATTCCACTCCACGTGTTCAGTCCGAGCCGCGAATGGGAGGACCTCCACAACCTTGAGGGTGTGAGGATATTTGAATCCATCCACGGACGAGCAAATTCACGAACCGATTATCAGGATAGAGACTGGAATCTTCCTAGTGCCCTGCATGGTCAACAAATAACGGTCGCGGGGGCCACATTGCGGTCTGGTTTTCACTGGGATGTCGTCAGCCCCCGCAATGACGGTCGATTGTACACCAGCACCGAAATCTGGCGCTTTAGCCGTGGATCTTACTGCAATGTCTATCCGGATGCGGTCGTGCGTCAAGGTCAGCGCAAGGGAGACTGCGCCAAGCTCGTCTACGAGGCTCAACGCCCCGCCGACACGCTGGCCAGCGGAACAAGGTCCAAACAGCCCGATGGGCAGCGTCGCAGACGGAGGTAGATCGGGGAAGGTTGTGACAGGCGAGCGGCGGACGTGTACTCTGGACGGTGATCCGCTGGAGGTCCGCCTTCACCGGAAGGACGGTGGAACCGTATAGTTCTACCCGAAGCCGCTAGCAGTGAGAGTGGTGACAAGGCTACGCAGCCAGACGAGCCCCCGAAGCATGGTCTTCGGTTTATGTGTAGACCGGCACCGCCACAACCCCGCACGGGGCCACGTTAGCTTGGCCAACAATGCGGCTCGCGTATGCATGCAAAATGCCCGGATCTCATGAGATCCGGGCATTTTGCTTACACGCTCCCGCCGCCGCGCCCGCGGGCGCCCGGGCGACCATGGGACTGGATCCTGGCTACCGCACCGGCGTCAAGGTCGCTGTCATCGACGCGACCGGCAAGGTGGTCGCCACCGAGACCATCTACCCGCACATGCCCCAACACCGCTGGGACGAGGCGCTGGCGTTGCTCACCCGCCTCGATCGGCGTCGGGCAGTACCAGCACGACCTGCCTGAAATCGCGCTGTCCCGCTCATTGGACGCGGTGGTGGAGGACTGTGTGAACGCGGTCGGCGTCGACGTCAACACCGCGTCGGTACCGCTGCTGCGCCGGGTGTCCGGCGTCACCGCCTCCCTCGCCGAGAACATCGTGACCCACCGTGACTCCCACGGCCCGTTCCGCACCCGCCGGGCGCTGGCCGACGTGCCGCGGCTGGGCCCCAAGGCATTCGAGCAGTGCGCCGGGTTCCTGCGTTGCTTCGGGACCCCTCCCGGATGGCCCTGGTACTTCTTTACCCATGGCGTTCACATTCACGACCATCGGAACGGAGTCCGGCTAGTCATCACCCACGGGTCAGCGCAGACTGCGCTGACCCGCCACCAGTAATTTCCTGCATACCTCACAAGGAGGACCCATGTCCATTCATTTGCCAGCGACGGTTACCCGACGTCGGATGTGCCGAGTTAGCGGTGGCGTCGGGGTTCTTGCGGTGCTGTTAGCAACAGCCTTCGCAACGCCAGCCTCAGCCGCGACCGCACCGGTGCCCCATGCATCACACCACAAGCAGCATTCGTCGATTACACAGGACGGCAAGCCGACCTTGCCTGACAACTCCGTCGATGCAGCCGGCAATAAGGGCAAGCACACCAAGGGCAAGCACGCCAACGCATGAGGAAATTGGCAAAAACGTCAGAAGCGTTAAACAGCGGCACTAACACGACACGAGGAGTTACAATGACTGTCCGATCTCTCACCATCCGGCCTCTCATGACAGCCGCGGCCGTCGCCTTCGCCATCCTCAGCATCGGCGCGTTCAGCCACGTCGGGTCTTCCCCTACAACTAGTCGAGCTTCTTTGGCGCCAGTCGCGGACATGGCAATGGTCACGCCACTGGCCAGTCCATCGGCGCCGCGGCCTGCGAATGGCGGCAAGGGCAGTCACAAAGGCAGCCACAAGGGCGCCGGTAACGGCAGCGCCAACCGTACCCCCCAAGGCGTTCGACATGCGCCGGGCGGTAAGCACAAAAAGTAGCCGACGAGCAACAACCTCAGCTCCAGCCGTGCCCGTCGGCGCATCATCGCGTCGGCGGGCACGGAAGGGCGTGGCGGTTCACGCCTCCGGAAGGTCGTCAAGGATGGCCAGGTCGGGCGGGACGAGGGTGGTTGACTGGACGAGTTCGGTAAACAAGTTGTGGTTCAGGGCGTTGCCGACCGGCTCACCGACCTCCTCCCGGGTCAGACCAGCCACACCTGCCTGGGACAGCCGGGTCCGCACCGCGGCGATCATGTGCTCGACCCGCTTGGCTCCCCATCCGGCGTCAGGTTGCATCTCGGCGAGTTGATCGGCAGCTTGGCGCCAGGACAATGGGCGCGGGTGTTCGTCGTGCAGCAGGTAGTGCTGACCCAGCACGATCAGAGCCAGCCGCTCGTCCTTCTGCAACCGCCACACCCTCGGCAGCTGGGTGTGATCGCTGTGTCGCGACGCCGGCCGCTGCCCGTCGGGCCCGGTCACGTACAGCTCCAGGAGGTGCTCCCGGCCGCGGGAACCCTGCACGAACAGTGGCGTGTACCCCTCGGGGAGCGGCACCGGCTCTTCGTCGGGGAACAGCTTCTGGGCACCGGGTAGCCGCAGCGGCATCCGCCCGGTGTTGCTGACCCGCCATTGTCCGCGGTGGTGGGTCAGCAGACCGTGCTGGCGGCTCACCTGCGGATCGTCCTCACCCACGCAGACGTGCACCTCGGGCCGGTTGCGCCCGAACAAGATGGTGCGGCCTTGCCCCGGTTTGATGGCGATGCCACCGGTGACGGCGAGCGCAAAGATCGTGCCGGGCGCTGAGCGCGGCACACCCAAGGCCAAGCTGCCGTGGGTAGCCGAGAGCTGCTGAGTGTCTGCCACGTCCACGCTGACCTCCGCAGGATCCGCCTCGCGCAGTTGATTGGTATCGGTTGTCGCCGGACAGCGTGGCTGTCAGCGGGACGGCGGCAGTTTAGCCGCGGCAGTCGCGGCAAGGTCTTCGGCCGGTCCGCACAACTGGAGCGGGGTCTGCGGGCCCTTGACGAGGATCTTGAGCAGTTCGTAGGCCCGCTTCCCATTCCCGTCGACGATGAGCCGGTAGACCACCTGAGCGATACAGTCCTGCTCGTCGCTTTCCGGCACGATGTAGGCCGCGTAACCGCTGACTTCCTGGCGGTGCCCGGCCTTACGTTCGGTCAACGGTCTGTTTCGATCGAAAGCTAGGAGTACCGACAGCCCGCTGGTGCCGCTATTCCAGCGGCACTCCCAATTTCCGAAACCGGCCTTCGGACCGCTGGCACCGGCACCGAGAACACGAGTGATGGTACTGGCGTCCAGAAGTGCACAAGCATCCATCCTGGCTAGTGACGCAGCGTCGGGCGGCGCGGCTCGCCGAGGAATCGCCCCCTTGCCGAGCCCGGTGAGCACGGCGACCACGTGGCCAGTGACGGCCTCCGCTATGGCACACAGGTCCACTGGACCACGATTGGTCCGCAGCTCGGTAGTTACCGTGACCAGATTGTGGTCGGCCAGCGGCACCGTCCGGTCGCAGGAGCCGCCTTTCTCGGGCTGCCTGAAGACGGAAAACGCTCCCACTTTCTTCATCGTTCCTTGCGGCGGCTCCGGCTTGTCGAATTCCACCTTGACCAGCACGCGACTGCCACCGCTCAAAGTCAGGATGTCGTCACATCGATTGAAGTTACCGAAGGCCGTCTCGTGCCTGATCGTGCCGTTGCTGAATCGAGCCAGGGTGGCCGCGTCGGTCAGCGCGCAGGGGTCAGCCGTCCGAGGATCCCCCAGGACAACCGGTGGGCTGGCAGGTGTTGAGCGCTCCGGGCGGAACACCAGCAACCCGGCAACGGCCGCCAGTGCCGTGACGCACCCGCCCGCGGTGGCCAGGGCACGACGTCGGGAACGCCGTGGTCGGTGTGCATCCTCGACTGGCCACGCTACCTCCCCACCGGTCGAAGTAGCCGCGAGTTCCTGGAGCATCTTGCGGGTCGACGCCGCGTCGGGACGCTTCGCCGGGTCGGGTTGGAGCAATGCGGACAACACCGGGGCGAGTGGCCCGGCCCGGTGAAATGGTAAAAGGTCACCCGCGGCGGCCCGGCGCAACACCAGCAAGGGGTTATCGGCGGTGCCAAACGGTGGGGTGCCCTCCACCGCGGCGAAGAGAGTCGCCCCAAGCGCGAAGACGTCTGATGCCGGCGTGGCTTCCTGCCCGTTGGCGACCTCGGAGGCGATGAAGGCCACCGTCCCGCCGATCACGCCGGAATCGGTCACCGTCACGTCACCGCAGATGGGGCGCGCGATCCCGAAGTCGGCCAGCTTGGCGGTCCCGTTGTCGGAGACCAGTATGTTGCCTGGCTTGACATCCCGGTGCACGATGTCTGTGGCGTGCACCGCCTCCAGTGCGCTGGCGATCTGTGCGCCGATGTGCGTCACCTGGTGGAGGCTCAAGGGGCCGGACCGGTCCAGGATCTGCGCCAAGCTCTGCGACGGCACGTACTCCATGACCAGCCACCGCTCGGGGCCCTCGATCACCTCGTCGATGAAGGCGACGACATGCGGATGGTTCAGCCGGGCCGCGATCCGGGCTTCGCGCCGCATCTGTCGGCGCGCGCGCTCGTCGCCAGCAGGTCGGGCGGCCCGCTTGACCGCGACCACCCGACCCAGTTTCTCGTCGACGGCGCGCCAGACGACGCCCATGCCTCCAGCGCCGACCTGCTCCTCCAGCCGGAATCGGCCGGCGATCAACTGACCCTGACCGGTGGTTCGCACCCGCCCCTCCGTCACCGTGCCGAGCGCAACCACACCGAGATCATCCGTGCGCCGAGCGACCGTACTCTATGGACTGCCGGCCGCACTACTCGCGGTGCGTCACGCTCGCCGATGCGCTGCGTCGGCTACGACAAACGACGCTGACCACAAACGACGCTGACCCGCCGTGGCGCGCACAACGCGCGCACTCCCGATCCACGCACAGTGATGGTAACTGGGAATTCCCTGATGGTAACTGGGAATTCCCTGAGTTTCATTGTTTACAACGCCGGCGGCAGGTTATTCCTGGAGAGGTGTCCTTGAGGGGCAGCGGGGCGCCACATCAATCGGATGAGGTCAACACATGAACCTGCGGGAAGCGTTGATGATCGCGCTACAGGGGTTGCGCGCCCACCGGCTGCGCTCCGGGTTAACCATGATCGGCCTCATCATCGGCGTCGCCGCAGTGATCTTTCTGTTCGCCAGCGGCCAAGGGGTACAGAACTCAGTCGATGCGCGCGTCGCAACGATAGCCAACCAGATCACCGTCGTGCCGCAGGCGGCCACCGTCGGCGGGGGCCCGGCCGCGCAGAGCCTGACCGACTCCGACGCCACCGCGCTGGCGAACGCTCCCGACGTCGCCACCGTCACCCCAGCCGCCACCGGGACGCAATCGATCGCGACAGGCAGCACCACGTTCCTCTCGGGGAGCATCATCGGCACCACGGACATCTGGGCGCAGACGAACAACCGGGACCTTCAGGCGGGGTCGTTCTTCGATGCGGAGCAGGTCAGCGGCAGTGCCAAGGTGGTGGTCCTGGGTCCCTCGGTGGCGACCACCCTCTTCGGTGCTCCCGCGGCGGCGGTGGGTCAGACAGTCCAGATCAACCATACGTATTTCCAGGTCATCGGTGTGATGCAGAGCTACGGTCAGCAGCTGGACAACACCGCGGTCATGCCGCTGACCACCGCCCGCCGCTACATCTTCGGCTATGGCAAGGGTGTCGGCGACACGCTCAACTCGATCACCATACAAGCCCCCCAACAAACCGACGTGCCCGCCGCCATGACCCAGATAACCAACATCCTCGACACCCGGCACCACATCACGAACCCGCGGCTGCGGGACTTCCAAATTCAATCCCAGGGACACCGGCTCCAAACCTTCAACCAGATCATCCTCATCATCACCGTGTTCGTTCCGGCCGTCGCGGCGATCTCACTGGTGGTCGGGGGCATCGGCGTCCTGAACATCATGCTGGTCTCGGTCACCGAGCGCACCCGGGAAATCGGGATCCGCAAAGCGATCGGCGCCACCAGCCGCGCCATCCTGGAACAGTTCCTGATCGAGGCCATTGTCCTGGCCGGCGTCGGCGGGCTCATCGGTATCGGCGTCGGCGTCGGGCTGTCCCTGCTCGTCGGCGCCATCGCGCCCTCCATCAGTCCCGCCTCCGGCGTCTTCGCCGGGTTCTCCCCCGTGCTGTCCGTGCTGCCCATAGTGGGGTCGTTCGCGATCAGCATTATGATCGGGATCGTGGCCGGCGGCTACCCCGCCTACCGCGCCGCCCGGCTACGCCCCATCCAAGCCCTCAGATTCCAGTGATCCCAGGACAGGAATCCCTCGGCGGAGTGGTTCACTGACAGCCGTGAGAGCCCTCGCCACGGTTGTTGCGCTGGCTACTGTGGCCGGGTGCTCGGCCCCCAGCGCGCCCCCGGCGCAGGCGCCCACGAGCAGCACTCGCCCGCCGGGGGCGCCTGCGCCCACCAAGGTAGGGCCCGCTGACTGGCCGACCTACCACCATGACAACGCCCGCACCGGCGTCGCTGGTCAGCTCGCCCCGCTGGGCACGTTGCGCCTCGCCTGGCGAGCCCGGTTGGACGGCGCGGTGTACGGCCAGCCACTGGTGATCGGCGACACAGTGATCGCGGCGACGGAGCACGACACGGTCTACGCGCTGGCCGCCTCGGACGGGCACGTGCTGTGGTCAGCGTCGCTGGGCAAACCGGAGCCCGGCTCGGAGCTGCCCTGCGGCAACATCGACCCACTGGGGATCACTGGCACACCCGCCTACGACCAGGACAGCGGGCTGGTCTTCGTTGTCGCCGAAACACGGGACGGACGGCACACCCTGGCCGGTGTGGACCTGGTCAGCGGCGCGGTGCTGCTGCGCCGCGCGCTGCCCCCGCCCCGGGGCGAGGAACTCGCCCACCAGCAGCGCGCCGCGCTGACGGTGCTGGATGGCTGGGTGTACGTCGCCTACGGCGGGTTGTTCGGCGACTGCGGCGACTACGTCGGCTCGGTGCTCGCCGCGCCGACCACCGGCACCGGCCCGCTGCGCAGCTATGCGGTGCCGACCGCCCGGCAGGGCGGGATTTGGGCACCCGGCGGCGCCGCCGTCTATGACGGGCGGTTGCTGTACGCGGTGGGCAACGGCGAGTCGACCCGGGACTACGATCCCCAGGACTATGATCATAGTGACGCGGTGCTCGCGCTGAGTCCGCGACTGACCCTGGTGGACAGCTTCAGCCCGGCGCAGTGGGCTTCCGACAACTCGAACGACCTTGACCTCGGGTCGATGAGCCCCGCTGTGGTCGGCGACCGGGTGCTCACCGTCGGCAAGAGCGGCGTTGGCTACCTGCTGGACGCCGGCCGGCTCGGTGGCATCGGCGGCCAGCTCACCAGCGAGCCGCTGTGCCACGCCTTCGGCGCCACCGCAGTGGCCGGCTCGACGGTCTACCTGCCGTGCACCGACAGCACCCGCGCGGTGGACGTCGACCCAGCCGGCGGGTTGCGGCTGCGCTGGACGGCATCGGTACCGGCCGACGGGTCCCCGGTCGTCGGCGGCGGCGCGGTCTGGGTCACCGACACCCACCGCGGCATCCTCTACGCCCTAGACCCCACAACCGGAACCCCCCGCCAGCACATCACCGTAGGCCCCCTCCCCCACTTCGCCACCCCAGCCCTATCAGGCACCCACACCTACCTCCCCACCCTGACCGGGGTGATCGCGATCACCGTGCGCTAACCCACGCATTCAGCGGGCTGAGCGGGGTTAAAGCGCCCCGATAACCCCGCTCAGCCCGCTGAATGCGAGCTAGGGTGGGGGGGTGCAGGTCATGTGGAGGGGTGCGGTGGGGTTTGGGATGGTCCACATCCCGGTGCGGTTGTACTCGGCTGTGGAGAACCGGGATGTGTCGTTTCACCAGGTGCACGGTGCGGACGCTGGGCGGGTGCGCTACCAGCGGATGTGCACGGTGTGCGGCGAGGAGGTCGCCTACGCCGACCTCGCCAAGGGCTTCGAGCTGCCCAACGGCGAGACCGTGATGCTGACCGACGAGGATTTCGCGAACCTGCCACTGCCCACCACCAAGATGGTGGAGTTGGCCGCCTTCGTGCCCGCTGACCAGGTTGATCCGCTCGCGCTGGCTCGCGGGTACTACCTGGAACCCGAGGCGGCCGGCCGCAAGCCCTACGAGTTGCTTCGAGCCGCGCTGGAGAGCACCCAGCGGGTGGGCCTGGCCAAGATCGCGCTACGGAGCAAGGAGTCGCTGGCAGTGCTGCGGCCCCGGGGGAGTGCTCTCGTGCTGCAGACGATGGTCTGGCCGGATGAGGTGCGCAAAGCCCAGTTCGACGTGCTGGACCGCGAAGTCGCCGTCAGCGAGGCGGAGCTGAGGATGGCCGACACCCTCATTGAGGCGATGACCAGCGACTTCACGCCAGAGTCGTACCAGGACGGGTACCGGGAGGCCCTGCTGTCCGTCATTGAGGCCAAGACCACCGGCAAAGACGTCGCCGCCCAGCCGGAGCCAGCGCCACCCACCCCGCCGATGGACCTGATCACCGCGTTGCAGACCTCGGTCGAAACCGCCCAAGCAGCCCGGGTGAGCGTGCCCAAGCAGCGCAAGTCCGCCGACCCAGCCGACAAGCGCGCTCACCGGCGACGGTGAGCGCGGCCAGGCGACGATGTCAGATCTGGTGCGGCCGATGTTGCCGGTTGCGGGGCCGCTGCCGGTCGGGCCGGGCTGGGCCTTCGAGTTTGACTGGGACGGGAACCGCTGCCTGGCCAGCGCACAGGCGGGTCGGATGTGCCTGTTCAGTGGCACGCACCGCGACATCACCAGGGCATACCCCGAGCTCGAGGCATTCACTGGGCGGCACCGGATGCTGCTGGACGGCAAGATCGTCGCGCTGGATTCCTGCGGCCGGCCCAGCCTGGCTCGGTTGCGGCGGCGGATGAACCTGCAACACCCCACGTCAGTGGTGCTGCGCCGGGCGCCGGTGACCTACTACGTGTTCGACCTGCTGAGTCTGGACGGCCAGTCCACCGCCCAGCTGCCCTACCGGCGCCGCCGGGAGCTGCTGGCGGAGCTCGAGCTCGCCGGGGGGCCGGTTGTGGCACCGCCCTGCTTCCTGGACACCGACGGCCAGGCCGTGCTGGACACCGCCGCCCAGCACGGCCTGCACGGCGTGATCGCCAAGCACATCGACTCGACCTACCAGCCTGGTCGTTCCCGCAGCTGGGTGCAGACCACGCTGCGGCAGACCCAGGAAGTGATCATCGGCGGGTGGGTTCCCGAACGCCGCCGCGCTGACGCGCTCGGTGCGCTGCTGCTCGGCGTGCCCACCGACGAGGGCCTGCGATACGTCGGGCAGGTCAGTACCGGTTTCAGCGAAGCGACGCGCCAGGAGTTGCGCGATCGGTTGGTCGAGCTGGCCGCACCGAGCAGTCCCTTCCTCGATGACGTGGCGGCGGAGCCCGGCCGAGTGGTGCACTGGGTGGCTCCGCTGCTGTTGGGCGAGGTGTCCTACCGGCAATGGTCCGCCCAGGGCCGGCTCGGGAATCCCGCCTGGTGCGGGCTGCGACCCGCCAAGCATGTGGCTGCGGTGCGGGCGCCGGTCGTGCTTCGGGCCCGCGAGCGCCCCGAGCGCGACGACCAGCACATGGTCGCCGAGCTGGACCGCGCCGTCGCGCAGGTCCGCGCCGAGCTGCGCACGCTGCGGGACCAGATCTCCCCGCACTTCCTGCACAACACGGTCAGCACCATCGTCGCCCTGATCAGTACCGACCCGTCCCGAGCCCACGATTTGTTGATCGTTTTCGCCGAGTTCGCCCGGTACTCGCTGCGCTGCGCCACCGAGACCACGCTGGACGACGAGCTGGAGAACATCGAGCGTTACCTGACGCTGCAACGGGCTCGCTTCGGGCAACGGCTCCAGGTGCAGCTGCACGTCGCGCCCGGCGCGTTGCCCGTCGCGCTGCCCTTCCTGGCCGTGCAGCAACTCGTTGACAACGCGGTGCGGAGCATCGAGCGCAAGCAGCTCGGTGGCACCGTGACACTCTCCGCGCGACTGGACGGGCCCGACTGCCTGATCACCGTCGAGGACAACGGGCCCGGCCGAGAAGACGACGGCCTGCCGGCCACCCTCGACAGGATCGATTCTCAGCTGCGCGACAGGTTCGGCGAGCGCTACGGCTTGGTCGTGGACCTCATCCCGGGCACCGGCACCACAGTTTCGTTGCGGGTGCCCGCCCAAGGCTTGTGACCACGCGTAGCAACCAGCATTACTTCACCAGCGACAATGGAGGCCATGACCACTTTCAGCGACCAGCTCGGCCGCGGCCTGCGGGATTTACGGATCTCGGTGACCGACCGGTGCAACTTCCGCTGCCGCTACTGCATGCCCCGTGAGGTCTTCGGCACCGATTTCCCGTTCCTGGACCTCGCGGAGCTCCTCACCTTCGAGGAGATCACTCGGCTGGCGCGGGTGTTCGCTGGCCTGGGTGTGCGGAAACTGCGACTCACCGGGGGGGAACCCTTGCTCCGGCCCGGTATTGAACGGCTGGTCGCGCAATTGGTCGAGATTGACGGCGTGGACGACGTGGCCATGACAACCAACGGGTCGCTGCTGGCGAAAAAAGCACTCGCGCTGCGGGACGCCGGGCTCACCCGAGTGACGGTAAGCCTGGATTCACTCGATGCGCGGACGTTTCGCTCCATGAGCGATGTGAAGATCCCGCTGTCCCGGGTCGTGGACGGTATCGCTGCCGCCGCTGATGCCGGCCTGACTCCGGTGAAAATCAACACAGTAGTCAAGCGCGGAGTAAACGACGGCCAGGGCATCCTCGACCTCGCCGCCTTCGGGCGGAAACACGATTACGTTGTGCGCTTCATCGAATTCATGGACGTCGGGGGCACCAACGGCTGGCGAATGGACGAAGTCGTCCCGGCGGCGGAGATCGTGAACGCGATCGACGCCGCCTGGCCCCTCAAGCCAGCGGATCCCACCTACCTCGGCGAGGTGGCCGCTCGGTACCGCTACCTCGACGGGGCCGGTGAGGTCGGCGTGATCACCTCGATCACTCAGCCGTTCTGCGGCACCTGCACCCGAGCCCGGCTGTCCGCCAAAGGCGAGTTGTACACCTGCCTGTTCGCCGGCCTCGGCCACGATCTGCGCGCCCCCCTACGCGGCGGCGCCACCGATGCCGAGATCATAAACCAGATCACCGCAATCTGGCGCCGCCGAACCGACCGCTACTCAGCCCACCGCACCACCGCAACCCTCGGCCTCCCGAAAGTCGAAATGAGCTACATCGGCGGCTAACCCCCTGTGGATAACCCGTGAGTGGCGATGCGAGTCATGACTCGC
>JBDTAX010000044.1:0-13241 GCA_039924425.1 Pseudonocardiaceae bacterium
CGAACTCAACAGGAGAGTTATCATGCAACCCCAGGACCGCTCTCCTGTTGAGTTCGGGAACCACAGTGCGGGCGGGGCGCACGAGCGCTGGATCTTTCTCTCGTGTGGTAACCGATCGTCGCCCTCAGCGAAGCGCGCAGCTGCGCTCGTGGGCGGTCGACAGGGCGTGGCGCTGGTTCCGGTTGACTCTAGGGGCCCACTCTCGTCTTATGGTTCTCTGGCGAGCAACTGCCACCACACCCACTTCATGCTCTGATGGAAGGCAAAACCGAAATCTTGATACACCGCGCACCGCGGTCGCCTGCGCCAGAAACACCAAGCCCATCTGGTCCACCCACAGAATTGGCACTGGCCCCATTTGTTGGTACGGTGCTGCCTGAGCAGCATGACCGCTCCCGTGAGCAGCCGTACCGCCTGCTCCGTGAGTTCGGTCGGCTCTATCTGCTCCTCGCCACCGAGTCTCTCTATCAACTGGTCAAGCCGCTCCAAAAGGAGCAGATCCCGCGTTTCCCAAACGCTCCTCACCGCTCCCAATGGGGCTCTACGGTATGCGCCGGAAAGGCCAGCGATCCGCTTGCGAGAACCTCTCCCTCAATGACCGCTCCCCTCGCCCCCTCGGCCCGCCGCCACAACCATTCACCCGCGGCGATCAGGCACTGGGCGTAGTCCCGCTGTTCAGCGGCACTGGCGCTGCCGTCCATGATGCGCAGGGCCAGTGGCGCCATCGCGGTGTTGAGTCGGGCCATCTCGGCCAGCAGCTCACGGTCTTCACGAATCACCGGGCTTCACCCTCGTGGTCGTCGCGTCGTGTCAGCTCCGTGCCGCCGTCATCGGTATCCCGGCCTGAGGGGCTGTTGTCATGTCGCATGTGTTCTCAGCCTGTCTGTCTGTGCGGCGTTCTTTGCTGGATGGCGCCCAGGGTCGGGGACGTCGGACTGGCTGGACACGGGGAGCGTCCCGAAAGGGGGGACGCACCAGCTCAGCGGTCAGCCCGACCCTGGGTGCCATAGAGAAAGTTAATCCGGCTGGCTGAGGCACTGCTAGTGCAGACTCAGCACACACCCAGGTCATCATCCGGCGGCCCGCAGCAGTGGTCACGCTGCTGAGCTAGTGTGCCGATCACGTACTGGATCTATCCGCTAACGGGGGAGACGGGAACCGTGACTGCCAAGCGCCGCGTTTTCGCGGAGCGCCGGGAGATTGTTGGTCACAGCCAGGAAGCACTGGCGCGGCTGGTGGGGGTGCAGCCCACCACGGTGGGGCGCTGGGAACGGGGCGAGACCTGCCCGCAGCCGGGGTGTCGGCCCACACTCGCTGACGCCCTGAGCGTCTCGGTCGAAGAGCTGGACACCATGCTCGCCGAAGGACAGCCGACCCACGGCGGAGGGCCGAGTGGCTCGGAGTCGCGGGATGGCGGTGAGCTGCTCCACTCGGATGCGACTGAGGAGCTGTCCGTCGATCCCGAGCACGACCCAGTTCTCGCACCGCCGTGGAACCATCGGGGTACCGTCGAAGCGGCAGGAGCGTTGAGGGGCGGTGATGAGCGGGTGGAGCGCCGGGGGTTCGTGTTCCTCAGCGGCGCCGCGCTCACCGCTCCCGCTCACCAGTGGCTGGTGCACGAGCCGGGGCCGCTGGTGTCCGGGTTGTCCGGGCGTCGGGTGTCGGCCGGGCTGGTCGACCGGTTCATGGCCATGCTCCCTGAGCTGCGGAAGATGGAGGACATGGCCGGGGGCGGCAACGTGCTCGCCCTGGCCCGGCACGAGTTCGGGTGGGTCGCCGGACTGCTTGATCAGGCGTCCTACGACGAGCGGACCGGCCAGGCGCTGCACATCGTGCTCGCCGAGCTTGGACAGCTTTGTGGCTGGTCAGCCTACGACATCGGGCACCTCGGCCTGGCCCAGCGCTTCTTTGTCGCGGGCTTGCGGGCGGCGCACAGCGCTGATGACCGGCCCCTGGGCGCGTACATCCTCACGTGCATGGCCTCTCAGGCCGCCCGGCACGACGGTCGGCCCGCCGATGCCGTGACACTCATCGAGACAGCCCTCGCCGGTACGCGAGGACGGCAGACACCAGCCTTACTCGCCCAACTGCACATGCGGCATGCCTACGCTTCCGTCTCTCTGCGCGACACCTCGGCCTGCACGGCAGCGATCTCCCAAGCCCGCACCCAGGTCGAACAGCTCACACCGGACGATGAGCCACCCTGGCTGTATTGGGTCAACCCAGCACAGATCATGGGCAATGCGGGCGTTTGTCTCCTGCGACTCGGTCAGTTCGACCACGCGGTGGCCATGTTCACCGAAGGCGTCGCCCAGCTCGACGAGTTATTCGTCCGGGACCGGCAGTTCTTCGTGACTCATCTCGCCAGCGCTCGCGCCCGGCCGGGAAAACAGCGCGACCTTCACCTCGCCGCCGGGCTGGGGATGGAGTCCATCGACCTGGCCGAGAGCCTGGACTCGACCCTCGCACTGGGTTATCTCCGCGACCTCTACTACGAGCTGAAGCCACACGCCAAAGTCCCCGCGGTACGGGACTTCTTGGAACGGGCGCGAGGGCTTGTGGCGGCGTAACACACCTCCGTGGCGCGCGATCTACAACGCTCAGGACCGTGCGGGCCGCCAGCCATCGATCCGCCCTACGGGGCGGCGCTGACGACCTTGATACGACAGATCTGGTTGGCGTAGCGCCCACCGTGGGTGTCGGTGGGCATGACGAGCTGGACCGGACCCTTGTTCTGGGTGGCGTTGTAGGGCACCTCGGGCAGCGCCACGCCGTCCTCCGCGTATGCCAGAAGGATCGGGACTTTGGCAAACCCGGGATCGATCTCCCCTTTGGACACGACAGCCTGGAAGCCGTCAGGGTTGTCGGGATGTTGACGTCATCGTTCACCTGGACAACCGGGGGTGGACCTGCAACGGAACCGGAACGCACGATTAGCCGGTTTCGGGCAGGTCGGAGTTGGTGCTCGGCCGGGAGCTGCGTGTCGTCCGACCCCCGCTCAACTGTGCCGTAAGCCGCTTACGGAACCGTCCCGATCAGCCTTGTGCTCGCGCGGGGGTCGCGGTGAGTTCGGCGAGGAGGGCGCGGACACGGGTGTCGATGTCGTCTCGGATGGGACGGATTTGGTCGAGGGTTTTGCCGGCTGGGTCGGTGAGGTCCCAGTCGAGGTAGCGCGTGCCGGGGTAGATGTTGCAGGCGTCCCCGCAGCCCATGGTGATGACCACATCCGCAGCCCGGACGACGTCGTCGGTGAGTGGTTTGGGGAACTCCTGGGAGAGGTCGAGGCCAATTTCGTTCATGGCTTCGCGGACGGCGGGGTTGATCTCGTCGGCCGGTGTGGAGCCGGCGGAGCGGACGTGTACGGCACCGGTGGCGTGGTGGTGCAGCAGGGCGGCGGCCATTTGGGAGCGGCCGGCGTTGTGCACGCAGACGAAGAGCACTTCGGGGACGGTTGTCACGATGTCTCCTTGGGCTTGGGTCAGGGCGGTGCGGCGGTCGGGCGAGAACACACCGACGAACCGTGTGGCGAGCGTGGGACGGGTTCAGGCTTGAACGGTCGTGTCGGCCCCGGTCCAGCTCCGGCGGGCGGCGAGTGAGACGTAGACGAGCCCGACCAGGACCGGGACCTCGATCAGCGGGCCGACAACGCCGGCGAGGGCTTGGCCGGAGGTGACACCGAAGGTGGCGATCGCGACGGCGATGGCGAGTTCGAAGTTGTTGCCGGCGGCGGTGAACGCCAGCGTGGTGGTGCGCTCGTAGCTCAGCCCGACCGCGCGGCCCAGGGCGTAGGCGCCGGCCCACATGATGGCGAAGTAGGCCAGCAGCGGCAGCGCGATCCGGGCCACGTCCAGCGGGTGGCTGGTGATGGCCTGGCCTTGCAGAGCGAACAGGATGACGATGGTGAACAGCAGCCCGTAGAGCGCGAACGGTCCGATCGTGGGCAGGAACGTGCGCTCATACCAGTCGCGGCCCTTGGCACGTTCCCCAAGTCGGCGGGTCAGGTAGCCGGCCACCAGCGGGATGCCCAGGAAGATCAGTACTGAGCGGGCGATCCGCCAGGCGGAGACAGTCAGATCGGTCTGCGCCAAGCCCAGCCAACCGGGCAGCACATGCAGGTAGAACCAGCCCAGCCCGGCGAACGAGATCACCTGGAACACCGAGTTCAGCGCGACCAGCACCGCGGCCGCTTCCCGGTCCCCACCGGCCAGGTCGTTCCAGATGATGACCATGGCGATGCACCGGGCGAGCCCGACGATGATCAGCCCGGTGCGGTACGCGGGCAGGTCGGGCAGCATCAGCCAGGCCAAGGCGAACATCAGCGCGGGACCGAACACCCAGTTCAACACCAGCGAGGGGATCAGTAGCCGGCGGTCCCGGGTGACGGTGTCGAGCCAATCGTAGCGGACCTTGGCCAACACCGGATACATCATGATCAGCAAACCGAGCGCGATCGGCAGGGACACCCCGTCCACCGCGATCGCATCCAGCGCACGACCCAGCCCCGGGATCAGCCGGCCGCCGACCAAGCCCAGAGCCATCGCGGTGAGGATCCACACCTGAAGAAACCGATCCAGCGTGGACAGCTTGGCACCGACCCCGGCCGAGCCCCGGTCGGTGCCGGTCAGGTTCTCGGTGCTCACGCCGGGCCCGCCGCGGCCACGTCGGGCACCAGTACCGCGGACAGCCGCCGCAGCGCGCCGGGCTCGATCCGGTAGTAGACCCAGGTTCCGCGCCGCTCACCGGAGATCAGCCCGGCCTCGCGCAGCACCCTGAGGTGATGGCTGATCGTCGGCCCGGTCAACTCGAACACCCCGGACAGGTCACACACGCAGGCCTCACCGCCGTCGTGGGAGGCGATCAGCGAGAGCAGCCGCAGCCGCACCGGATCACCCATCGCCTTGAACAACCGCGACAACTCCACCGCCTGCTCGGCCGACAGCGGCTCACGCACCAGCGGCGAGCAGCAGCCCACCGCGTCGGTCAGCTCGACGAGAAACCGCTCTTGATTCGACATACTCCTACCTTGACAGTTCTCTAATCAGGGTGCAAGGTCTGTCTTAACAGATATCGAAACAAGCTCAGGGATGATCTGGACGTGTCCCGTGTTCAACTCGCGTTGCGGGTGTCTGATCTCGGAGGGTCGATCGCGTTCTACCGCTCGCTGTTCGGCGTCGAACCAGCCAAACGCCGGCCTGGCTACGCCAACTTCGCGATCACCGAGCCTCCGCTGAAGCTGGTGCGCATCGAAGGCGCGCCCGACCAGCCTGCTGCTGAGTGCGAGCATGCACTGAAACCCGGCTGTCTTGCCACGCAGATCCCCCAACGTGACGGCAAGGTCGTCCTTCATGCCCCGGTACTCGGGCAGCGCATTGACGACGTTCATGAAGTCGATGAACCAGGACACGTCCGGGGCCCGCACCACTAGAGCTGGAGCAACGAAAACACCCGGCGTCGCCCCGGCCACGCGGGACATGGGTACGGTGGCTGCGGTGGAGCGCATATCCGCCGGCAAGGTGCGGGATCTGTATTCGATCGACGGTGACCTGCTGCTCGTCGCCTCGGACCGGGTCTCGGTGTACGACGTGGCGCTGCCCACACCCGTTCCCGACAAGGGTGCGCTGCTGACGCGGCTGTCGGTGTGGTGGTTCGACAGACTCGGCGACGTGGTGCCCAACCACCTGATCTCCGCCACCGATGTGCCGCCGGACTACGCGAGCAGGGCGATCCGCGTCACGCCGCTGCGGATGATCCCGGTGGAGTGCATCGCGCGCGGCTATCTCGCCGGCCTGGGGCTGCGCGAGTACCAGAAGTTCGGCACCGTCTCGGGTGTCGCGTTGCCGCCCGGACTGGTCCTCGGCAGCCGGTTGCCCGAACCGATTTTCACCCCGACCACCAAATTCTCCGACACCGGGCACGATGAGTTCATCACCTTCGCCGGTGTCGCGCGCGACACCGGCGAGGACACCGCGCACCAGCTCCGCGACCTGACGCTCGAGCTCTACACCAAAGCGGCTGCGCACGCCCTGACGGGCGGGATCATCATCGCGGACACGAAATTCGAGTTCGGCTGGGACGCTAGCGGTCGATTGACGCTCGGGGACGAAGCGGTCACGTCGGATTCCTCGCGGTTCTGGCCCGTCGCGAGTTGGCGGCCCGGTCAGCGGCAGCACGCGCTGGACAAGCAGTTCGTCCGGGACTGGGCGCTGGGCACGGGATGGGACCGCGAGCCACCCGGGCCGGTCATCCCCCCGGTGATCGTGGCGGAAACGCGGCGGCGCTACGTCGAGGCCTACGAGCGCATCACCGGGACCACCTGGTCTCCATAGCGCCCCACACTGTCAGGGGTCCGTCGTAAGGTCTGGGTCATGACACGGACCGCGCAGCTGAGCATCCCCGCCAGACTGAAACCCGCCGATGGGCGGTTCGGGTGCGGGCCCACGAAGATCCGTCCCGAGCAGCTGGCCGCGCTGGCCACCACCGGAGCCTCGATCATGGGCACCTCGCACCGTCAGCGGCCGGTGAAGTCGCTGGTCGGGCGGATGCGGGCCGGGTTGCGCGAGCTGTTCGCGCTGCCCGAGGGCTACGAGGTGGTGCTCGGCAACGGTGGCACCACCGCGTTCTGGGATGCCGCCGCGCTCGGCCTGGTCCGGGAACGCTCGCTGCACCTGAGCTACGGCGAGTTCTCCGCGAAGTTCGCCGCCGTCACGGCGCGTGCCCCGTTCCTGGCCGATCCGGTGCTGGTCAGCGCCCCGCCGGGGGACGCGCCGCAACCGGTCGCCGACCCCTCCTGCGACCTGATCGGCTGGGCGCACAACGAGACGTCCACCGGGGTGATGGTTCCGGTGTGCCGGCCGGCCCTGTCCGAAGGCGCGTTGGTGGCGATCGACGCGACCAGCGGCGCCGGGGGCCTGCCACTGCGGGCCGCCGACGTGGACGTCTACTACTTCGCGCCGCAGAAGTGCTTCGCCTCCGAGGGCGGGCTGTGGATCGCGCTGCTCAGCCCGGCCGCGCTGGAGCGGGTCGCGGAGATCAGCGCCTCACCCCGGTGGGTGCCGGAGTTCCTGTCACTGAGCATCGCGCTGGACAGCAGCCTTAAAGATCAAACCTACAACACCCCGGCGGTCGCGACGCTGCTGCTGCTGGTCGACCAGATCGAGTGGATGCTGGCCGGCGGCGGGCTGGACTGGTGTGTCGCCCGCACCACCGATTCGTCCTCGCGGCTGTACTCCTGGGCCGAGTCCTCGCCGTACGCCACACCCTTCGTCACCGACCCAGCCAAGCGCTCGCTGGTGGTCGGCACCGTGGATTTCGCCGACCGCGTTGACGCCGCCGCGCTCGCCGCCGTGTTGCGGGCCAACGGAATCGTGGACGTCGAGCCCTACCGCAAGCTCGGCCGCAATCAGCTGCGGATCGGGATGTTCCCGGCCGTCGATCCGGACGACGTCTCCGCGCTCACCACCTGCATCGACTGGATCCTCGAACGGCTGGGTGACCCAGCTCTGGAGTGAGGCCTGGCGGCGCGCCTCCCTCGAGATTGCCCGCCACCGGCTTACGGTGGCGGGTACTGACGGGGAGGTTCGTGGATGCGCGCGCTGCGAGTGGCCGGTCTGGGGACCGACGGCCGCACGATCATCCTGGAAACCGTCCCGCAGCGGCCCGGCGAGCGGCGGGAGCGGTTCACCCTGCCGGTGGAGGACACCCTGCAGGCGGCGGTGCGGGGTGATCTCCCGCGCCTCGACCAGATCCAGATCGACCCGGAGAGCCAGCTGCGCCCCCGGGAGATCCAAGCTCGGATCCGGGCTGGGGCGTCCGTCGAGCAGGTGGCCACCGCCGCTGGCGAGCCCAGCGAGCGGATCGAGCGGTTCGCCTACCCGGTGCTGCTGGAGCGATCCCGCATCGCCCAGCTGGCCCAGCTGGCCCACCCGGTGCGCGCCGACGGCCCGGATGTGCGCACGCTGGAGGAGGTCGTCACCGAGACTTTCCGCCTGCGGGGTCACGACTTCGGCTCAGCGGCCTGGGACTCGCGGCGCGGGCCGGACGGCCAGTGGGTCGTCGCGCTGCACTGGCGGGCCGGCCGGTCGGAGAACCGGGCGCAGTGGGCGTTTCACCCGGGCGCGCACGGCGGCACCGTCACCGCGCTCGACGACCACGCCACCGACCTGATCGACCCACAACCAGCCCTCCCCCTACGCCCAGCACCCCCAACCTCCAAGACCTCCCCCAAAATCCCCCCCTGGGAAGACGTCCTCCTCCCACCCTCCCCCGCATTCAGCGGGCTCAGCGGGGTTATCAGTCGCGAATAAACCCGCTGAGCCCGCTGAATGCGGGAGGTAGCGTGGTGGGGGTGAGTTTTCGGGGGTTGGGGGCTTATGCGCGGCCGGTGTGGGGGCGGTTGGTGGGCTCTGGGGTGGCGGCGTTGGGGGGGTTGCTGGGCGGGTTGATGATTCCGTTGGTGCTCCAGCGGATCGTCGATGGACCGGTTGCGCACGGGGACCGGGGCGCGCTGGTGGCGCTGTCATTCGGAGTGCTCGCGCTGGGGGTGCTCGAGGTCGGATTGATCTATCTGCGGCGGATGCTGGTGGCCCGCCCGACCACAGACATCGAGAAACGGCTGCGGGCTGATCTCTACCAGCACCTGCAGCGGCTGCCGGTGGCCTTCCACGACCGCTGGCCCTCCGGTCAGCTGCTCTCCCGTGCGGTCAGCGATCTGACCACGATCCGGCTGTTCCTCAGCTTCGCGGGCATCTTCGTGGTGGTCAACGTGCTGACCGCGCTGGTCGGGTTGGGCATCCTGCTGGTGATCGCGCCGATGCTCGGGGTGCTCGCCGTGATCATGGCGGTGCCCCTGGTGTTGCTGAGCCGGCGCTACCAGCGTCGTTACGAGCTGGCCGCACGGCTCGCGCAGGAGCGCAGTGGTGATCTGGCCACCACGGTGGAGGAATCCACGTTGGGCATCCGGGTGCTGAAGTCCTTCGGCCACGGCCCCCGGGCCACCCAGAAATTCCTGGCGCAGGCGCGCGAACTGCGCCGGATCGAGCTGACCAAGGCGCGGCTGCTCGCCACGCTGTGGGCGTTGATGATCGCGCTGCCGGAGCTCACGCTGGCCGCGGCGCTGGCCATCGGCGGCTATGCGGTGGCGGCCGGGTCGCTGTCGCTGGGCACCGTCGTCGGGGCGGTCACCATTCTCACCTACCTGCGCTGGCCGCTGGACTCGCTGGGCTGGCTGCTGGCCGAGACCGGCAAAGCCACCGCGGCGAACGCCCGGTACTGGGAGGTGCGCGACGCGCTCGCCACGGTCACCGACCCGCCAGCGCCCCGGCCCGCGGCGCGTCCGGTGCGCGGCGCGCTGCGGCTGGAGGGAGTGCGCTTCCGGTACCCCGGGGCGGCCACCGAGGTGCTGCGCGGGGTGGACCTCGACGTCCGGCCGGGCGAGACGCTGGCGCTGGTCGGGGCCACCGGCAGCGGCAAGACCACCCTGACCGCGCTGATCCCCCGGCTGGCCGACGTCACCGGCGGCCGGATCCTGCTCGACGGGGTGGACGTGCGAGAGCTGGCGCTGGCCGAGCTGCGCACGCTCGTAGCGAACGCCTTCGAAGACACCGTGCTGTTCTCGGCGTCGGTCCGGGAGAATGTTGCGCTCGGCGCACCGTGGGCCACCGACGATGAGGTGCGCCGCGCGCTGCGGGTGGCGCGCGGCGAGGACTTCGTCGACGCGCTGCCCTGGGGCTTGGACACCCGGATCGGTGAGCGGGGCCTGACGCTGTCCGGGGGGCAACGGCAGCGGCTGGCGCTGGCCCGCGCGGTGCTCGGCGGCGGTGCCGGCGGCACACCGGCGGTGCTGGTGCTCGACGACCCGCTGTCCGCGCTGGACGTGCACACCGAGGCCGAAGTCGAGGCGGCGCTGCGCCGGGTGCTGCGCGGCGTGACGGCGCTGGTGGTGGCCCACCGGCCCTCCACGGTGCGGCTCGCCGACCGGGTCGCGCTGCTCGCCGACGGCCGGATCGCCGCCGTCGGCACCCACGCCGAGCTGCTCGCCGAGGTGCCCGGATACCGCTGGTTGCTGTCCACTCTGGATGCTGCGGCACCTGGCACGATGACGGCTGGCCCGATGACGGCTGGCCCGGCACCGGTGCCGGTCTGATGACGCAGGGGTGGCACGGCGTCGCCGCCGAGGATCTCGACGCGATCGACACCACCACCGGGTTGCGGCTGGCCGCCCGGTCCCGCCGGCTGCTCGGTTCACTGCTGCGCCCCCAACTACGCTGGGTGAGCGCCGCGCTGGGGCTGCTCGTCGCCAACCAGGTCGCGCTGCTGGCCGGCCCGCTGCTGATCGCCGCGGCGATCGACCGCGGCATCCCGGCCGCGGCGGCCGGTCAGCCCGGCCCGCTGGCCTGGTGCGTCGCCGGCTACGCGGTCGCCGGGGTGGCCAACGCGGTGACGGTCGGCGCGTTCCTGCGAATGTCCGGACGGATCGGCGCCGACGTGCTGATCGATCTACGCGAGCGGGTGTTCGCGCAGATCCAACGCCTGTCACTGGCCTTCCACGAACGTTACACCTCGGGACAGGTGATCTCCCGGCTGACCAGCGACCTGGACGCCCTGCAAGAGCTGCTGGACGAGCGGCTGCCCGAGTTCTTCATCTCGCTGCTGGCGCTCGTCGGCATCGGCGCGGTGCTGCTGGTGCTCAACACCGCGCTGGGCCTGGTGGCGCTGGCCGGCTTCATCCCGCTCGGCCTGCTGACCCGCTGGTATCTGCGGTGCTCGCGGCACACCTACCGCGTCACCCGCACCCGGATCGCCCGGGTGATCGTGCAGTTCGTCGAGACCATGAACGGGATCCGCGCGGTGCAGGCGTTCCGCCGGGAACGACACAACTCCACGATCATGAACGGGCTGGGCGACGCTTTCGCTGACGCCGACACCGAGGCACTCATGCTGATCTCCCGGTTCACCGCGGCCGTGCGGCTGATCGGTGCGGTGTCAGTGGCGGTGATCCTGCTGCTCGGTGGGTTGCGGGTACTTCAAGGCAGCCTGACCCTGGGGGTGCTCACCGCGTTCGTGCTCTACCTGCGCCTGTTCTACGACCCGCTCGAGGAACTGGCCATGTTCGCCGACTCATACTCCTCGGCGGCCGCGGCGCTGGAGAAGATCTCCGGAGTGCTCGAGGAACGCCCGGGCGTCGACGAGCCGCTCCAGCCGGTGGCGCTGCCCGTCCCGGTGCGCGGCGAGGTGGTCTTCGATCAGGTGCGCTTCTCCTACGGCGGCCCGGAGGTGCTGCCACCGCTGGACCTGGTGATACCCGCCGGCCAGACCGTCGCCCTGGTCGGGCCGACCGGGGCGGGCAAGTCGACGGTGGCCAAACTGCTGGCCCGGTTCTACGACCCGGTGGCGGGTGCGGTGCGGCTGGACGGCGTCGACCTGCGCTCGGTGGCCGACGCCGACCTGCGCCGCGCGGTGGTGATGGTGACCCAGGAGTCGTTCCTGTTCTCCGGGTCAGTGGCCGACAACATCGCGCTCGGATCGGGCCAACCGGCAACCCGCTCGGATGTGGTGGCGGCCGCCCGAACGGTGGGGGCCGACGAGTTCATCACCGCACTGCCCGAGGGCTACGACACCGACGTGCGCACACGCGGTTCGCGGCTGTCCGCCGGGCAACGCCAACTGGTGTCCTTCGCCCGAGCGCTGCTCGCCGATCCCGCAGTGCTGGTGCTCGATGAAGCGACCTCCTCGCTGGACCTCCCCACCGAACGGGCCGTGCAGGCCGCGCTGGCGACCGTGCTCGCCGGGCGCACCGCGCTGATCATCGCGCACCGGCTGTCCACCGTGTTGGTCGCCGACCGGGTGCTAGTGCTCGCCGACGGCATCGTGATCGAAGACGGCCGACCCACTCAGCTGATCACTTCAACAGGACCCTTCGCCGACCTGCACGCTAACTGGCGCACCGGGCTGGCCTAGCTAGCCCAGCAGAGACAGCAGCAGGGCGCTCCAGGTGGCCACGATGCCCGCCGCGGTGCCGTAGGCCACCCACCGCCAGATCAGGGTCGCCCGACCCAGCCACATCGACGGCGCCAACCCCACGGCCACCAGCAGGTTCGCGAGCACGACGGCGCCGGTTCCGCTCGGCGCCAACCCCTGGGCCAGGCTGAACAATGCGATCACGATGATCGCCGCCACCACCACGCTGACAGTGAGCCCGGTCGCCCACGGCGTCGGCTCGCCAGATTGCATCGCAGGGTCAGGTTGCATCCCAGTGCCAGTGCCAGATGACCCAATGCCAGATGACCCAATGCCGCCGCAGTCCACGGCCTGACTCTAAACACGCCGTTCCCGCCTCCCGAGGCACACCTGGCCACCAGCGGCGAAGCGAGAAAACCGTCGGGCCCGGCCGAAGTTGTCCAGGCCGGGCCCGAGGTGTTCCAACTGCTTGCCAGGACTCCCACCACGAAGCCGGCTCCACTTAAGTTAGGCTAACCTTGCCTTCTCGTCAAGGACGAGAAGGCTTGTGAGTGGCAAACAGTGCCCTGGCACTGTTTGCCACTCACAAGCACTGGGGACACGCTAGCGTGTCCCCAGTGCCTCCCCCGCCCCTTCCGCGCAACCTCGCCGACCCACGTCCAGTGGTCGCCGCAGGAACCCTCACCTGGTTCACCGCAGCGGTGGTGCTGCTGATCGTCGGCGAACCGCCAGCGTGGATCTGGGCCTGCCTGACCGGCGGCTTGCTCGGTCTGATCGGCTTCGTGATGATCCACTGGCAGCGCAGCGCCGCCCGGCGCGGATCCCGGGGTGCCCAGCGAGACTTATTCTGAGCTCTCCACCGCAACCCGAGCGTGACCCGGTGCCGCTAAGGAGCGATCAAACATGACGACACCCCAGCCCACGGCGGCGGTTCCCGAAGGCCAACTGACTTTCGACGACGACGACATCGTCGCGCGATTCGACGCCCGTTACCGCACCCGCGACATCGTCCGCCGCCGCGAGCTGGTGCACGCCGCGCTCGCCGCGTTGCCCGGCGAGACGATCCTCGACGTGGGCTGTGGACCCGGGTTCTTCGCCGCGGAGCTCCTCGGGCAGGTGGGCAGCGCGGGATCGGTCATCGGAGTGGACCGCAGCCCGCGGATGCTCGCGGCCGCGGCGCGCCGGTGCGCGGGCCACCCCAACGTCACCCTGCACGAGGCGGACGCAACGTCGCTGCCCCTCGAGCCCGCCAGCTGTGATCGCGCACTGTCAGTGCAGGTCATCGA
>JBDTAX010000045.1:0-71542 GCA_039924425.1 Pseudonocardiaceae bacterium
GCAGGGTCAGCGCGTCCGGCAGCCGCCGGGCGATCAGGTCGGCGCTACTCAACAGCACACCGGCCCAGCTCAACAGCAGCGGAACCGGCCACCACCACACCGGCAGTCCCCGCTCACCGACCACCACCCACAACGCGGCCACCACCGCGGCGCAGACCGGCACCGGCACCCGCACCCCCCGGGGAAGCCGGCGCAGCAGCATCGCTCCCCCGGCACCCGCGACGGCTCCACTCACGGCCACCCACCCACTGCCCATGCCGGCCAGCGTGCCCGGCACGCGGCGGCGCACGGGCCAATCCCGGCCACGAGCTGTGGATCGCGGGGCAGCTGTGGACAACTTCCGTACAACGAGAAAGGCTAGAAGACGCCCCGAGCAGCCGCGTCGCGAACCGCCACGTCGTGCTCCTGGCGCGTCACTGAGAAGCACGACGCGCCGTCTTTCTGACATTTCACGAAGTACCGCCAGGCACCCGGTTCCGGGTTCAACGCGGCGGCGATCGCCGCCGCACTCGGTGACCCGATCGGCGACACGGGCAGCCCGACGCCGAGGTAGGTGTTGTAGGGGCCGGGCCGGGCGCGGTCCGCGTCGGAGGTGTCCACCTCCTGGCGATCCAGCGGGTAGTTGATGGTGGAGTCCATCTGCAGGGGCATCCTTGCGGCAAGCCGGTTGGCGATGACCCGGGAGACCCGGCGGAAGTCCGGGGTGATCCCCTCCCGCTCGATCACCGAAGCGATCACCAACACCTCGTAGGCGCTGTGACCACTGCCCGCGGCGGACGCGGGGAAACCACCCGCCAACAGCCGAGCCACGGACGTGGTGACAATCTGGCGCAACAGCTCCACCGCCGAGGCGCCGGGGCGCACGTCGTAGTCCCCGGGGACCAGCAAACCCTCCAGCCGTCGCCGAGGCTCGACGCGCGAGACCGGATCGAGGGCCCAGCCGGGTACCGCGAGCTGCCCGAGATCGGTCTGGGACATCGCGGTGCGGAGATCATCGGGACTCACGCACGTGCTCACCTCCCCGATCATCGCGCAGCTGGCGCGGGAGATCTCGGCGAGCAGTCCCGGCACGGTCTTGCCATTGGGCAGCTCAACGTTGTCGAGCTGGCCGCCGCCGCGAATCTCCAGGTGACCGACTCGAGCCGAGGGTTCTTGCAGCCTGGCCACCGCGGCTGAACCGGACATCCGCTCGCGCACCTGGTAGTAGCCGGGCTGCACGGCGCGGGCCCGGGGGTCGGCGTCGGCGGCGCGGGTGAACGCCCGGATGCTGGCGACCACGTCGCGCCGCGCCAACGTGGCGCCGATCGCGGTGAGGCTCTGGCCCTCCTCGACCTGCACGACGGTCTGCGCGCCACCGGCTCCGGCGAAGTCAGGGACCTCCCGCAACGCCCGCAGCGTGTGGACCCCGAACAGGACACCGGCCACCGCCAGCACCAACACCAGCATCGCGGCGAGCCCGACCCGGCGACGGCGACGTTGTCGGGCCCGCCGCCGCTCGCGGGTCTGGCGTCGATCAGGAGTCTGGTGTCGAGCCCGCCGGCTGTCGGTCACCCGCCGCGGGCGAGCGTGCTCCGCGTTATCGCGAGTGTTCCGGAACAGCCCGAGGTCGTCGGTCATGACGCCGCCTCCGCGCGACCACGTACGTCGGCGGTCATCGCCCGGCCCGCCGGGCCTCGAGCCAGCTTTGCAGGATCTCCACAGCGGCAGCCTGGTCGACCACCGCCCGCTGCTTGCGGCCGCGAACGCCCCGCTCGGCGAGCACCCGGGTGGCCGAGACGGTGGTGAGGCGCTCGTCGGTCAACCGGACCGGGACACCGTCGCCGAGCCGCTGGGCCAGCGCGCGGGCGTAGGCCTCCGCCGCGACCGCCGCGGGACCGTGCCGCCCAGCCAGGGTGCGCGGGAGCCCGACCACTACCTCGACCACCTCGTGCTCGACCACCAACGCCGCCAGCGCCTCGAGGTCCGTGCCGCCGGAGCGGTCGCGCTTCAGGGTGATCAGGGGTGTGGCGAGTATCCCGGACGGGTCGGACAGCGCCACCCCGACTCGCACCTCGCCGAAGTCCACGCCGAGGCGGCGGCCCGGTCCGAGATCAGAACTCACGCGCCGTTGCGCCCCGCGAGCTCGGCCCGCAGGGCCGCCACCGCGGCTGGGATCCCGCCCGGCTCGGTACCGCCGCCCTGGGCGAGGTCCGGCTTGCCGCCACCGCGGCCGCCCACCGCGGGCCCGAACACCGGCACCAGCGCGCCCGCCGCCACGCCGCGGTGGCGCGCGGCGGCGGTGGTGGCCACCACGAAGGAGACCGTGCTCGCTGAGTGGTCGACGCTGAACAGCGCCACCACCCCGGGCCGCTCACCGAGCCGGCCCCGGACCTCAGTGGCGAGTGCTCGCAGGTCCGAGCCGCTGAGCGCCGCGCTCGTCTGCACCGCCACCAGCGCGGTGGCGCCGACCTGCTCGGCGCCCTGGGCCAGGGTGCCCGCCGAGGACAGCACCGCGACGGCGCGCAGCCGCTCTAGTTCCCGCTCGGCCGCGCGCAGCCGCTCGGTCACCACGCCGATGCGCTCGGGCAGCTCCTCGGGCCGGGCCTTGAACTGCTCCGCAAGCTGCGCCACCAGCACATGCTCGCGGGCCAGGAAGCGGAACGCGTCGAGGCCGACCAGCGCCTCCACCCGGCGCACCCCGGAGCCGATGGACGCCTCGGACAGCAGCTTGATCAGTCCGATGTCGGCCGAGTTGGGCACGTGGGTACCACCGCAGAGCTCCTTGGAGTAGTCGCCGATGGTAACGACCCGCACCGCGTCACCGTATTTCTCGCCGAACATCGCGATCGCGCCGTCGCGGCGGGCGTCCTCGATCGGCAGCACCTCGGCAGTGACCGGCAGTGAGCGCGCCAGCACCTCGTTGACCTCGTCCTCGACGTCGGCCAGCACGCTGGGCACCACGGCGCCAGCCGGGGAGGTGAAGTCGAAGCGCAGCCGGCCCGGGGCGTTGAGCGAGCCGGCCTGCGCGGCGGCGCTGCCCAGCGCGCGTCGGATCCCGGCGTGCACCAGGTGCGTCGCGGAATGCGCCCGGGCCACCGCGCGCCTGCGGGTGACGTCCACCCGCGCGAGGACCGAGGCATCGAGCGTGACCTCGCCGGAGACGACCGTGCCGCGGTGCACCGCCAAGCCGGCCACCGGGGACTGCACATCAGCCACCTCGACGGCGAACCCGTCACCGGTCAGGGTGCCGGCGTCGGACTGCTGGCCACCGCCCTCGGCGTAGAACGGGCTGCGGTCGAGCACTACCTCCACCGCGCTGCCCGCGCCAGCGGCGGGGACGCCGAGGCCGTCGACGAGCAGGCCGACCACTCGGGCCTCGGCGGTGAGCTCGGTGTAGCCCAGGAAGTCGGTGCGGCCGTGCGCGTCGAGCACAGTGCGGTACTCGCTGAGGTCCCCGTGGGCGGAGCGGCGCGCCTTAGCGTCGTCCTTGGCCCGCTGGCGCTGTTGAGCCATCAAGGCGCGGAAGCCGGCTTCGTCGACGGTCAGGCCGGCCTCGGTCGCCATTTCCACGGTGAGATCGATGGGGAATCCGTAAGTATCATGCAGCGCGAACACCTGGTCTCCAGCCAGCCGCAAGCCGCCGGCCGCCCGGGTGTTCGCCACCGCCAGATCGAAGATCCGCGACCCGGCGGACAGCGTCGCCAAGAACGCCTCCTCCTCGGCCCGGGCGGTCGCCTCGATCCGCGGGTAGTCCGTGGCGATTTCTGGATACGACGGGCTCATCGTGTCGCGCACCACCGCGGTGATCTCGCCGAGCACCGGTTCGCGCACACCGAGCAGCCGCACGGAGCGCACGATGCGGCGCAGCAACCGGCGCAGCACATAACCGCGGGCCTCATTGCCGGGGCTCACCCCGTCCCCGATGAGCATGACGCCGGTGCGGGCGTGGTCAGCGATCACCCGGAAGCGCACGTCGTCGGCGGAATCGGCGCCGTAACGCCGGCCGGAGAGCTCCTCGGCCCGAGTGATCACCGGCCGCAGCAGGTCGGTCTCGTAGACGTTGGGCACGCCTTGTAGCAGCAACGCCACCCGCTCGACGCCCATCCCGGTGTCGATGTTCTTGGCGGGCAGCGGCCGCAGCACCGAGAAGTCACCCTTGCCCGGCCCAGTGGATGCACCGCGCTCGTCCTGCATGAAAACGAGATTCCAGATTTCTAGGAAACGATCCTCATCGACGACCGGGCCCCCGGGTGAGCCGAATTCCGGGCCCCGGTCGAAGTAGATCTCGGAGCTGGGTCCGCACGGCCCGGGCATGCTCATGGACCAGAAGTTGTCGTCCATGCCGCGACGCTGGATGCGCTCGACTGGTATCCCGGCGATCGTGCGCCACAGCTGCTCGGCTTCGTCGTCATCGGTGTATACGGTGACCCAGATACGATCTGGATCGAAGCCGTAGCCGCCGGAGTCCGCCGAGCCGGTCACCAGCTGCCAGGCGTGCTCGATGGCGCCTTGCTTGAAGTAGTCACCGAAGGAGAAGTTGCCGGCCATCTGGAAAAAAGTGTTGTGCCGAGTGGTCTTTCCGACCTCATCGATATCTGGGGTGCGCACACATTTCTGGATCGAGGTCGCGCGACTGTAAGCCGGAGTGGCCTGGCCCAGAAAATAGGGCAAGAAAGGGACCATGCCGGCGATGACGAACAGCTGGTTCGGGTCATCGAGCAGTACCGAGGCGCTGGGCACCACGGTGTGCCCGGAGCGTTCGAAATGGTTCAGGAATCGCTGGCGGATCTCGTGGGTCTGCACGGGCCTTCCTTGCCAAGCGGACGACTTGCGAAACGGACGAGAGGGCTAGGCGCGCGCGGAGTGCGCCCGCGCTCGGGAGCTGGCCCGCCCCGGCGCGAGATCCATGCCAGTGCGCTGGGCAATGGTATCGTGCAGCTCGGCCTCCCGCTGGACCATCCCGGCCCGCACCTCAGCGCCGAAGGAGCCCACCGCTGCGGCGAGTTCCCGAACCGCGTCGCCGACGTTCTCGGCCGCGCCAGCGGGAGTGACCCGGTAGACAGCACCGCGAGCCTTGCGGCTGGCCGCGACCCCGGCGGCGATACCCAGGCTGAACCAGAGCATCCGCTTCACCGCGTGCTCCCTTTCGCTCGCCGCCCCCGTGACCGACGCCTGGACGCCTCGTCCTTGTCGCGGCGGCTACGCATCGCTTTGCTCACGCCATAGGATAGCGCCGCCACCCGCACCAACGGCCCGCCGAGGGTCGCGGTGAACAGCGAGGTCAGCGCCGAGACGTTGCCGGTCACCGCTTGGGCGCTGGCGGTGATCCCGTCTATCCGTTCCAACTGGGCGTTGACCTGCGTGACGGTCGTGTTCGCGCCGCGCAGCAGCGGATCGGAATCCTCGCTGGCCTTGCGGATCGCCAGCGTCGCCTGATCCAGCGTGCGACCCAGCTTGACCAACGGCCCGGCCAACAAACCAACTAGGATGACAAACGCGCCAGCGGCAATCAGCGCGGCAATCTGACCTGCCGACACGTGCCCTCCTCACCGATCGTGGTCGACCGGTCGCGGCGGGCTACGCCACGCCGGTGATGGGCGGTCAGGCTACCGGACAGCGCCCCAGACTGAGCACGCAGCCTGGGCACGCGGGACCGATCACACACGACCGAGCACACAGGATGCCATTGACGACAGATCGTCATCCATTATGGTTAGCCTGTCCTAAAAGTGAGGCGAGCTCATCAGGGGGAGGCAAGCACGGTGAGCGTTGCGGCCCAGACGGATCCGTCCTGTTCTCTACGGCCCGCTTGGGCCGTGCGCCAAGCGCGAGCGGCGGCGCTGGGCAAGCTGTGGATCGCGCTGTCGCGGGAGCGGATCGAGGGTCTCGTCCCGAGCGCCAGCGCCGGCCGCGCGCTGCTCCTGCTCTCCGACGGCAGCCGGCTGTCCGCCCCACCCGCGATCGCTGACGCCTTCGCCGAGCACCCGGCTGGCCTGACCGTCGCCCTGTATCCAACCACCCCGCATCCGGCGCCGCCGCAGCTGATCGACCACCCGGTCGCGCTGCTCAGCGCGGTCCTGGCGGCCCGGCCCCACGGTGGCGACACTGGCGACACCGACCGGTGGTGCCAACTGTCCGCCGAGCTCGATGACAGCGTCGCCAACCACGCGCTGGCGCTCGTCGGCGAGTCCCGGCGGCGGGAACGACTGGGTGCTGACTATGCCCCCAGGGACAACTCGCTGCGCTGGGCGGCGCGCCGCGCCGCCGCCGACCCAGGTTTCAGCCCACTCGCCCTGTTCGAACAGGCCGTCGTCGATGGGCATCCGCTGCACCCGTGCGCGCGGGTGCGCGGCGGGATGACCGTGGCGGAGCTGTTCGCCTACGCGCCGGAGTTAGCCGACGAGGTCGACGTCCGGATCGTCGCCATCGCCAGGTCGTCCTTCACCCAGGCAGCGTTCGCGCAGGTGTCATCCAAACGGCGCGGGATGACCGAGCTGCTGCGCCGCTGGCACCCGGCGGTCGCGCGGGCCGCCGACGCGCACCTGCGCGGCCTTCGGCGGGATCCGGCCGACTACGAGTTGCTACCGGTCCACCCGTGGCAGCTAAGCCGCACGGTGCTCGACCACACGGTGCTCGACCGCTATGGCGACGCGCTCGCCGAAGGGCGCGTCATCGTCATTACCCGAGCGGGCATCCGCGCTCGGCCGCTGCTGTCGCTGCGCACCCTCGCCCCCGCGACGAACCGGCGGGCAGCTCACCTCAAGACCGCGGTCGACATCCGGCTGACCACCGCGATCCGCGTCGTGTCGCCCGCAACCGCGCACAACGGCCCGGTGGTGTCCGCGCTGCTGACCGAGATCGGCCGGCGCGAGCACGGCTTCGGCGGGCGGTTCGTCAGTCTCGCCGAGTTGGCCAGCGGGAGCTACCGGCCAGCGCCGGGTGAACCCCTCGACGGCGCGGCCAGTCTCGCCGCGATCGCCCGGGAGTCCCCGGAGCGGCACGTCGGCGACGGCGAGCTCGCGCTTCCGGTCGCCGCGCTGGCCGCCCGCTCGCCGCGCTGCGGCCGGCCGATGTTTGGCGAAGTGCTCGATGAACTGGCGTCGGCGCACCAACGCGCACGCTCCGACACCGCCGAGCGCTTCCTCGCCAGTTACTGCGACTGCGCGCTGCCCGCACTGTTCACCTTGTTGTCCCGCTGGGGGGTCGCGCTGGAGCCACACGGGCAGAACGCGGTCGTGGTGCTGCGGGACGGCCTGCCGGTACGGCTGCTCTACCGCGACTTCGGCGGCATCCGGGTCAGCGCGGCGCGCCTGGCGCGCGGCGGCCTGCGCCCACCGGCCCTGCTCGGCGCACTGGCGACCGAGGACGAAGACCAGCTCCGGGCCGCCTTGTTCTTCCCCTTGGTCGTCACCAACCTCAGCCAGGTCGTCGCCGCGCTCGCCAGGGTGAGCCAGACCGATGGCGAACGCTTGTGGCGGCTGGTTGCCCGGTGCTGCCGATCGGCCTACGCGACGCTCACCGCGGACCCCGCCATCGCACGGCAAGCCGGCCGAGACGAGGCCGCCCTGTTCGGCCCCACCCTCCCCGCCAAGTCCATGTTGCGGGTTCAGATGGCCGCCGACCCGCATGTCCCCCAGTGGGTGGCGGTACCCAATCCGCTGGTGGCAGCCGAATGAGCAGCTACGGCATCATCCCAGAACATCCGCAACTCCACACGATCGAGGAGCTGCGGATGTATGAGACGCTGGCGGCGACCGCGCCGCGGTACGCCAGCGCGTTCCTCAAGCACCTGCCCAGGGCGCGGAGCGTGGTTTTGCGCCGGCTGCTCGCGGCCCTGTGGCGAGAGGACGTTGGCGGGATCCGGACAGCCAGCCGCCGTCTCGACGCCCACCCGGGCCACCGCGCGGACTTGCTGGCGCTGGCGTCACTGCTGGGCGGTGTTCAGGCCGGTGGCTGGCACGCCCACGAGCTGGACGCCGCGACGGTGCTGGCTTTCCCGATCCGCGCCGAACACGCCTTCGACAACATCACGCTGGGCCACCCGGTGCTGTGCCTGCGGGACGGCGAGACGACCGTGATCGCCGCACCGCACGATCTCGTCGAGCTGCTGGCCGGCCGCGCTCCCGCCCCGGTTTGGTGGTCGTTCGCCACCGAGCTCGTGGACGCCGTGACCAACCTCGCCCTGGCCTACGCCCGAGCCGAGGAGCAGCGGCTGGCCCTACTCCGGCGCGACGCGCCGGACACGGCGGGTCGCGCGCGGATGCTCGGCGAGCGGGAGACGCCCGGAGAGGTGCTGGTGTTCTTCGAGCGACTCAACACCGAGGGGCACAACCTGCACCCGTGCGGGCGCGGCCGGTTGGGGATGTCACCAGCCGCCGTGCTGCGCCACGACCTGGAGTCCGACACGCCCACCGATTTGATCATGGTGGGCGTCCGCCGTGAGCGCGTCGAGTCCACACCCGATGCGCGCGGCCGCGACATCGGGCAGCTGCTGTGCGCCGAGTACCCGAGACTCGCCACCGCCATCGGTGCACAGCTCGACCCCACCGGTTATGTGTTCCTGCCCGTGCACGCCTGGCAGCTCGAGCAGGTCGTCGTCCCGCTGTTCGCCGAGGAGATCGCGGTGGGCACGGTGGTTCCCGTGCCCACCGCCCGGCTGGCTGGGGTGCCGACGTCCAGCCTGCGGACGTTGCTCACCGAGCGCTCCCCCGCGGGCCGGCGCCTGCTCGTCAAGACCGCGCTCGACACGCTGATCGGCTCGACCCAGCGGTCCATCTCCGCGCACACGACGAACAACGGCCCGGTGTACAGCCGGCTGCTCCAGCGGGCCATTGCCCGTGAGCCGGTGCTGGCCGAGCGGATCGTCCTGCTCGAGGAGCTCACTGGGGCCAGTTACCTGCCGCCGGCCCACGCTCCGGATCCCGACGGCCGCTCCCGCGCGCTATCCGCGCTCGTCCGCCGCGACATCAGCGACTACCTGCACCCCGACGAGCTGCCGGTGCCCGGCTGCGCGCTGCCCGCCCGCGCGCCGCTGACGGAGTCCAGCGTTCTAGTCGAGCTCGTCACCCGCTACGGCACGACACGCGGCGAGCCAGACCTGGGCACGGCCGGGCTGGGCTTCGCGCAGGAGTACGCCGCGCTGCTGCTGCCGGTGAGCGTGATTCTGATGACCAAATACGGCATCGCGCTGGAGGCCCACCTGCAGAACTGCATCGTCACCTTCGTCGACGCCGTGCCCACCCGGTTGGTGTTGCGGGACTGGGGCGGGATGCGAATCTACCCGCCGCGGCTGCGCCGGCAGGGGCTGCCCTTCACCCCCCGGCCGGGAGCGGTCACGGTGACCGACGACGTGCACGTGATGCGGGCCAAGATGCTGTACACCGTGCTGTCGAACCACCTCGGGGAGATCGTGGCCCACCTGGTCGCGCGGTGCGGCGTCGACCCGCACGCGGCGTGGCGGCGCGTGCGGGCGATCCTGGAGGAGCTCCTCACCGGCTTGGACGCCGATCCGGCGCTGCGCGAGGACGTCGCCGCTGATCGCGCCGCGCTGTTCGCGCCGACGGTGCCCGTCAAGGCGTTCGCCCGAATGCGGCTGGATCCAGCCGGCGGCGACCAGTACGCGCAGGTGCGCAACCCGCTGCACGAGCACGCGTGGGCACCATGTCTTGCGCTGAGCACGCGGCGGCGTTGACCGCCCAAGCTTTGCGACCGCGAGGGCCCGCCTGGGACCGGGTGCGCGAGGTGCTGCGCGGGCAGGCAGCCGGCGAGCAGCCGGTGTGCGCGTACGTCTACGACCTCGATGCGCTCCTCGAGCGGGCCGAGGCGGTCCGCGTAGCGCTGCCGGGGCGGTGCGAGCTGTACTACGCGGTCAAGGCCAACAGTCATCCCGCGGTGCTGAGCACGCTGGCGAAGCACGTCACGGGGTTCGAGGTGGCCTCGCTGGGCGAGATCGACAAGGCGCTCGCCGCGGGCGCGTCGCGGCTGGCGTTCAGCGGCCCGGCCAAGACCGACGCGGAGATCGCCGGCGCGCTGCGGGCCGGCCTGGGCCTGCTCAACGTGGAGAGCCTGCACGAGCTGCGCCGGGTGGGACTGATCGGGGCGCGGCTGGGTGTCCAGGTGCCGGTTGCGCTGCGAGTGAACCGGCGCTCCAGCGGCCTGGCGGGCGAGCTGCGGCGGATGGCCGGAACCGCCACCCAGTTCGGGATCGACGAGACCCTGCTAACGCAGGCGGTGGAGCTGGCCCGCTCACTGGCGGCAGCGGTGCGGCTGCGCGGTTTTCACCTGCACGCGGCCTCGAACAACCTCGACGCGGCCGCGCACGCCCGCTTCGTGGCCGACAGCGTGGCATGGTGCGTCCAGCAGGCGGCCCGACACCACATCGACCTGGACGTCATCGACGTCGGCGGCGGCATCGGCGTGCCCTACACCGGTGGTGCGGGCTTCGACCTGCCCCGCTTCGCCGCCGGGCTCAGCGCCGTGATGGACCAGCTACCTCCCGGCGTGCGGTTGATCTTCGAGCTGGGTCGGTTCCTGGTGGCCGAGGCTGGTTGGTACGCCGCCGAGGTGCTCGACCTCAAGTACACCCACGGCCGTCATTTCGCGGTGCTGCGCGGCGGGACCCACCACTTCCGGCTGCCGGCCGCCTGGGGATACAGTCACCCGTTCGCGGTGCTACCGATCGAGACGTGGCGCTACCCGTTCGTCCGGCCGGAGATACGCGCGGTGTGTGTCGACGTCGCCGGTGAGCTGTGCACCCCCCGGGACGTGCTCGCCCGGGGAGTCTGGGTCGAGCGGCTGCGCGTCGGTGACATTGTGGTGTTCCCGCTGGCTGGGGCATACGGCTGGGAGATCTCCCACCACGACTTCCTCAGCCATCCCCACCCCACCCAACTCGTCCTGGCGCCGGCGTTACGAGCGCCCCACGCTCGCCCCGAAGTCAAAAACGATCCTGAAACGACCCGTGGGACGGGAGTGACTGCTGAGCTTTCTGGGAGCCTTGCACTACGGGAGCAGCGATCACCCCACGCTACCCGCCGACTTTCTCTAAAGAGTGAATAGTCAACATTGTTGGAGACGCTGGCCAATGGTCCGAAATTTCGTTCAACCTGTTCACTCTCTGAATACAAATGATCGCCCCATGTCATCGGCCAACTTGCTCTAACGAGTGAATAGTCAACATTGTTGGAGATACGGGGCAATGGTCCGATATTCGGTTTGATCGGTTCACTCTCCGAGCACGAATAGTCGCCACGTGTTACCTGTTGATCCGCTTGAATAATTTTAGATAAAACCTTGACGACAAGGGTGGCCGAGCGGATAGTTACTGGAACCAGTTGGGTGTACCGCAAGAGACCAACTGCTCCCATCAGGTTGACGAAAGGACTGATTCAACATGTTTAGCTTCGCTAGTCTTTTTTCTGCCATCACAGGTCTCCTCGGCGGGACGAGTGGCCTCACCAGTCTCGCCAGTACCGGGCTGAGTCTTGCCACCAGCGCGTTGAGCACTGCCACCGCCGCGTTGGGTTTGGGCACCAGTGCTCTTAGCGACCGCCGGCTCAAGTCCGATATTGTGGCGGTGGGTTGGAGTCGATGAACGACACCGGACCGGTCAACGGTTGCGAAGTTCTTGCCAAGCTCGATGCGTTGCCAGTGGCGACGTGGCGTTACCGGTGGGAGGCCACCGGTGTGCGCCATCTGGGCCCGATGGCCCAGGACTGGCATGCCGCATTCGGTTTAGGAAAGGGCGATACCACCATCCCGATGGTGGATTCCCACGGTGTGCTGGTGGTTGCGATACAGGCTCTACACCGTCAGCTGATCGAGCTGCGCGCCGAGGTTGACCAGATACATCAGCAGTTGGCTGACTGACTTCTCAGCTCGCCACTGACCGCTCGGTTCGCCCGGCACGTTGCTCGCCGGGCGAACCGAGCGCGCCCGCATACGGCACACGGCAGCGATCAAAGAATTGTGATGGCATTGCGATGACAATGAGAAAATTCACTGGACACCTGCGCGGAATTGAGAACGGGTCGGCACATGAAATTACGAGAGGCGGTGCTCATCGCGCTACGCGCGGTGCGCGCCCACCGGCTGCGCTCCGCGCTGACCATGCTCGGCCTCATCATCGGAATCTCGGCGGTGATCCTGCTGGTCGCCATCGGCGACGGGGTGCAGAAATCGGTCGATGCGCGCATTGAGCCACTGGCCGATCTGATCACTATCGTGGCCACGACCGGGGACCTCCCCGGCGGCCCCGCCCCGAAAAATCTGACCGATGCCGATGTCGAGGCATTGCGAAAAGCACCGGACGTCGTCGCCGTCACCCCGGTGGTTACCGGCCCATCCCTGATTGGAACCGATGCCGCCCAGTCGACCCTCCCCTCACGGGTAACCGTGGTCGGCTCCACTGACCACTGGTTCGAAGTGGCTGACCGGGATATTCAGACTGGATCCTTCTTTGACCAGGCCCAGGTTCGCTCCGCCGCGAGAGTGGTGGTGCTGGGGCCCACCGCGGTGACCAACCTGTTCGGCGGCGACTCCACTACCGCCCTGGGCAGCACCGTCCGGATCAACCGCCAGACCTTCACCGTCATCGGGGTGATGCAGACCGTCGGCCTGCCAGGCGACAACATCGTGGTCATGCCGCTGAGCACCGCACGCAGCTATGTCTTCGGTCACGGCGACATCGTCAACGAGGTCACTGCGCAAGCAACTCGCTCGGCCGCTGTGCCCGCCGCCGAAGAACAGGTCACCAACATCCTCGACAACCGACACCGCATCAGAAACCCAGCATCCCGAGATTTCGAAGTCCAGACCCTGACAACCGCCATCTCCAGGTTCAACCAGATCCTGCAGATCCTCACCTTGTTCACCGCCGCTGTCGCCACGGTCTCCCTGGTCGTCGGCTCGATCGGCGTCCTGAACATCATGCTGGTCTCAGTCACCGAACGAACCCGAGAGATCGGGATCCGCAAAGCGATCGGCGCCACCAAGCGCGCCATCCTCGAACAGTTCCTCATCGAATCCATCGTCCTGGCCAGCCTCGGCGGGCTCATCGGCATTGGCGTCGGAATCGGACTGTCCCTGCTCAGCGGCGTCATCGCGGCCGCCTTCGCGAGCCACCTCGGCCCCGTCCTCGCCGGGTTCACCCCCGTCGTGAGCGTCCTGCCCGTGGTGGTGTCCTTCACGATCAGCCTCGCGATCGGGCTCATCGCCGGCGGCTACCCGGCTTATCGCGCCGCCCGGTTGCGCCCGGTGGAAGCCCTCAGATACGAGTAAGAGAGCGCACGCACCCCGCGTCACAGCATCAGCGGCCGCGGATGATCTGGCGCAGCCGGGGCAGCCGCTGAGCCAGCGCCCGTTCCGCGCCGTGGCCGCTCGGCTGGTAGTAGTCCCGGCTGACCAGGGCGTCCGGCGGGTATTGCTGAGCCAGCACGCCCTCAGGCGCGTCGTGCGGGTAGCGGTAGCCCAGCGCGTGACCGAGCTGGGCGGAGCCGGCGTAGTGCCCGTCGCGCAGGTGAGCCGGGACCGCTCCGGTGGCGCCGGCCCGGACGTCGGCCAGCGCCGAGTCGATTGCGGTGAGCACCGCGTTGGATTTCGGCGCGGTGGCCAGGTGCACGGTGGCCTGGGCCAGCGCCAACCGGCCCTCGGGCATCCCGATGAGCGCCACGGCATGGGCGGCGGCCACCGCGGCCTGCAGCGCGCTCGGATCGGCCATGCCGATGTCCTCGCTGGCGTGCACCACCAGCCGCCGGGCGATGAACCGGGGGTCCTCGCCCGCCTCCACCATGCGCGCCAGGTAGTGCAGCGCCGCGTCCACATCGGAGCCCCGGATGGCCTTGATGAACGCGCTGATCACGTCGTAGTGCTGGTCCCCGGCCCGGTCGTAGCGCACCGCGGCCCGGTCCACCACGGACTCGACGCGGGCCAGGTCCACCTCGCGGGCACCCACCGAGGCCACCGCCTCGGCGGCGGTCTCCAGCGCGGTCAACGCCCGCCGGGCGTCCCCGCCGGCCAGGCGCACCAGATGGTCCTCCGCCGCGGGCACCAGCGTGATCGACCCGTCCAGACCCCTCGGGTCGGCCAGCGCACGCCGGATCAGGGTCCGCACGTCATCGTCAGGCAACGGGTGCAGTTGCAGCACCAGCGAGCGGGACAGCAGCGGCGAGACCATCGAGAAGAACGGGTTCTCCGTGGTCGCGGCGACCAGCAGCACGACCCGGTCCTCCACCGCGCCGAGCAGCGCGTCCTGCTGAGTGCGGGAGAAGCGGTGCACCTCGTCGATGAACAGCACCGTGGCGTCCCCACCCTCACGGCCCAACCGGCGGCGCGCGGCGTCAATCACCGCGCGGACTTCCTTGACCCCGGCCGACAGCGCCGACAGCGCCTCGAAGCGCCGCCCGGTCACCCGCGAGACCAGCCGGGCCAGCGTCGTCTTCCCGGTCCCCGGTGGCCCGTACAAGATCACCGACGCCGCGTGGCCGCCTTCGACCAGCCTGCGCAGGGGGCTGCCGGGCGCCAGCAGGTGGTCTTGCCCGAGGACCTCCTCCAGGGTGGCCGGCCGCATCCGCACCGCCAGCGGCGCCGAGGCGGACAGCCGTCGCTGTGCGAGGTGCTCGGCCCGCGCGGCGAACAGTCCCTCGTCGAACAGCGCCGCCCCGTCGTTATCTGCTGCCACTCCGTTATCGACCACATCGCGACGGTACCGCCGCCGGCCGACCGACCAGGTCCCGCAGCACCAGCTTGGCGGCATACGGCACCAGGTCCCGGCCGCGCCGAGCCAGCCACGGCACGCCGTAGAAGACGAGCCAGCCGACGTGGTGGGCGGTGGTCAGCCGCCGACCCCCCGCGCAGGTCAGATCGACGGGATGGGGCACCGCGACGCCGGCACCCGCGAGCAGCTCAGCGAAGCCGGCGGCGAGCATCCGGTGCCCGAGCTCAGAGGGGTGCAGCCGGTCCACGCTCCACGCCGCGGGGTCACCGGCACCGGGCATCAAATGCAGGTCCAGGCACAGCGCGCCGCGCCGGGCCACCACCTGATCAGTGGCGTCGTTGAGCTGCCCGATCCGCTGGTGCAAGGCACGGCGCAGGGGCCCAGGCAACCGGAACACCCGTCCGTGATCGTGAAACCGGGTGGTCAGCACCGCGGCCCCGCTGGCCCGCAGCGCGGTGACCGTGACGTCAAGGTCCTCGCGCAGCGCGGCGGGATCGAAATCCGAGCGCAGCGTGTCGTTCATCCCAGCCATGATCACCACTGTGTCGGGGCGCGCCGCCAGCGCGCCGGGCAGCTGCCGGCGCCGCAGGTCGGCCAGCCGCGCGCCGACAGCGGACAGGTTGGTGTAGCGGACCTCGCCCGGGGCACCGAGTGCCGCCGCCAGCAGCGGGCCGAAACCACGCCAACCCCCAGCGGGCAGCGGGTCGCCCAGCCCGACCGAGGTGGAATCACCGAGCACAGTCAGGCTCGCGACGCGACGACTCAGCGGACGAACAACGGGGAGCGTTTCCACGGTCACTCAACGATGATCACCCGACTGGGCTCACTGCTGGTGAGCGCACGGTGACATGTCGGCGACAGCCTCACGAATTATCCGTGTCACGACTCACCGCGCGATCCAGACTTCATAGGCGGATCGGTCAGTAACAGGCAGGGGCTCGTCATGTCGACGAAGTCGGTCCCCGGCGACGGGGAGCACGGCAAGGACAGCAAAGGCATGCCGCTGGGTGAGCCGCGCCGCCACGCGATGGCATTCGTCCGCGAGTTGATCCGAGGGCTGTGGGTATTGCGGCGGCGGTGAACGGACTTGTGCCGCTGTTCCGCGACGGGGCCGGAGGGACGTCCGGGGATCCGTTGGAGCTGGCTGGTCCCACGCCGACGGTCGACCTGACGGCGCTGGGTCTGCTGCTGGCCCCGCCGGCTCTGCTGGGCGAGTTCATTCCCCGCGCACTGTGGTTGAACGTTGACCGTATTGAGCCCGCTCTACCGAGGGCGCAACCCGGCTCGTTGCCGCGCGCATTCCGTCCGCCGTTGAGGATCTCATCGCCGACGTCGAGGTGATCAGAGTGAAGGTTTCTGGGGGCCTGGCCGCGCTGGCGCATGTGGTGCGCGCCGCGTCTGGGCGGCGGGTTATCGCTTTCACCACGGACCTGACCTGTGACGCGGGGATCAGCACGGCCGCCGTGGTGCGCCGTCTACTGATCGACCTCGATCTGAATGCTGAACTGGTGGTGATCGATCTGCACCGTGAGCGAACCGAGCCGATTTGGTCGTCGGTCGGGCCCAGGCTTGATGCCCTGCCCGAGGTGAACGCCGCGACGGCTGAAATCGCCGCCCGGCTCGGTGTGGGGCTCTTGCTGTCCGGCGATGGCGCGGATGAGCTTCTCGGTGTCCCGCGCTTCGCCACCGCTCATATCGCCGCCCGCCGTGGGCCGTGGGCGGCCGTACGGTATGATCCCGTCGATCGGCTGGCCGATGATCGCCTCCCCCAGCGTTGTCCCGTCATCCTCGCGCAAGGTCAGCCGCCACCCGGCCGGGTCCACGCTGGGAAAGACTTCCGCCAGTGGCGACACCGGGCATGGCACGGGAGTAGCCAACCGCTGGTGGATGTAGCGCCACAAATCCCGACCCGAGAACCCGGCGGCCTCCAAATACCGTGCGGGTCACCGGGCAGTGCCGTACCGGCAGTCCCTCCAGCCCAAGAGTGAGCGCGGAAGCGAACTCGAACGCATACACCGCACGCGGTCCAAGCTGAGCGAGCGCATGGATGATCAGGTCCTCAGCGGACGTTGGTGCGGGGCGCAGCCAGCCCAGCCCAGCAACCACCATCCACCATCCACTGGGGAACGCCCGGCCAGGGCCGCACCGAGCATGCCCGACGTCGTCTCCGGTTGACCGGGCAACCGGTCAGCATTGACCAGCCTCAGAACAGTGGGCTCATCCGCGACCGCGTACGGGCGCGCGAACCAGGGTCGCCGCCCCGATGGCCGTGATCTCCACGCTTAAGTCCTCGCTGCCCCGCCTGGCGCATGCTTGTTGCGGCTGAACTCAGCATACCTGGATGTCGACCCGACCTGTTGTAGGCGCGCCCCCAGCCCTCGGCGAGTGGGCGGCGTCGCGGCTTGACATCCATAGGAACATCAGCGCCGTCTGCATGACTTTGTTCAACTATGCTATACTGACAAGTCAAGTCGTCCTAACCGTAACACTGCCTTGAAATGGCACAATCCGGCATTGGAGGGTGGTATGTGATGCGCGCGAAGGAGAGGGAAGTTCTTCTAGAAAAACTGCGGCGCGTTGAAAAAGACCACGGCGACAGCTTTGATCTTTTTGTGCGGGCGTGCCGCAACAGAGCAACCAAATTTGATCCAAATCTGCCAATTTGGGGCGCGCTTAAAGAAATGGGCATCATTATCGACCTCAGTCCGGATGGAATTCCGCAAATCGATGAAGAAATTCGAGATTTCGTGCGGCACAGTGGCGAAGTTGTCGCTATGCCCAGGCGACCCAACGAGTCGGGAGAATACGAAACGAGCAAACACCGCGTGAAGCCGAAGGAGTAACGGCAGAGATTAATCCTTGCGTTGGCGCCCGCTAGCCCGCGAGCGACTTCGGCAACGATTGGGGGAGCTGGTCGATGAGCATCCGGTCGAGTGCGACTCGGTCGTGGGAGGCGGCGGCCTCGGCTTGGATGCGCATCTTCTCCGCATCAGCCCGAGCGAGGATGCGGACTCGTTCGGCGTCGGCTTCGGCGGGTTTGATGATCTCGACGACGAGCTGCTGCTGGCATAGCTCAGCCTCGCGTTGGGCCAGTTCGGTTTGCGCCGCGATCACCTCGCGTTGCGCCTGGGCCTGCGCGAGCGGGCCGACCTGCCGGGTTGGGCTTGGGCCTTGTCGACCTCGGCTTTGTACTGAGCCTGCACCATCGCGCTCCGCCGGGTGTATTCGGCCTGCTTGCGCTGCGACTCCTGCTGTGCCTGAGCGGCGACCTGGTCGGCCTGTGCCTGAGCGATCTTCGCTTGACGTTGAATGGCGGCGGTATGGGGCGCGGCCATCGCGGCGATGTAGCCGATGTCCCGGTCGTCAATCGATTGGATCTGCAGCGAGTCCACCGTGAGCCCGATGGTGGCCATTTCCGTCTTCGACACGTCCAGCACCTCGGTGGCCAGTTTCTGTCGCTCGGTGACGATATTGCCGACCTTGAACGCGATCACCGCCCACACGTTCACCGCGATCCCCTGCCGAGCCACGCACGTCTCGCCACCTCGGCCTCGCGCATCGCCAAGGTCAGAAACCGCACTTTGCGAAGGAACGGCGGCACGAATGCGCCGTGCCCGGTCACCACCCGAAACGGGGCGCCGCCCCGACAGTGCGTGAACCACGGGCCTCGACCACCAGCACGGACGCTCCCTTGGGCAATGGGTCATCCGACCACGCCAAGTAGGGCTCAGTCCCGCCCCGAATCTTTACCCGGACCTCGCCGGGGCCATCCGCACCCCGCGTGCCGACAACCAGCACGCCGATGCGGCCCACTACCGCCGCATCCCCGCGCACCCGGCGACCCTTCCTGGCTACCTCTACCGATGACTAATCTGGGTTTCACCCCAGTCCGGGAGGCATGCTCTGGGGTGCGTGGGGCTCTCCCCGATTTTACCCGCCGTCAAGTACCGTTAGCTCTTCGCGGGAGGCCTCGCGTCCACTCCGGCCTCGGCGCGCTGCGCCGGGGTGATCGGGGCGGGAGCGCCGGTGAGCGGGTCGTGGCCGCCGCCGGACTTGGGGAACGCGATGACCTCGCGCAGCGAGTCGGCACCGGCGAGCAGCATGCAGACCCGGTCCCAGCCGAAGGCGATCCCCCCGTGCGGCGGCGGGCCATAGCGCAGCGCCTCCAGCAGGAAACCGAACTTCTCCCGCGCCTGCTCCGCAGAAATCCCGAGCACCCCGAACACCCGTTGCTGCATCTCGGGCTGGTGAATGCGGATCGAGCCCCCACCGATCTCGTTGCCGTTGCAGACCAGGTCATAGGCGTAGCCCAACGCCGAGACCGGATCTTGGTCGAACCGGTCGGCCCACTGCGCCATGGGCGCGGTGAACGGGTGATGCACCGCGGTCCAGCCGCCGGAGCCGATCGCGACGTCCTCGCTGCGCTCGGCCGGCTCGAACAGGGGCGCGTCCACCACCCAGACGAACGACCAGGCCGACTCGTCGATCAACTCGCAGCGCCGGCCGATCTCCACCCGGGCCGCGCCCAGCAGCGAGCGCGCGTCACGGGGATCACCGGCGGCGAAGAACACGCAGTCACCAGGGCTGGCGCCGACCACTTTGGCCAGCCCGTCGCGCTCGTGCTCGGCGAGGTTGCGGGCCACCGGGCCGGACAGCTCGCCATCCTCGCTGATCAGCACGTAGGCCAGGCCCTTGGCACCGCGCTGCTTGGCCCATTCCTGCCAAGCGTCCAGCGCCCGGCGTGGCTGGTCGGCTCCGCCGGGCATCACGACCGCCCCCACGTAGGGCGCCTGGAACACCCGGAACGGCGTGTCGCTGAAGTAGCTGGTGAGCTCGGTGAGCTCGAGGCCGAAGCGCAGGTCCGGTTTGTCGGTGCCGTAGCGGGCCATCGCGTCGAGGTAACACAGCCGCGGGATCGGCCGCTCGATGTGGTGGCTGGCCAGCTCCGACCACAGCGTGGCCACCACCAGCTCGCTCAGCTCGATCACCTCGTCCTGCTCGACGAAGCTCATCTCGATGTCGAGTTGGGTGAACTCGGGTTGCCGGTCGGCCCGGAAGTCCTCGTCCCGGTAGCAGCGGGCGATCTGGTAGTAGCGCTCGATTCCGCTGACCATCAGCAGCTGCTTGAACAGCTGCGGCGACTGCGGCAGCGCGTACCAGCAGCCGGGCCGCAGCCGGGCGGGCACCAGGAAGTCCCGCGCGCCCTCGGGGGTGGAGCGGGTCAGGGTCGGGGTCTCCACTTCGAGGAAACCCTGCCGGTCCAGCACCTCGCGGGTGATCCGGTTGGCGTCGCTGCGCAGCCGCAGCATCGCCGCCGGGCCGGCACGGCGCAGGTCCAGGTACCGGTAGCGCAGCCGCACCTCCTCGCCGACCGCCAGGTGCTCATCAAGCTGGAACGGCAGCGGGGCGCACTCGCCGAGCACCGTCAGCTCCTCGGCGATGACCTCCAGAGTGCCGGTGGGCAGATCCGGGTTCTCGCTGCCCGGGGGGCGCAGCGCCACGGTGCCGGTGACCTGGATGCAGAACTCGACGCGCAGCCGGTGCGCCCGCTGGGCCATCTCGCCCTCACGGAACACCACCTGCGCCACCCCGAGTTCGTCGCGCAGATCGATGAAGATCACGCCGCCGTGGTCGCGGCGGCGGTCGACCCACCCGGCGAGAGTGACTCTGTGCCCCAGGTGGTAGGGCTCGGGCTCCAGCGCGCCGGCATGCTCGGTGCGGATCACGGAAGCGGGCTCCTCGGCTCTGTTCGGTGGACTGCGACTGCGCACAGGCTAGCCGCGACCCCCGACAGTCCCGAGGTCAGCCGCAGTCGAAGCCGCTGTGCCGCACATCCCCCACGAACGCCCGCCACGCGGACGGGGCGAACACCAGCGCGGGACCGGACCGGTCCTTCGAGTCCCGCACGCCCACGCGACCCGGCACCACCGCCACCTCGACGCAGGCCTGCTGGCCGTTGCTGCGACTGCTCGTGCGCCAAGCGACACCAAAGGGCTCGGGGGTGCTCATCTCGCTCGCTCCTGTCTACCTGCCCTCCACGAGCCCACCGATCAGCTCTGCGGACTCGCTCGGGCCCAGAGCCTGCTGCTTCAGGCCATCGAAGACCAGGATAAACCCCTCGACATCCTTGGCGTCCTCGACGTACACGTGACCGCCCGGGTACTCGACACACACCACTGCGGGGTCTTCCGGGTCGGGGAAGCTCAGCATCCGGAACGGGCAGTTCTGCGACGGGTAGGCCCCCGCCGCGAACGGCATGACCTGCACCGAGACGTGCGGCAGCTCGGTCACGTCCAGCAGGTGCCGCAACTGCTCACGCATCACCTCCGGGCCGCCGACCTGCTGGCGCAGCGCAGCCTCGGTGAGCACGCAGTCCAGCCGCAGCGGGGTTCCCGCATGCAGCTGCTCTTGCCGGGCCATCCGCAACCGAACCTGCTCGTCCACAGCATGGTCGCTGACCCCAGGTAACCAGGCGCGGACCAGCGCGGTGGCGTAGGCCTCGGTCTGCAGCAGACCAGTCACCACCATGTCCTCGTAGCTGCGCATCCAACTCGCCTCGGACTCCAAGCCAACGAATTCCTCGAACTCCGCGGGGACGTCGTCCCAGGCGTTGAAGGTGGTCCACCAGCCTTTCTGACGGGACTGCAGGGCGAGCGCCATGTAGCGTTCCCGCTCCCGCTCACTGATGCCGTAGACGGTGGCCAGCGCGATCACCTCGGCCGGGCCGATCGCCTGCTCGGCGCGCTCCATCCGGCTGAGCTTCGAGGTCGCCCAGCCCAGCGGCGTGCAGATGTCCTCCAGCCGTAAGCCAGCCTCGGTGCGCCACCGGCGCAGGCCTCGCGCCACCTTGCGCCAGCGCACCGTGGGGCTGATGCGTTCACTCACCTGAGTCACCCTCCGTCCAGTTCAGCCGGCACCCACCGTCACCGGCGCACCACAGCATATTGCAAACTTGGACAGAGTAGCAATCACGAACAGATGTAACATGATTTGCTCTATCGCAAGTTGCGTGACATCCTGGGTGCGTCCACACCGAGTACCACTGGGAGGAGCAACCCATGACCATGCCCACACAGCGGGGGCGCCACGCCCGCCGGATCGTCTGCCAAGACGCGTCCACCCGGCGGCAGTCCGTCGGGCTGTGGGCGGTGCCTTCGCAGGGCGTCATCGTCCTGGTGGCGCCGGTCGCGGACTCGGCCCGGTTCACCCGGGATCAGGCCATCGCCCTGCGCGCCGCCCTCGACGAGGCGATCGCCGAGCTGCCCTCCCCCGGCCTGTGACGACCGGTGTTTCCGCGCAGCGGCGACGTCCGGTTCTACCGAGTGCTCGCCGCTTACATCCCGGGAGTGGGACGGTGCACCACCCAGGTCGAGCTCGTCGAGGACCAGCTGATCCTGCGGCCGGACACGACAACCTGGTTCGAGATCCCGCTCGACCACGCCAACGCCTGCCGCCTGCTCGACGCCCTCACCGGCGAGGTCCCGGGGATCGTCCGGACACAGCACCCGCACAACGGCGCGACCACGGTCGCCGTGGCGCTGCACGGCCCATCAGCGGCGTCCCTGCGGGTGGAGAACGTGGCGAAAGGCGTGCTGCACGTCGTGTTCGACGAGACCCAACTACCTGAGCTGATCATGCACCTGGAAGACGGCGCCACCTGGCTCCCCCACTGACGCCCGCGATCGGCACGACGAGGCCGCCCGGCCCCTGGTGATCAACGTCGTGCCGGAGGCTTTCCCGTGGCGCGGAGACCGAGTAGCTCCGCCGGCTGGCGACGACGGGCCTCCCCTATTCACAGGAATGATCATCTGATCGGGGCCCCGGCTCATCCTCTTGCGGATCTTGTTTTTGGGTGGTGGGCGTGGTGTGGTGGTGCCCGGCTGTCATGTCGAGTGATCTCTACTTGCGCTTCGCCAGTGGACTCACGGCGCACTTGGGTGCTGGGCACTGCGGACCACGACGACGGGGCAGGTGGCGTGCTGGAGACAGTGCTGGCTGACCGACCCCAGCAGCGCGCCGACGAATCCACCGTGGCCTCGGTTGCCGACCACCAGCAGCTCGGCTCCGGCAGATGCGTCGAGCAGCGCTTGGACTGCGTTGGCCATCACGACATGGGGGTGGATCCCCGCCTGCCCGGGGAAGCCAGACATCTCGGTGATGGTGTCCGCGATGACCTGGTCGGCGATGCTCTGGAAATCCACATCTCCAAGCGATGCCAGGCCGTAGGTGCTGGGGAACTCCCAGGCGATGACCGCATCCACTACAGCGTGGGTCAGCTCGGCCTGCCGCACCGCCCAGGCCAGCGCGGCCTTCGAGGGACCTGAACCGTCCACGCCGACCACGATCCGTCGTTGCGGCTGGTCCTGCGGCTGGGTCATGTCAGCCTCCTCCGCCACTGACCGCATAGATTCGGGAGACACGCTCTAGATCCAGCCGTTGTTGTCGGCGATGCGGGCGGCGTCCGCTCCGTTCACCGCGTTGGTCTTGCCGATCGCCGAGGACAGGTGGTTGCGCACCGTTCCGTTGGACAGGTGCAGCACCTTGGCGATCTCGGTGGCGGTGTGCCCCTTCCGGGCGGTGCGCAGCACCTCACGCTCCCGGTCGGTGAGTGGGTTAACCCCGATGGCCAGCGACTCGGCGGCCAGCTCGGGGTCCACCACGCGCAGCCCGGCGTGCACCCGCCGGATGGCGTCCACCAGGTGCTCGGGCGGGGCGTCCTTGAGGAGGAAGCCGGTGGCGCCGGTGGCCATCGCCCTGGCGAAGTAGCCGGGTCGGCCGAAGGTGGTACAGATGATGACCCGGCAGCTGGGCAGCCCGGTGCGCAGCTCGGCGGCGGCGGTGAGCCCGTCCTTGCCGGGCATCTGCACGTCCAGTAGGGCGACGTCGGCCTGGGTGCCGGTCGCCGCCAGCAGCACCTCCTCGCCGGAGGCCACCTCCGCGACGACATGCAGGTCGGTCTCCAGGTTGAGCATCGCGACCAGCCCGCCCCGGACCAGAGCCTGGTCGTCGGCCACCAGCACCCTGATCACATCAGTCACGCGGGTACCTCCGCCCGGAGTTGGTAGCCGCCGGTGGGCAGCGGCCCGGCGGTGAGAGTGCCGTGCACCGCGGCCAGCCGCTCGGAAAGCCCGGAAAGCCCATTACCGGGCGTACCGAGCGGGGCCACCCCGTTGTCGCGGATTTCCAGCCAGCGCGCGCCGAGGCGCACCGTGCAGCGGGCGGCACCGCTGTGCCGGACCACATTGGTGACGCCCTCGCGCAACACGTAGGCCAGTGGTTCCTCCAGGCTGGCCACCACGTCGTCGACGGCGTGCGGCAGGTCGGCGTCGATCCCGGCGGCCCGCAGCGCGGCCCTGGCCGAGACCAGTTCGGCGGCCAACGACATCCGCCGCTGCCCGGACACGGTGGAGCGGATGTCGGCCAGCGCGCGGCGGGACAGATCCTCGGTGTCGCGGATCTCCTCCAGCACCCGGTCCTTCGGTGCGTCGCCCTCCAACAGCCGCCGGGCCAGCGAGGTCTTCACTGTGATCGTGGTGAGGCTGTGCCCGAGCACGTCGTGCAGGTCCCTGGCCAGTCTGGCACGTTCGCCGGCCACCGCCAGCGTGCGGACCTCGGACCGGGCCTGGCGCAGTTTGCCGAGGAGGCGGGCCGACCGGCTCAGGCTCAGCGTGATGACCGCGATCAGCGCCAGGATCAAGGTGGCATCGAGGTCTACCCGGCCGTCGACCCACCAGGTGGCCAGCGCGCAGCCGGCGACACAGACCACACCGATCCACGGCGCCCAACCCAGGGGCAGCAATAGGATGGAGGCACTCAATGCGTAGCCGAGAACGCTTGGTGAGCTGGCCGAACCGGCGACGACCAGGTAGCCCAGGCCCACCACGAACAGCAGGCAGACCAGGGCGATCCGCCCGGGCGGCGACCAGCCCGGCGCGAGCCACCAGACGCAGAGGAAGCTCGCCGCGTAGACCACGGTCAGGACCAGCGAGAGCGCGGCCGGGCGGCCCATGTGCAACGCCGAGATCGTGGTCGGCAGCAGCCAGAACAGGAACAACGAGGCGCCGATCCGGTCGCGGCGGCGCCCCCGCGACCAGGAGTGGCCCAACTCGGGCCACTCCCACGGCTCGACCCGGAGATCGTCCGGGTCGAGCTCGGCTCCGCTGTTCACGGTGCTCACCTTACGGTCGATGGGTGCCGCGCGCTCAGATGCTGGCGGCCATCGCCCGCTTGGTGGACCGGATCGACCAGGTGATCAACACGGAGTAGGCGGCGATCATCAGCACATTCGAGGCGGCCACCGCGACGTCGATCGGCAGCACGAACACCATCGGGATACGCAGCAAGGACTCCACCGCCAGCCCGGCGCCCCAAACCAGCGAGCTGATGAAGAACCGCCGGCGCACCACCGGGTCGGCGTACTTCGCCCGCAGCTCCGCCTGCCCGACCGGACCGGTGAACCGCTGCGCCGCGTAGTAGGTCAACGGCCGGCGCACCGCGCAGCTGCCGAGGAAGAACAACCCGGCCAGGAAACTGGTCAGCGAATCCTTGACCAGTATGAAGCGAGCGTCGCCGGTAACGAAGGTAAGAGCCAGACCCACCCCGAACAGGATCATCAGGAACATCGCGAACGGGTCCACGCAGCGGTCGCGCACCGCTACCCAGGCCAGCCGCGCCGCGGCGGCGAGGGTGCCGGCCAGCAGCGAGACGTACTCCGAGCAGCCCAACGCCCGGGCCCCGTAGTAGACGGCCACCGACGGTCCGACGTCCCAGACCAACGACGCCACCATTCGGCGCGCGGCGGTGGTCGCGCCTCTCTTGGTGTCCGGCGCGGGGGTGGTGTCCAGGGTGATGCTCATGGCGTCTCCTCGGTGCTGCTTGCCGTTGGCGTCCGTGCTCACCCAAGAAGCATCCCGCCGGTCGGCCGACGGAACCCCCGACAACAGTCACGAGATCGGCATGACAGATGTCATCCGGCCATCCAGACCGCGGCCAACACCCGGCTCACATCGCCCAGGTCGTTGAACACCAATTCGGCGCCAGCCGCAGCAGTCCCGACCCCACGTGCGACACCACACCACGCCCGCCCACTTCCACGGACACCCTGCCGGTGGAGAACGCGGCGAACGGTCAGCCGATCCCTGACCGAGACGGGCGTGGTGTGGTGCGGGAGCCGGCGAGTAAGTTCGAGGCGGGATGGACGACGAGCGAGCGCAACGCGGACGGAGCTTCGGGCAGGTCGCCGAGCTTTATGACCGGTGGCGTCCTGGCTACCCGGAGGCCCTCTACGCCGACGTCTGCGCGCTGGGAGTCGAGGGACGCGTTCTGGAGGCTGGCGCCGGGACAGGTCGGACGACGTTGGCGCTCGCGCAGCGCGGGGCGACGGTCGTCGCGGTCGAACCGGAAGCGGCGATGGCCGCCGTCGCACGGCGGCGCACGCGGGGGATGGCGGTCGAGGTGCGGGAATCGGCCTTCGAGGACTGCGCCGCAGCGACCGGCGCGTTCGATCTTGTCGTCGCCGCGCAGTCGTGGCACTGGGTAGACCCTGATCGCGGCGCACACGTTGCCGCCCGCGCGCTGCGTCCAGGCGGGGCCTTGTGTCTGTGGTGGAACCGTCCCCGTGACCTCGCCAGCCCGGTGTGGGATGCGGTCCACGATGCCTACGCCGAGCACGCCCCCTCCTTGGAGCGCCGCACCGATCTCCAGCAGCCCGAACAGCGGATCGAGCCCGCCGCGGGCTTCACGCCGTGGACCGCGCGCACCTACGACTGGTCCGCTCACTACAACGTCGAGAGTTACAGCGGGCTTATTCAGACCCATTCCGACCATTTACAGCTACCCACGGCGCAGCGTGAACGGCTGATCGACGCGGTCCGAACGGCTATCACCGACGCGGGCGCCGGCCAGGTGGAATACAACTACCGCACCATCTTGCTGACCGCGCACGTACACTGAGCGCTACTCCGACTCGTCCACTGGCACGACGTCAACGGTCACGCGCAGGTCGTGTTTCTCGGCCTGGCTAAAGATCACGCCCTTGAGGGGGGGCACGTCGGTGTAGTCGCGGCCCCAGGCGGTCGTGACGTAACGGTCGTTGACCAGTTGGTCGTTCGTGGGGTCGAGGTCGACCCAGCCGGCGTCGGGCACGAAGGCCGACGCCCAGGCGTGCGACACGTCGGCGCCAGCCACCCGCGCCTTCCCCGGTGGCGGCCTGGTTTCCAGGTACCCGCTGACATAACGGGCAGCCAGCCCGAGCGAGCGCAGGCAGCCGATCGCGACGTGCGCGAAGTCCTGGCACACTCCCGCCCGGCGCTCGAGCACCTCTTCGATCGTCGTCTTGACGTCGGTGGCACCCGGGGAGAAGTCGAAGTCGCAGTAAATCCGCGACGTCAGATCGCTCAACGCGGCCAGTATCGGCGCTCCGGGGGAAAACGACGGCGACGCGTACTCGGCGAGCTGTTCGGAGGTCGTCACCAGCGGTGAGTCGAGCACGAACTGCCGGGCATCGAACACAGCGGCGTCGAACACGGCGGTATCGAACACGGCGGCATTAGGGCTGGCCTGGATGCGGTCACGGACCTGCTCCCACGGGGTCTCACCGAGACCGGCTAGCTCCACGCGCCGCCCGCTGACCCGCACCAGGCTCGTGACGGTGACAGACAACCGGGTGTGCGGGGTCAGCAGAGCGAAGTACGCGGTCCGATTGCCGAAGAAGTCGAGCCGCTCACGCAGATCCTGCGGCCGCGGCTCGATCGTGAGCTGGCTGCGCACACACACCTGGCCGGGCAGGTCGCGCGGCAGCATGATGATCTCGCCGAAGCTCGAGGACACCGCCGAGGAATAACGGTACTCAGTGTGGTGGGTGACCTGGTACGTCATGGCGAGTCCGGGATCAGCAGCGACTGCTGTGGGGGCAGGTGAGTGAAGTGCGCGGCGTCCAGCGCATCGCTGACCCGCTCCAGCATGCTGATGAGGTGGTCCAGGAAGACCTCGACTCCGGGGCGCCGGCCGTCGCGATCGACCTCGGCCAAACCGGTGGGCTCCGGGAGCCGCAGCGCGGTCGAGGTCTCCAGCACCAGCCGCTCGGCCTCCGTCAGCCGACTGAGCCCATCCCGGCGGGCGACCGCGCTCACGTCCTCCCCCAGCTGGTTGATCTGGTAGCCGACCGAGCGGGGGTTGTCGGGATCGAGCAGCAGCAGGTCCAGCAGGGTGGCAAGCTGGGCATGCGACCGGTAGCGGCGCCGGTAGGTGATGATGCTCTCGGCCGCGGTGAGCACTGATTCCAGCAGCAGGCTGTCGGTGGCCGTGTCGTGGGCGACGGTGACGGTGGAGCGCAGCAGCGCGCAGACCTGGATGCCTCGCTCCAGGCGCCGCCCAGCGTCCATGAACCGCCAGCCGTGGTCGCGCACCATGCTCTCGCTGGCCAGGCCACCGAGAGCGAGCAGGCTGGTCAACACCCGAGGCAGGGTGCCCGGCGCCAGCGTGGTACCAGCCGCGGCGGGCTCCAGCAGCTCCCGCTCCAGCGCCCCGATGACCAGCCAGGTGTCGGCGGAGAGCTGGTCGCGCACCGGGTAGGCCGCATCACGCAGGCAGCGCACCGCGAAGGCGAGCGTGCCGGGACGCTTCGCGTCGATCATCAGGGCGAGCAGCTCGCGGTCGACGTCGGTGTCGATATCGATATCGATGTCGACACCGACATCGGGGGCGTGCGCGTCCAAGCCGGGATGTGTCCTGGCGAGGTCCGTCACCGCAGTCAGCAGTGACCGCAGGCACGCGCTGCCGGCGGGGTTGACCCGGTCCGGGAAGTCGTTGCGCCGGTCGCCGACCACCCGCAGCAGGCGGGCCATCGCCTCGGCGCGCTCCGCGTAGCGACCCAGCCAGAACAGGTTCTCGGCGGCGCGGGCGGACATCGCGCGCTCCAAGAAGACCGGCGCGGCAGGTTGCAGCCAGAAGCCGCCGAGATCCTCCGGCTCGGAGGCCAGCACCCAGATGTCCTTGCTCATCGCTCCGGATTGGTTCGCGATGAACGCGCTGCCCAGCGCGCTGTCGAAGGGGTTGTCGGAGCTCGCCGCGACCCTGGCGAGGCCTCCCGGCATCGCGGCGTAGGACTCATGGCGGGCGACCAGGAAGGCCCGCAGCACGGCCCGGCGCGGCACCAGCCCGTCCTCGGTCAGCGTGGGCACGGTGCTCAGGTCCAGCCGTTCCTGGCCGACCCAGTCGTGTGGGCGGGCCTCGATCCGGCGGCGCAGCTCGTCGCGCTGGGCGACACTGAGCTCCCAGCCGAGCAGGGTCTGCGCGCCCGGATCGCGCGAGATCGACTTCACCACCAGCGTCTCCAGGCGCCCGAGCACGTACCGCCGCCCGTCCGGCTCGCCGCACCACCACGTCGGCACCGACGCCAGCTCCAGCGGCTGGCCGAGCAGGTGCTCGCACAGCCGCGGCAGCAACGGCAGCAGGCCCGGGTTCTCCAGCACCCCGCTGCCCAGGGTGTTCACCACCGACACGCTGCCCAACCGGCAGGCCTCCACCAGGCCGGGCACTCCGAGGCGGGACTCTGAGCGCAGCTCCAGGGGGTCGCAGTAGGAACTGTCGACCCGGCGCAGGATCACATCTACCGTCTCCAGTCGCCCGAGCGAGCGCAACCACACCCGGCCCTCGCGCACTGTGAGATCGGCGCCTTCGACCAGTGGGTAACCCAGGTGGGACGCGAGGAACGCGTGCTCGAACGCTGACTCGCTCCACGGGCCCGGCGTCAGCACCACGATCCGGGGTTCGGTCGCGCTCGGTGGCGCCGCCGCCTGCAGCGCCGAGCGCAGCGTGCGGAAGAACGGGGCGAGCCGGTGCACGTGCGCATCGCGGTACATGCTGGGGAGCACCCGCGAGACGACCAGCCGGTTCTCCAGCGCGTATCCCGCGCCGGTCGGTGCCTGGGTGCGGTCGGACAGCACCCAGTACCCACCGGTGGCGTCCCGGGTGAGGTCCACCGCGCAGGCGAACAACTGCTGAGAACCGGGAATCCGGACCTGGTCGGCCTCCCGCAGGAAGCCCGGGTGGCCGAACACCAGCTCGGGTGGCACGAGACCCCGGCGCAGCAGCTCGCGCGGGCCGTAGAGGTCTGCCAGGACAAGGTTCAGCAGCTCCGCGCGCTGGATGACACCGCGCTCGATGTCACCCCACTGCTGGCTGGTCAGCAGCATCGGGACCGGGTCCAGCTCCCATCGCTGCCCGGTGCCGGTCGTGTCGGCGGCGACGTGGTAGGTGACGCCGTCGCCCGCGAGCAGGCGAGCCGCCTCAGCGCGGCGCCGGGTCAGCTCGTGGCGGCCCAGAGCGTCGAGCACCCGGCCAACGTGCGTCCACTGCTCGCGCAACTCGCCGGTGCCATCGACCATCTCGTCATGGACCGCGCTCAGCGGGTGGTAGCCGTCGAGGAGTCCGATCGGGGTGGCGCTCGCCAGCTCGGAGGGCACGTCATCTCACTCGGCGCAGGTCCACCGTGTAAGGGTACTCAGCATCCGCGAGCGGCGGCGCGTGGTCGGCGAGATCGACGGGCCCCGGCGTGTGGCCATCCGGCCGGAACCGGCTGGCGCGGCGGGTCTCGGCTTCGCTGGCGTTCACCGGCACCCGGTCGTAACTCAAGCCGCCGGGGTGCGACACGTAGTAGGTGCAGCCGCCCAGCGAGCGCCCGTTCCAGCGGTCCATCAGGTCGAACACCAGCGGGGCGTGCACGCCGATCGTCGGGTGCAAGGCGGAGTGCGGCTGCCAGGCGCGGTAGCGCACTCCGGCCACGCCCTCGCCGCGAGTCTTGGTGGGCCGCAGTGGCACGACAGCGCCGTTGCAGGTCACCAGATGGCGGCCCTCGGTCATCCCGGTGGCGCGCACCTGGAGTCGCTCGACCGAGGAGTCGACGTAGCGAGCGGGGGCGGTGGCCGAGACCTCCTCGCCCAGCACCGGCCACGGTTCGATGGCACTGCGCAGCTCGATCGTGGTGCCGGCCACCTGGACCGACCCGATCAGCGGGAAGCGGAACTCCAGGAATGGCGCCAGCCAGTCCCACTCGAACGGGTAGCCGTGCTGGCGAAGATCCTCGGTGACCTCCGCGATGTCGGCCGCCACGAAGGCGGGCAGCAGGAACCGGTCGTGCAGCTCGGTGCCCCAGCGAACCAGCGGCCCCGTGTAGGGCTGGCGCCAGCAGCGGGCCACCAGCGCACGCACCAGCAGCGCCTGCACCAGCGCCATTCTCGGGTGCGGCGGCATCTCGAACGCCCGCAGTTCCAGCAAACCCTGGCGGCCATGCTCGCCACCGGGGCTGAACAGCTTGTCGATGCAGAACTCCGCGCGGTGGGTGTTGCCGGTGATGTCGACGAGCAGGTGGCGCAGCAGCCGGTCAGGTAGCCACGGCCGGGGGTCCTGCGCGTGGCGCTCCAGCTCGGCGAAGGCGATCTCGAGCTCGTAGAGCGCCTCGTCCCGCCCCTCATCGACCCTGGGCGCCTGGCTGGTCGGCCCGATGAAACGACCCGAGAACAGGTAGGACAGCGACGGGTGGTGCTGCCAGTAGGTGATCAAGCTACGCAGCAGGTCGGGGCGGCGCAGCAGCGGGCTGTCCGCAGCGGTCGGCCCGCCGAGGGTGAGGTGGTTGCCACCCCCGGTCCCGGTGTGCGTGCCGTCCAGGTCGAACTTCTCGGTGCCGAGGCCGACCTGGCGCGCCTGGTCGTACAGCCCACCCACGATGTCGGCAAGTTGGCGCCAGCTCGCCGCGGGGTGCATGTTCACCTCGATCACCCCGGGATCGGTGCCCACGACGAGGCGGTGCAACCGCGGGTCGACCGGCGGCGGATAGCCCTCGATCACCACCAGCTCGCCCACCTCGGTGACCGCGGCCTCGACGCGCGCCAGCAGCTCGACGGCGTGCTCCAGGTACTCCAGCGGGGGCAGGAACACGTGCAACCGGCCCTCGCGCCGCTCCACACACAGCGCGGTGGGGGGAGACTGGTCCGGCGGGCGGACGCTGGCGGGCGCGGGGTCGCCCCCCGGCGCCAGCAACCCGGCGGGCAACGGGCCGCGCTCCTCGAACGGGGAGCGCGCGGGGTCGCTGGGCGCCGTGCGCCAGGTCAGTGAGGACAGCGGCAGCCGCAGACCCAACGGTGAGTCGCCCGGACGGAGCATGAGGTGCTTGCGGCGCAGCGCCCACCGGGTGGTGGCCCACGCACCGCCGTCCCGGTGCGTCCTGTGCACCGGGATGACCCAGCCCCGCGGCGTGCCGGGGTCGCTGTCGAGCTCAGCGATGATGCGCGCCCTGACCTGGGCGTCGGCCAGGGCCGGGTCGGTCGGGTCCACGTCGCAAGCCGGTGGCGGCCCGTCGGGCAGCAGCGCTTCGGCCGCCAACCGGTCCAGCGGGTCCTCGTAGGCGGGCACGCAGCACTCCGGCGGGATGTCCAACCGCGCGGCGATGGCCAACGCCAGCCGCTGGGCGTCGGCGTCGCCGCTCTTGCCGGCCGCCCAGGGGTCCGCCAGCAGCTCCGCCGCTCGCCACAGCGGCTCGCCGTCGGCTCGCCACAGGATCCCGATCTGCCAGCGCGGCAGGGGCTCCCCCGGATACCACTTGCCCTGCCCGAACTGCGTCAGCCCGCCGGGGGCGAACCGGTCAGCGAGCCGGCCGGCGAGGCGCCAGGCGAGCTCGCGCTTGCTGGGGCCGTCGGGCTCGACGGTCCACTCCGGGGCTTCCATGTCCTCGACCGAGACGAACGTCGGCTCCCCGCCCTGGGTGAGCCGGACGTCCCCGGCTGCCAGCTCAGCGTCCACCGCCGTGCCGAGCGCGTCGATGCCGGCCCACTGCGCGTCGGTGTAGGGCAGGGTGACTCGCGGGCTCTCGTGCACCCGAGTCACCCGGTTGGAGTAGGAGAACGTGACCTCGCACGGGTCGAGAGCCCCGGTGACCGGCGCCGCGCTGGCGGGCTCCGGGGTGCCGGCCAGCGGCAGGTGACCCTCGCCGGCGAACAACCCGGACGTCGGGTCCAGCCCGATCCACCCGGCCCCGGGCACGTAGACCTCGGCCCAGGCGTGCAGGTCGGTGAAGTCCTCGCTGGGTCCGGCCGGGCCGTGCAGCGGCGGCTGGTCGGCGACGAGCTGGATGAGGTACCCGGAGACGAACCGCGCCGCGAGGCCCAACTGACGCATGATCGCGACCAGCAGCCACGCGCTGTCCCGGCACGAGCCGCGGCGCAGTCGCAACGTCTCTTCCGGGCTCTGCACGCCGACCTCCATCCGGGTGAGGTAGTCGACGTCGTCCCGCAACCGCTGGTTGATCCGGACCAGGAAGTCGTTGATCGGAATGTCGTGGGTGAGCCGGGGACCCAGCCCGGCGAGCCACTCGCTCAGCAGCGGCCCCGGGGGCTCGCCGGCCAGGTAGGGCGCGAGGTCCCGGAGCATGGCCGGCTCGTAGTGAAACGGGTAGCGCTGCGCCGCCGGGTCAACGAAGAAATCGAACGGGTTGATCACGGTCAGGTCCGCGACGAGGTCGACAGTGATCGTCAGGTAGCGCACCGGCTCGGGGAACACCAGCCTGGCCAGGTAGTTGCCGAACGGGTCCTGTTGCCAATTCAGGAAGTGCTCGCCGGGTTCAACCCGCAACGCGTAGGACAGCACCGGGGTGCGGCAGTGCGGCGCCGGGCGCAGCCGCACGACGTGCGGCGCCACCCGGACCGCACGGTCGAAGTGGTAGGACGTCCGGTGCTCGACGGCGACATGAATGGACAATTCGGCTCCTGTCAGGACAACTCAAGCATCGCCGGCTCGGCCTTTGCCGGCTCGACCTTTGCCGGCTCGACCGTGTCCCGCGCCGCCAATCGGAAGTATGCCTCCGCCAGCACCTCGTGCAATTCGTTGATGCCGGACTGCAGGTGTGTGACGAGCTCGTGCAGCTCCTGCGGCGTCGCGAGATCAGTGATCGTGAGGTCACGCAGCCTCGCCTGGACCTTCGCGCAGCTGGCCACCGGCAGGGTGGCTCGGGGCAGCCGCAGCAGCGAGCGGCAGGTCGTGGTCAGGCAGAACTCCACCGATCTCGGGAACTGCTCGGCCTGCAGCAGGAAGCGCAGCGCCGCTGGCCCGGACACCCCGCATCCCGCGCTGCGGCGGAACATCTGGTGGGCCGACAGCGACCGCAGCACGCTCATCCAGGTCACATCGCGGTAGGGCGCGCCGTCATCGGGCTGGCTGACCAGGACGCTGGCCTGGACGTCAAGGACCCGAGTGGTCATGTCCGCGCGTTCGAGGTGCCGGCCGATCTGGAGGAACGCGTAGGCCTCGTCGTCGCACATCGTGCCGGCCAACAGCCCGGTCAGCCGCTGGCAGTGGGAGATCACGCTGTCCATCCACCGCAGGCGGGTCCGCCGGTCGATCGCCTCCGCCGAGCTGGCGGTGACCCACTCGTGCAGATCGTTGAGCACTTCCCAGGCTGAACTCGGCAGCATGACCCGGCTCACTCCCAGGCTCACCCGGGCCCGCGCGATGCTGGCCAGGATCGAGCCCAGACTCTTCGGGTCGGTGGCCAGGAACGCCACCACGTCGTCCTCCCCGGCCTCGGCATGCCGGTCGAGGAACTCCGCGCTGCCACCGGTCACCGCGAGCAGCGGCGACCAGCCCACACCCGCACAGCGGGGCAGGTCGAGGAACAGCTCGGTATGGACCTTGACCATCCGTGAGGTCGCCTCGGCGCGCTCCAGATACCGTCCGGCCCAGTACAGTGACTCGGCGAACCGTGAGAGCAACATCGTGATTCCCTCCCTATTCCGGGTCTGCTCGTGGCCGTCGTCTAGCTGAACTCCCTCCACGGTGGGGGATCCGGGACCGTGGGATCCAGAACCCAGGTGTCCTTGCTGCCGCCGCCCCGCGAGCTGTTCACCACCAGCGAGCCCGCTTCCAGCGCGACGCGGGTGAGCCCGCCCTGGGTCACGTAGGACCGCTCGCCGGAGAGGATGAAGGGCCGCAGATCGACGTGGCGCGGCACGACCCGGCCGGCGCGCAGCGTCGGGGCCGTCGACAGCGCCAGGATCGGTTGGGCGACGTAGTTGCGCGGGTCGGCCTCGATCCGGGCCCGCACGTCTTCCTTCTCCGCGCGGGTCGCCACCGACCCCACGAAGATCCCGCAGCCACCCGATTCGTTCGCGGGCTTGACCACCAGCGAATCAAGGTTGGCCAGGACGTGGCTGCGCTGCGCGCTGTCATAGCACAGGTAGGTGGGCACATTCGCGATCTTCGGATCCTCGCCCAGGTAGTACCGGATTAGCTCGGGAACGAAGGCGTAGACGACCTTGTCGTCAGCCACCCCGGCGCCGGGCGCGTTGGCGATGGCGACGTTGCCGGCCCGCCAGGCCCGCATCAGGCCGGGCACCCCGACCAGCGAGTCCGCCCGGAACGCCTCGGGGTCCAGCCACAGGTCATCGAGCCTGCGATAGATCACATCAACCCGGACCGGCCCACCGACGGTGCTGAGGTAGACACAGTCGTCGCTCTCGACCACGAGATCGCTGCCCTCGACCAGATAGGCGCCCATCCCCCTGGCCAGGAAGACATGCTCGAAATACGCCGCGTTGTGGACACCCGGGGTGAGCACCGCGATGGTCGGCCACTGCGTGTCTCGCGGTGACAGCGCGGCGAGCAGCTCATGCAACCGGTTCGGGTAACCGTCGACCGGGTGAATGTCCAGGTTGCGGAACAAATCAGCGAACACCCGCTTGGTGACCAGCCGGTTTTCCAGCATGTAAGACACCCCGGAGGGTACCCGCAGGTTGTCCTCCAACACGTAGACCGTGCCTTGCGCATCGCGGACCAGGTCGCTGCCGCAGACATGCGCCCACACCCCACCCGCCGGGCGCACCCCCACACACTGCGGCCGGAAGTTCGCCGAGCTGGCCAGCACCTCCACCGGTAACACCCCGTCGGTGACGACCCGGCCCCGCCCGTATACGTCAGCGATGAACATGTTCAACGCGGTCAGGCGCTGCACCAGCCCCGCCCGGATCCCGCTCCACTCCTGGGCGGAGATCACCCGGGGGATCACGTCGAAGGGCCATGCGCGGTCGTGGTTCTCGGCGTCGGCGTAGACGGTGAACGTGATGCCCATCGCCTTGATCGCCAGCTCCGCCGCTCGCTGGCGCTCGAGCAACCCATCGCCCAGGGAGCTGAGGTAACGCACGACGCCGCCGCTGGCCTCGCGCGCTCGCCCATCCACGAGCATCTCATCCCAGCAGCCTGGGCTGCGATAATCTTCCCAGCAACCCGTCGCTGGAGGTGAGACGGGAACAGGAGCGCGCATGCGTCGATCTCGGGTGGGCATCCTGCGGATCACCTCCTAACCTAGCATCGAACAGCGCTGTATCAGGCAGGTTTCGGGGCGGTCACATTGCGCTCGCGCTCCGCCTAGCTGAGCTCCTCCTCGGCGTGCACGACCATCGTTTCCAGATACGGGGCGCCGAACGTGGTTGCCATGGCCACATCGGAGGCGTCGCGCCCCCGGCCGATCACGATGCGTCCTTTGCGTCGCATGTTGTTGCGGGGGTCGAAGGTCCACCAGCGCTGCCCGAGCCAGACCTCCATCCAGGCCGCGAAGTCCATCGGCGCCGGGTCCGGGGGAACATCCATATCGGGCAGGTAGCCGAAGACGTACCGCGCGGGAATGTTCAGCGCCCGGCAGAATGAGATCGCCAGGTGGGTGAAGTCCCGGCAGACCCCCCGCCCGGCGGCGTTCACGTCCACGGCCGTCGACCACGCGGTGGTGCTCCCGTACTGAAACATCAAATGATCATGAACGTAGTCGCAGATCGCCTGCACGCGGCGGTACCCCGGAGCAAGCCCGCCGAAGCGGGACCACGCCTCGTTCCCCAGCACGTCAGGCAAGCAGTAACGACTCGGCAGCAGGTAGATCAGAGTGTCATCCGGCAGAGCGTCCGGCGCCAACTCCGGGGCCTGCTCATCGGCGTCCTCGGTGGCGTCCGGGCACGCGGCCACCGCGTCGTAGCCAAAGCTCGACCGCCCCGCTGGCAGCACAGCCCGCACACACGGGTTGCCATACAGATCGGTGTAGTCACGGAACGCTATCAACGGCTCCGACGACCACCGCGGCGCCTCGATCGTGATCAGCCGTGACTCGCCCGGCCGCACCTGGAAGATCACCGGAGTGTCCACTGCGGCTACATAGGTGAAATTGCACCCGATCCGAATTCGGCGCACGACCATCACCGCATCATCCCCGCCCGGGGTCACCGACGGTAGGGGAAGACAGGTGCGTGGTGGATATCACCACCGACCGGGCACCAGCACCCCCACAAGCGCACGATGAGTCGCCGTCCACGGCCCGCAACGTCACCCAACGGTTACGCGAACGTCGGCGTTACGGTGTTACAATCGCCCTGCACAACCGTTGGCGGTGGGTGACCTTGGCCACCTTAGAACTCCTTAAGCCCGGTATCCATGCATGCGCTAGGGCAAGCGCTCGATTTCGATCGAGGGTGAGCAGCGGGAGCGCTCCGACTGCGCCCGCGCCGTGTCAAAGACGTCGATGACAGTGCACGGCAGGCCCAGAAGAACGTCCAGGCCGAGTTCGTGGCCACCGGGGACCAGCGCGCAAGCACGAGCGACCGCTATGGCGGGGACCGCGAGCACGATGTTCTCTTCGATCGCGGTCATCACCAAGGCTTCGGCATACACTGATCGTCCGGTCGAAAAGCCGACGACCGCAGTCACGTCCAAGAACTCGCCCACCGATCATGAAACGGCGCAGCGCGGCGGGAGGCCTGCCCGCTGCCGGACCAGTGCTAGGACGTCCTTAGGCGGCGGTCCACCGAAAAGTCTTGTGACCCGTGCAAGTGCACGGTCCTTGGCCAGACGAAGCCGCAGAGCCTCCGCAACGTGGTCAGCCACGCTGTCCACCGCGCCGCTGCGGGCGGCATCGCGCGCTTCGCCGAGGAACTCTGCCGGCAGGTTCACCGACTCCAGCTCGCTGCTCATGGATGAAGGGTAGCGGAGCTGTCACGGTCACCCAATTGACGGCGGCAAACTGGTGTTGGCCGTCGTCAATTGGGAGCGTGCTGGGTAGGCTCTGGCCGCGCTCCCCGCGCTGACCCAACCTCGGGTACGGCGTCCACCCGCTCAAGCTCCCCCTATGTCGGTCTGCGCTTCGCTCGGGAGAAATACACGTCGCCCCGGCACGCGATCAATCACTATCGGTGGCCATGTTCGGCAGCGCAGAATCGCGCATTGCAATCTGTTCAATGAGCATCCGTTGGTTGCTTAGCTCTTGCGCGTTGATTGGTGAGAGCTCGTACGCCTCCAGCGCTGCCATCTCATCGCGGGCAGCATCGACTTCACCACACCAAGCCAACACGACGGCGTACTGCGCCCGAACCGGTACCAATAGATCGGACAGCTCGAATCTCTTCACAATTGGCAGAAGATCGAATTCGGCGAGGTGTCGAGCTTTTTTCAGATCATGAAGATCGAGCAGCTCGCCGATCACTTCTTGGCCGGTGAGGACAACCGATCGCCATGCCGAAGCGGCGTTGTAGAATTTTAAGGCATGGAGGAGTGCGACTAGAGCGGGCTGCCCTATCTGCTGGTGGGCCATCGCCAGGAGTTTCAGACTGTCGGCGACATGGCGAAGGTCGTCATGTCGGTCGGGTGTGGCAGGCCCCGCAGCCCTAATACCAAAGGCATCAGTGGCGGCAATTTCAAGGATGTCGAGGCCAAGGTGATCGTAGTAGTCCCTGACGAGATGAAGGACCTCCGACACTACATCTTCATAGGCGCCGAGACGGAACAGTGAAGAGGCTTTATTGTACCGCAGAATCCGGTTCACGCTTGGATTGTCGTGGGTGTATTCAGCGCCAGTGGTGTAGGCTGCGTCGACCCCCGCGCGGTCACCGGACAGCGCTGCGGCAAGCATCTGCTTCATGCACAGTTCGATCCCTGCTCTAGCGCCGAGATCGCCCACCTCCGCCAAGCTGGCCATTCGCTCTACCAGGTACGCAATACGGTCATAGGACCCTCTGGTGTACTCCCAATAGGCCAGCGCACCGAGCACCCAGAACTGATCCTGAACGCTAAACTCCGGCGACTCGATCACCTCTTCGAGAGTGGCCTTAAGTTCCTGCGGGTCACCGACCTGGTGGAGCTCCTCGTATGTGGCGAAGTCAAGCAGGGTGTCAATGCGGCCGGTCTCGGGCAGCAACCGAAGCCAGAGACCGAACCGTGCGACAGTCCATCGAGCCAGAAGAGAACGCTCCAACATGACGACGAGTGACTCAAGCGCCGCATTTACCATGACCGAGGGAAGTGTTTCTCGACCACCACAGGCAAGAATTCGATACGCATCGTGGAGTTTGATTTGGCCACCCTGGAAGAGTTGCACAATTCCTAGCCTGCTCAGCTCCCGAATTTCTGTCGAGATCAACGTCGGGGACGAACCCGCGGCGCTGACGAGCTCCAATGCCTCCTCATGCTCAAGCGATACATCCGAAAGATCGAGCAGTGCGGCAGCTATCCGTGCTCCCGGCGACAGTTGTTCGAAGGTCTCGGTTAGGATCATTTCCTGCGCGGTGGGCACAAGATTGAGCCGCTGCCGCACGGCGCCCAGGAAGCGGTTGACGTCGCCACCATAGGCGTCGACGACGAGCTGCGCAGCATTCTTGACATAGAGCGGCACACCAGCAGTGATTCCGATAATGCGCTTCCCTGTGGGGCGTCGACTGGACAACCGGCCGAGGCGAACGCAGCAACGACCGCGTCCAGAGACCAACCGCTGAGTGTTTCCGCCCTGATGCCGAGGCGTCCTTCAACCTCCGCCTGACCGGTCCAGTGCTGACCGATCATAACAAAACGGATGTCAGTGGTAGCCTCGACCAACCGCCGCAACGTCCCGGCCGACATACCGTGGACGTTATCGAGCACGACGATGACATCCACCCCCTCGCCCCTGAGCCGCTGAGAGATCGCGGCGAGCAACTCCAATCCGCTTGCCGATGGCAACGCCGCACCGCTCGCTCCAGCGGTAAGTTCGCTAAGAAATCGAGCAGTCACCTCGCGGGCCAAGGAGGAAGCCAACGCGGAGGCCGGGAGTTCTCCGACGTCGAAATACATGACAGGTGACGGGTGTAGAAGTGCCATTCGCGATGCCCAGGCAGTCTTACCAGCTCCCGAGACGCCGACGATCAGCCGGGCCCGGCCCGGGGCATCCAGATCCGGTTCGTCCGCGTGCGGGCGGTAGTTGGTTGGTGCTTCCGGGAACTCCTGGAGCTGGACCACGAGCTGTTCAAAGAACTCGGTCACCTGTTTGCTGGTCACCGCGTGCCCCATGTGGCCTGCGGCGAGATACTGAACATGCCCGGAGAGCTTGAATACCAACGTCTCTGGAGCCAGACTCCCAAATGGTACAAGCGTCGCCTGAGCTATGCACGCTTGCAGCGCAGCTACGAGGTCCGGCGACGCAGCCGGAAGCTGCAGATTTACTTCAGGGTCGGGATAATCGGGCCACTGCAGCACCATATCCCCAGGCCGCTCTTCCCCAACCAGCCAAGCACGCAATGCGGGACCAGGCTCGACATTGCTGACCACGGCAAACCACGCCGCGCCCGATCGCCGCCCCTGGGCGTGCTCGTCGCGCAAGACCGCGAATCGTTGTAGCGCTGCATCCACATCGCTTGGTCGCAAGGGATGATTGCGCGTCTTCACCTGAATGTAGATGTGCGTGTCAGCCCGCACGAGTTCGATATCCTCATCATGCTCAATGATCACAAGATCGGTGAAGGTTGCACCCATACTCAGCAGACACGCCACCCCGTAGAGGTGTTGATATCCGTATCCACCATGCATGGCTTCAATCCGCACGAGCTGCTGCGGATCTAGGACTGGGTCGAACAGAGCACCGTCTGTCGTTGGCCGCATGACTACCAGTGTAAACTGATTCGCCCGGCCTTGGTACGTCGTTGGTATCGGATGAGGATGGGCGCCATGACTAGGTGGCCGTGAGCAGCCTGTCCTATCAACGATCCTTGATCGTTAGTTCCGTGCGAACCAGACCAGCGGTGGGGCTTAGCGCTCTTTGAGTGACGTCGCGTACTTGTCGACGTACTCCTGGCCGGAAAGCTCCATCAAGACGTACATGATCTCGTCAACCATGGCCCGCTCGACAAAGCGGTCACCGTCCAGACCCGCGTAGCGCGAGAAGTCCAACGGGGCGCCGAATCGTATTTCCACCGGATGTGGCCGCCACATTCTGGTCCCCATGGGGCTGACTTTGTCGGTGCCCACCATCACGACCGGGATCACTGGGACACCGGCTTCCAGCGCCATCCTGGCGACGCCGGTCTTGCCCTTGTACAACCGGCCATCCGGAGACCGCGTGCCTTCCGGATAGATGCCCAGCAACTTGCCCTGTGCCAGCAACCGTGTCCCGGTGTCCAGAGCGGCCTGCGCGGCCGATGCGCTGGAGCGGTCGATGGGGACCTGGCCGGCGGCGCTGAAGAACTGCCTGGTGAGCCATCCGCGCAGGCCAGGAGCGGTGAAGTACTCCCGCTTGGCCAGGAACGTGACCCTGCGACGAACCATCAGCGGCAGGAAGAACGAGTCGGCGACCGCGAGGTGGTTGCTGGCCAGAATGGCGCCACCGCGCCCCGGGACATGCTCAGCGCCTCGGACCCGCGGGTGGCATGCCAGCCGCATCAGCGGGCCGAGCAGCAGGTGTTTGAGCAGCCAGTAGAACACCGCCTACCGATCCTTCCTGATGACTCTCCGGCCAACTCGCGAGCCGCTTATCACCCAGCGTACGGAGTACGCCAGCGGGGACACAACGCTCCCGGTGGCTCAGAGCTCCACGCGGCGCTTGAGTTCCTTCAGCGCGGTATCCATGATGACCTTCTCGGCCTTTCGCCTGATCATCGCGATCATGGGGATCACGAGGTCAACCGCCAGGCTGTAGGTTACCCTGGTTTCCGCGCCGACAGGTTCCAGGACGTAGGAGCCATGCTGCGCCTTTTGAATCTGGCCTTCGACCAGTTCCCAGGCCACCGTCAGGCCATCCACCGACCAGACGTACTCGAGCACGTACTCGTCCTTCACCAGGCCAGCGTCCAACCAGAACCGCACCCGCTCCGCGCGACCACCAACGCCGGGGACGAGCACCTCCGCGTTCTTCACCGTCGACGCCCACCGCGGGTAGCCGGAAAAGTCGGCGATGACGTCCATGATCGCCTGCGGATCGGCGTTGATGACGATGGACTGGGTGGACTTCTCGGCCATGGCGCGCAGGCTACTCGCGACGACGGGACTGTGAGTGGCGATACGAATGATCACTTGTATCGCCACTCACACGCCGGGCGAAGCAGCTCGCCGAGCTGCTTCGCCCGGCAAGCCCAGTCCCAGTCCCGTAGCATCCAGCGCCGTCCGCGCTGGCCCATCGCGGCGGCACGCTCGGGATCGGCCAGCAGTGCGGCAACGGCCCCCGCCACCGCCGCCACGTCACGACCGTCCACCAGCTCGCCGGTGTCGCCCGCGCGCACCGTCTCCCGCGCCCCGCCAGCGTCACCCACCACGACCGGCAAGCCGGTCGCCGAAGCCTCAAGGAACACCAGACCGAGCCCTTCGACGTCCAGCCCGTGCCCACGGGTCCGGCAGGGCATCGCGAAGACGTCACCAGCGGCGTAGTAGGCGGGCAACTCGGACCACGGCACCGTTCCGGTGCACACCATGGCATCGGATACCCCACACGAGCGCGCCAGCCGACGCAACGCCACTGCCCCGGGCCCGTCTCCGACGAGCAGCAGTCTGGCCCCCGGAACTTGACGCGCAATCGCGGGCAACGCCCGCACCAGTGTGTCCTGCCCCTTGCGAGCCACCAACCGGGACACACACAGCACCACCGGGGCATCCCCCAGCCGGTGGCGGCGGCGGATCTCCGCGCGCGCGCTGGGATCTGGGCGCAAAGCCGCGCAGTCCACACCCGGTGGAAGCAGTTCCAGAGCAGCGCGGGGACCGAATGCCGAGGAGATCCGGCGGCGGGTGTACTGGCTCACCGCGGTGACCACGTCGGCATCCGCGCCGATCCGGCGCAGCGCCATGCGCCCTGGGGGCAGCATGGACCAACCCACCTCGTGTCCATGACTGCTGGCCACCACGCGTCGCACCCCGGCGCGGCGCAATGCCGGACCGAGCAGGGCCAGCGGGGCGGCCGCGCCGAACCACGCGGTGTCACAACGCAGTTCCCGCAGGAAACCGACAGCCCGGCGCAGTACGGACGGCGTGGGAAGCATGAGGGATCCGGGATGCCGGAGCACCGGGAAGGGCAACCTGGCATCGAAGGCCGCCGCTCCCGGCCAGTCCGGTGCGTAGACGGCGATGTCACCCTCGGGCAGCGCCAGAGCCAGTTGGTGCAGGTAAGCCTGGATGCCACCGGGTCGGGGCGGGAAGTCGTTGCTGACCAGCAGGATCCGTGGCACCCGTGGTTTCAGCCGATCCGACTCAGTGCGGTGACTTGGCTCCACGGCACCATGACGACCTTCACCACGTCCCCGCTCTGTGGGGCGTTCACGTACAAGCCTTCACCGACGTAGATCCCGATGTGGCTGATCGGGGAGTACAACGCGATGAGATCGCCTGGCTGCAGCTGGGAGCGGCTGACGCTGCGACCCATCCGGGCCTGCTCCTCGGCTGAGTGCGGCAGACCCGGCATCCCGGCCTGCGCGAAGGCCCACTTCACCAACCCTGAGCAGTCAAATGTTATCGGGCCGGCGCCGCCCCAGACGTATGCCGAGCCCTGCTTGCTCAACGCGGCGCGCGTCGCCTCGACCGCGACACCACTGCCGAGCAAGTTGGTGATCGGGAAGTCGATTTTCCCGACGGACGTGTAGGCGGCTCGCTCTTGGCGGGTCAGCTCCGCGAGGCTCTTGGTGACCAACTGGATCTGACGGTCCATCTCGGCTCGGGAACGGGACAGGTCGCCTTCGAGCTGCGCCGCGTCCTGCTCAGCTTGGGCGGCCCGCGCCGCCGCGTCGTTGGCCGACCGCTGCGCCTGCTGGGTTTGCGCGACGGCACCGGTGAGCCGGTCCAGAGCCTGCTTGTTGTCCACCGCGAGCATGTCCAGCGCCGACATCTGGTCCAGGAAGTCCTGGGGGGAGTCACTGACCAGCAGAGCGGACAGCCGGGACAGCCGCGCGCCCTGGAACGAGGCATAAGTCAGCTTGTCGACTTGACCGCGGTACTGACCTTGCACAACCTTGGCTCGCTGCCCGGCCGCGGCGGCGGCGTTGACATCAGCCTTGGCGCGCTCCAGCTCGGCACGGCGCGCACCCAATTGGTCCAGGGTGTAATGCCACCTTTCGGTGAGCACTTCAGCCTGCCGATTCAGGTCGGCAAGCCGCTGCGCGGCGGTGGTGGCATCCCCGGGCGGGGCGGGGTCAGCGCTCGCCGGAGTGGGCAGCACAGCCACCAGGACAACCACCGCCGCAGCGGTCACCGCCGCCGAGACACAGCGTCTGACAACACCAGGTGTGACAACACCCGGCTTGGCGGCATCGGGCCTCAGATGATGCGACGACACGTCGCGGCTGTCCCCTCTATCCCCTAGACCACCACACCGGGTTTCACTGAGGGGTTCGGGCCCAGCGCGGACGCAAGCCCTATCTGGGTGAGCACGAGTGCTCACCCAGATTCACCCAAGAAAAGGAATCCCCGGCTCGGCTGCCCAACGCAGCCGATTCGGCAGCGGCCCGCGCTGCCGCCCAGTCTGGGAGGCATCTACCGCAAGGCCTCGGGAAGAATATGAAAAGCCAGCGACGCTGTCACCACCTGTACGCGACGATGGGCCGAAGTGACCGCTGGGCACGATGAACGCCACCGCATCCCAGAACAACACCGCCCTCGCCGATCAGCATACCTGTCGCCTAGACCGCTCATCGTCGAGCGCACACCGCTCAGCGCCCTTTCGCAGGAGGACTCCGGTGTCGGTCGTCGCCAAAGGGACCGCGCAGGTCTGGTGACGATCAACCAGTCGCAGCCGGGGCACCATGCCAACCTCGGCCAAGGTGTGCAACGCTTGCCGTTCGGTGGCGTCCAACTCGACGCCAGCCGGCGGGGCTCCAAGTAGCAGGGTGATGACGCAGTCCTGACAGGCGCCGCCACGTACCTCACACCGGTCGCAATCCACTATCATTTCGGCTCCGTCTCGCTGGTGAGCTGGTCACTGCGGACGCTAGACCGCGACACTGACAATTTCGGGAGAGTGTTCCGGAGAGTGCCGATCATCCGATCCGGCGGATCGCCGCGACGTCATGCCACGGGACTCGAGAGACCTTGACCACGTCACCGCTCTGCGGGGCGTTGATGTACAGACCGTTGCCCACGTACATGCCGATGTGACTCACCGGCGAGTACAGCGCGATGAGGTCTCCCGGCAACAGGCCGGACACCACCGGGGTGCCCACTCTGGACTGGTCGAAGGCCACCCTCGGCAAGCTCACTCCGGCCTGGCGGTAAGCCCACATCACCAGACCTGAGCAATCGAAGGTGCTCGGGCCTTCAGCGCCCCAGATGTACGGTGCCCCCTGCCGGGTCAGCGCGGCCCGCAAGGCCCTGATCCCGAGGGTGTCACCGACCAGGTTGATCGGATAGTCGGTGAATCCCTCGGAGGCATAGTGGGAGAACTCCTCGGGGGTCAGCTTGCCGAGGCGCTCCTGCACGAGAGTGATCTGGCGGCCCATCTCAAGCCGGGCCTGGGCCACATCCCCCGCTATCCGCTCGGCGTCGAGCTCAGCCACGGCCGCTCGCGTCTCGGCGTCGGTGGCGACAAGCTCCGCCTGGCCGGCCCGGGAGACGGCGGCCGCCAGCTTGTCCATCGCCGCCCGATTGCTCACCGCCAGCACGTCCAGCGCGGACATTTGATCCATGAAGTGTTGCGGCGAGTCGCTGATCAGCATCGCCGTCAAACTGCTGACCCGCACACCCTCGAAGGTTGCGCTGGTCAGCCGATCCACCTGAGCGCGGAACGCGCTCTGCGACGTGCGAGCCTGGTCGGCGGTGGCCCTTGCGGCCGCCGCGTCGGCATGCGCCCGGTCCGCATCAGCACGACGAGCCAGCAGCCGGTCGGTCGCCAGCTTCCACTGCTCGGTGATTACCTCGGCTTGACGGCTCAATGCTCGAGCCTGCGCCACACTCGCCATCGGATCAGGCGCGGGCGGATGCACGGCGGCGGGATCGGCGGCGGGGGGATTGGGAGCGGGGGCTGGTTCGGCCGCCGCGAGCGCTGGTGGCATGCTCAGCACAGCAACGAACGCCACCCCGGCCGCCACGCTCCCCAGGACGCGGTTCTGACGATGGGACACCACTCGCAGCTATCCCCCATTCCCGGACCTGAACGCCCGGATGCGTGATCACTGGTAGCGGGAGATCATCCCGCGCATGTCGCCTAACGTCCGTTTGTGCGATTGGGCGCGGACCATCACCCAAAAGGCGGAGTTACGCCATTCGGTAGTGGCGTTTTGTGATCGGTGGTTACTGTCCGTAGGACAAGGGCGCAGTCGCGGACAGCTCGACAGTCAGCCTCGCCCAGCGTTCCAGCAGCGCCGCCGCGGCGCCCGAGTCCACCGCCGTGGCCGCACGTTGGGTCATCGCCGCGAGTTCGCCGACGAGGTCTCCGGCCCAGCCGCGGTGCGCGGCAAGCGCCGCGGCGGCATTGAGGAGCACGGCGTCGCGAACCGGACCAGGCTCACCGGCGAGCAGGTGACGCACCGCATCGGCATTGGTCGCGGCGTCCCCACCGCGCAGATCCTCCCGGCGGGCCAGGGGCACGCCCAGGGAAACCGGGTCCACCTGCGCACTCCGCACGGCGGCGCCGTCGACCACCCACACCGAGGTGGTGGTCGTGGTGGTGAGCTCGTCGAGCCCGTCGTCGCCGCGTACCACCAGCGCGCTGACACCGCGGTCGGCGAGCACCTGAGCCAGCACCGGCGCTAACCGTGGATCCGCGCAACCCACCAGCGCGGCAGCCGGCTGCGCGGGGTTGACCAGCGGGCCGAGGACGTTGAAGGCGGTGGGGATCCCGATCTCCGAGCGCATCGCCGCCGCGTGTCGCATCGCCGGATGAAACAGGGGCGCGAAGCAGAAACCGATTCCCACCTCCGTGACGCACCGCGCCACCTGCTCCGGACCGAGATCGATCGCCACGCCGAGCGCCTCGAGCACGTCGGCGGCGCCGCACTGTGAGGACGCCGCACGGTTGCCGTGCTTGACCACCGGCGCGCCAGCCGCGGCGGCCACCAGCGCCGCCATCGTGGAGATGTTGACGGTGTGCGCGCGGTCACCCCCGGTGCCCACGACATCGAGCACCCGCTGCGGGACGTCCACTCGGCGGGCGTGGGCGAGCATGCCATCGGCCAAGCCGGCGATCTCCGCCGGAGTTTCACCCTTGGCCCGAAGCGCCACCACGAACGCGGCCATCTGGGCCTGGGTGGCGACACCGGACATCACTTGGTCCATCGCCCACGTCGCGTCCTGGGCGTCCAGGTCAGTGCCCGCGATCAGCTGGCTCAGCAGGGCTGGCCAGCCGGTCAACCCCCCTATCAACCCTTCGCCGCCCGAGACCGCGACGAGCGCAGCACCTCGGCCACGGTCTCGGCGGCGACCAACGGATCCAGCGGGTGCACGATCACGGCATCAGCCTGCGACCAGACCGCCAGCCACCGGTCGTCCCTGCGCCGCACGGCAACGATCACCGGCGGGCACCGCGTGATCTCGTTCTTGAGCTGGCGGGACAACCCCATCCCGCCGGTGGGCTGCGCCTCACCGTCCAGGATCGCCAGGTCCACGCCACCCGCATCGACCTCGGCCAGCACCTCGGCGATCGTCCCGGCCTCCACGTAGCGCACGCGGCCGACGTCGACCGAGGGCCGCGGTCCGAGCGCGTTGATGATGGCCTCGCGCACTTCCGGCCGGTGGCTGAAGACCAGCACCGTGCTGGCGTCGCCCGAAGCGTTCATCGTGCGGATCCTATACGGTCAAGCGCCTCGGAGATACCGGGCTGTCACTCTTTGCGGCATCTGTCGGCCCCGGTCCGGCATACGGCGGCAGCTTTCGCCATAATGCTGAGCGTGACCTCGTCCAGCCTGGCAGGGCCCGCGATCAGCCAACGGGTGCACTCGCTGAACCGGCCCAACATGGTCAGCGTCGGAACGATCGTATGGCTGTCCAGCGAGCTGATGTTCTTCGCTGGTCTGTTCGCCATGTTCTTCACGGTGAAGGCCCAGCACGACGGTCCGTGGCCGCCGGTCAACGCGGTGACCGGGCAGCCGATCCGCCTCGACATTCCCTACGCCCTGGTGATCACGATCATCCTGGTGGCCTCGTCGTTCACCTGTCAGTTGGGGGTGTTCAAGGCCGAGCAGGGAGATGTTTTCGGGCTGCGACTATGGTACTCGATCACGTTCGTTATGGGTTTGCTGTTCGTGCTGGGGGCGCTGAACGAATACCACAACCTCGTCACGGAGCAGGGTGTCACGATCCAGTCGGGCGCCTACGGCACTGTGTTCTACCTCACCACCGGATTCCACGCCATGCACGTGACCGGAGGCCTGATCGCGTTCATCTTCCTCATCGTCCGGACCAAGCTGAGCAAGTTCACTCCGGCCCAAGCCACCGCCGCGATCGTCGTGTCGTACTACTGGCACTTCGTCGACGTGGTGTGGATTGGCCTGTTCGCCACCATCTACTTCTTGCCCTGAGCACCCCCAAAAAAGACAACCGCAAAGACAACCGCCGAACAAGACAGCAAGGGTAGCCGAGACTGATGACTAATCAGGCACCGCAGCGGGCAGGGCGGCGGGCGGGACACAACCGCTTGCGTCGTCGGTTGTCCGGGACGCTCGCGCTCGGCGTGGCATTGCTGGCTCTCGGCGGGCTGTACACGGTGTTCGCCCCCCAGCCACAGACCGCGCGCGCCCAGGAGAATCTGGACCAACAGACTTCGACCCATCCGATGCAGACCGACCCAGCGCTGGTGCGTCAGGGCGAGCAGCTCTACAACAACGCCTGCATCACCTGCCACGGCACGAACCTGCAGGGCGTACTGGACCGCGGGCCCAGTCTGATCGGTGTCGGTGAGGCCGCGGTCTACTTCCAGGTCTCCACCGGGCGGATGCCCGCGGTGCGTCAGGAAGCGCAGGAGCCCGAGAAGCCATCCAGGTTCACCCCTGAGCAGACCGACGCGCTGGGTGCCTTCGTGCAGGCTAACGGCGGCGGTCCGGTGGTGCCATCGCGTAGCAGCCTCATCGGCGGCGATCCGGCTGAGGGCGGTGATTTGTTCCGACTCAACTGCGCTTCCTGCCACAACTTCACTGGACGCGGCATCGCACTGTCCTCTGGCCAGTTCGCGCCTGAGATCAGGAACGTGGACCCGCAGCAGATTTACTCCGCGATGATCAGCGGACCGCAGAGTATGCCCAGGTTCTCCAACGGGCAGCTCACCGTGGCGCAGAAGCGGGACATCATCGCCTACGTGGAATCGTTCGCCAGGGCACCCAACAATCCGGGTGGCTACGCGCTCGGGGGTTTCGGGCCAGTCCCAGAAGGTGCCGTCTCGTGGCTCATTGGTATCTCAGCACTGGTCGGTATCACGCTGTGGATTGGATCGAGGGCATGAGCGGGCACGGGAGGCCCATTGGGCAGCGACAGCCGCCCAATGATGCGGACCTCAGTGCCGCGGAGCTGGCGAAGTTGACCCCCGAAGAGCTGGTCCGGGTGGGTTTGGCGCTGGACGAGGTGACCATCACCCACCGGGAGGATCCGTTCCCGGTGCCGGGAACCCGGGCGGAGAAGCGCACCGAACGCATGGTGGCGGGGTGGTTCGTCCTCGCGGCGCTGGCCGGGCTGGGTTTCCTGGCGGCCTACCTGTTCCTGCCTTTCGAGTATGCCCCGCCCGGCACCCCCGGCGATCGCCACCTGCTCTACCAACTCTATACGCCGATAATCGGGGTGCTGCTCGGGTTGGCGGTGTTCGCCATCGGCGGCGGAACGATCGCCTACGCCAAGAACCTGCTACCACACGAGACCGCGGTACAGCAGCGCCACATCGGCGGTTCCTCGGAAGTGGACCGGGTGACCACGGGCGCGATCCTGGCCGACACCGGGGCCCGCAGCGGCATCGGTCGGAGATCCCTGATCACGCGATCGGCCGGGTTCGGCGCCGGCGTGCTCGGTGCTGGGGTGGGCGTCTTCGCCCTGGGCGGCCTGATCCGCAACCCATGGAAGGGCGGGGACCACGCCGCGCTGTGGGTAACACCCTGGGCCTCGTACAACGGCGAGCCGGTATTCCTGCGCTATGACGCCGAGCAACTCAGCCTTGCTCGCCCTGAAGATCTTGCCGCTGGCAGCATCGCGACCGTCTTCCCGTACAAGCGCTCCTGGTCGGCACAGGAAGCACACGATGTGATGACCGCCTCCAACAGTCCGGTGATACTCATCCGGTTGTACCCAGAGCAGGCGGCGCGGGTGACCCAGCGCAGGGACCAAGTCGACTTCCACTACGGCGACTTCTACGCGTACTCGAAGATCTGCACCCATCTGGGTTGCCCCGCTTCGCTGTACGAGGCCCAGGACGCTCGGGTGCTGTGTCCCTGCCATCAGTCCCAGTTCGACATGCTGGCGTACGCCAAGCCGGTCTTCGGCCCGGCCACCAGACCCTTGCCTCAGCTGCACATCAGCGTGAACGATGAGGGATACTTCTACGCCAAGGGTGACTTCAGCGAACCCGTGGGACCAGCGTTCTGGGAGCGGAGGTCATGAGCGCGATGACGACGCCGACCACAGCCGGATCCGGAGGCTTGGCCACCAAGGCAGGCGAGGCAGCCGACCAGCTTGACCAGCGGTTTCACCTGGCAGCCGGCATGCGCCGGCAGATCAACAAGGTCTTCCCGACGCACTGGTCGTTCATGCTCGGTGAGATCGCGCTGAACAGCTTCATCGTGCTGCTGCTGTCGGGGACGTACCTGACGCTGTTCTTCGACCCCTCCATGCAGGACGTCACGTACAACGGTGTCTACCAAAACCTCCGCGGGATCGAGATGTCCCGGGCGTTCGAGTCGACGCTGCAGATCTCCTTCGATGTCCGCGGTGGGCTGTTCGTCCGGCAGGTGCACCACTGGGCAGCGCTGCTGTTCGTCGCCGCCATCATCATCCACATGTTCCGTGTCTTCTTCACCGGCGCCTTCCGCAAGCCGAGGGACACGAACTGGACGATCGGCGTGACCCTCGTGCTGCTGGCCGGTCTGGAGGGCCTCACCGGCTACTCACTGCCCGACGACCTGCTCTCCGGAACCGGGCTCCGCATCATCTCGTCGATCATCATGTCGCCACCGGTGATCGGCACCTGGTTGCAGTGGGCGATCTTCGGGGGTCTGTTCCCCGGCACTGTGATCATTCCCCGATTCTTCATCGTGCACGTGCTGATCATCCCGGGCATCCTGGTCGCTCTCATCGCCGTACATCTCGGGCTGGTCTGGTACCAGAAGCACACACAGTTCCCCGGGCCCGGGCGCACCGAGCGCAATGTGGTCGGCATCCGCATCCTGCCGATCTTCGCGACGAAGGCCGGCGGCTTCGCCATGACGAACATCGGTGTGATCTGCATCTTGGCCGGGTTGTTCCAGATCAACCCGATATGGAACTTCGGCCCGTACAACCCGTCCCAGGTTTCGGCGGCCTCGCAGCCCGACTGGTACGTCGGTTGGTTGGACGGCTCCACTCGGCTGTGGCCCGCCTGGGAGCTCTACCTGGGCAATTACATGATCCCCGCGTCGTTCTGGCCGACGATGGTGCTCCCCGGGATCATGTTCGGCCTTACCTTTGGATACCCCGCCATCGAGCGCAAGCTCACCAAAGATTTCGCCTCGCACAACCTGTTGCAACGCCCCCGGGACGCCCCGGTGCGAACCGGTTTGGGCATGATGGCTATCTCGTTCATGTTCGTGCTACTACTCTCGGGCGGCAACGACGTCATCGCGTACGCCTTCAACATCTCGCTGAACGCCACCACGTGGGCCGGACGCATCGGCCTGCTGCTGTTGCCACCAATCTCGTACTACGTCTCCTACCGGATCTGCCTCGGCCTGCAGCGCGCCGACCTGTCGATTCTGGAGCACGGAATTGAGACCGGCATCGTCAAGCGGCTGCCCCACGGTGAGTTCATTGAGGTGCACCAGCCCCTCGGTGGTGCCGACGGGCACGGCCATCCCATCCCGCTGGAGTACCAGGGTGCCCGGGTACCCAAGCGGATGAACCAGCTTGGCTCCGCCGGTTCCCCCATGCCCGGTTCCCTGTTCAAGCCAGACCCCGCGGATCAGACGAGCGCTCTGGAGAATGCCCGGCGGGAAGCCGCTGGCAACGGAGTCGGCCGAGAGTTGGCTGGCCGGCCGCAGCAGCCCAGGGAATAGAACCCCAACGGAATAATTCCTGCTTCAGCGACAGCGGTGGTCACTCCGCCTTGGGACCGACGTGGTATTCGAAGATCAACCCGGCGACTGTGCCGAGGACACTCAGGACACCGAGCACCACCATCCACCATTGATCGAAGGCCAGCCCGAGCCCGATCACGCTCGCCGCTCCCGCCATCCCGATGGGCCAGTAACTGCCTGGCGAGAAGAAACCCATCTCACCAGCGCCGTCAGAGATCTCCGCCTCGGAGTTGTCCTCAGGACGCATCTGGACTCGCCGGGCGACGAACCGCAAGTAGGTGCCGAGGATGAGAGCCAGCCCACCGGACAGCGTCAGCCCCGCAGTCCCGGCCGGATCATGCGACCAGAGTCCATAGACCACGTCGGACAAGAAGAAGAACACCGCCAGGAACTCGAAGATCCGTGCTTCGATCTTCATCGTGCGCCTCGCTCTCGAACCTGCCGGAGGGACTCTCGCTCGACATACTGAAGGTTAGCTGCCACCACGGGCCTGCTGCGCGTCGCGAGCGGTGCGATCGGTGTTGAACGGCGAGGTCGTCACGGCCTCGGGGGCGCACAGCTCACCGCAGTTCAGCTGCGCGAGCGCCTCACCCGCCGTGTAGGAACGTTGCGTTCGCGGGTTGATCTGAGCTCGCACGGCCAGGTACCGGTCGAACAGATCCGGTGGCAACGCACGGAGCTCGAAGTTCATCATCGAGTGGTAGGTGCCACACAACTCGGCGCAGCGACCGACAAAAGCACCCGGGCGCTCCACGGTGGTCTGGAAGACGTTGTCGGTGTTGTTCTTCTCCGGGCGCGGGAAGACATCGCGCTTGAAGAGAAAATCCGGAATGTAGAACGAGTGCAGGACATCTCTGGAAAAAAGCTGGTATTCCACTACCCGATTGGTTGGCACCACCAGGAGCGGAATGACGGCCGATGATCCTATCGTGGACAGTGGTTCGCCGTCTTCGGTAAGCCGGACGGGGTAGCTGCCACCTGCACCCGGCTTGTCCTGCAGATATTCGAAGTCCCAGTTCCACTGGAAGGCGACTACCCGCACCCGCAGCGCCGGATTATCGACTTTAGCGAGGACGAAGTCCTGAGTCGTCACAGTGAAGTAAAAAAGCACCACGACGATCACGAACGGGATGACCGTGTAGATGATCTCCAGCGGCAGGTTATACTGGGTCTGACGGGGTATCTCATCGGATTTTTTCCGACAGAAGACAACCGTCCCTACGATCAGTACTGCGACAATCAACCCGATCGCCAACGCCGCCACCGTCGACCAGATCCACAGGTCGCGCATCCGCTCGGCTTGGGGGGTGATCCCCTCCGGCCAACCAAACGCGAAAGCCTGATACACCGAACATCCGCTGGACAGGACGGCAACCATTCCGGCCAGCCCGGCCACCTTCAGCAGCCGAACCGCTCGGCAACGGTCCACAGCGATCACCCCTCGCTCCCCCTCGTCGCCCGATGCCGCCAGGAAGCCCACCGCTAGGAGCCTAAACCAAAGCGGGCCCCAGAGTGCGCCCAGGGCGCACGTAGCCCGGCACCCGGCGTCATACTGGGCCGCTGCGGATGTCGGGTCGATGACGATACTGGGTCACTGCGGATACTGGGTCACTGCGGATACTGGGTCACTGAGGAGAGGGCGGGTACGTGTGCGGGTTGCTGGGACTGCTGACCGCGCGGCAGGACGCCGAGCGGCGAGTGGCGGACGTGACCTCGGCGCTGCGATGCCAGCGCCATCGCGGACCCGATGAGACGGGGACCTGGCACGACGCTGACATGGTGCTCGGCTTCAACCGGCTGTCCATCATCGATCTGGCGCACTCCCACCAGCCGCTACGCTGGGGGCCACCGGGCATGCCGGAGCGCTATACGATCCTGTGCAACGGGGAGATCTACAACTATCTGGAGCTCCGGGAGGAGCTTCGTCGTGATCCGTACGGCGCGGCCTTCGCGACCGACGGTGACACCGAGGTCGTCGTCGCGGCATACCATCACCTCGGGCCGGCTGCTGTGGGGCGGCTGCGGGGAATGTTCGCGTTCGTCATCTGGGACGCGAAGCTTCGGGTCGCCTTCGGGGCCCGTGATCCCTTCGGCATCAAGCCGTTGTACAGCTGCGCCGGGCCCGCCGGAGTGGCGTTCGCCAGCGAGAAGAAGAGCCTGCTTGAGCTGGCGCCGTCGCTGGGAGTGGCCCCAGAGCTGGACCGCCGCGCGCTGCAGCATTACCTGACCTTGCAGTACGTCCCGGAACCGGCGTCCCTGCACACCGGGATCACCCGCATCGAGTCCGGCACCTCCTTCACCCTGTCCCCTGGTGGCACACCGGTCACCGAGCGGTACTTCCATCCCCATTTCCGGCCCCGCCAGCTCAGCTCCGACGCCGACGCGCGGGTCCTGCACGACGAGATCAGCGCGGCGTTGCGGGACTCGGTCGCCAAGCACATGCGGGCCGACGTCACCGTCGGGGCGTTCCTGTCTGGTGGGATCGACTCCACCGCCATCGCGGCGCTGGCCCGCGAGCACAACCCGGATCTGATCACCTTCACCACCGGCTTCGAGCGGGAGGGTTACTCCGAGGTGGACGTGGCCGCGGAGTCGGCGGCCGCGATCGGCGTCCGGCACGTGGTCCGCACCGTCTCGGCCACCGAACTGGCCGACGCGCTGCCGCTGATCGTGTGGTATCTCGACGATCCGGTGGCCGACCCCGCGCTGGTGCCGCTGTGGTTCATCGCCCGGGAGGCGCGGGAACACGTCAAGGTGGTGCTGTCCGGGGAGGGCGCCGATGAGCTCTTCGGCGGGTACACCATCTACCGGGAACCGCTGTCGCTGGCCGCGTTCGAGAAGGTCCCCGGCGGGCTGCGCCGCGCGCTGGGCCGGATCTCTACCCGGATCCCGGAGGGAGTGCGCGGCAAGGATTTGCTTCGGCGCGGCGCATTGACGCTGGAGCAGCGCTACTACGGGAACGCTCGGATCTTCCGGGACGACCAGCTACGCGCGGTGCTGCCCGGATACGATCCAGCTGTCTCGCACGCCGACGTCACGGCGGCTGCCTACGACGCCTCCACCGGCTGGGATCCGATCGCTCGCATGCAGCACGTGGACCTGTTCACCTGGCTGCGTGGTGACATCCTGGTCAAGGCCGACAAGATGACCATGGCCAACTCACTGGAGCTCCGGGTGCCCTTCCTCGACCCAGAGGTGTTTCGGGTGGCATCGACCATCCCGTTCACCGAGAAGATCACCCGTGTCACTACCAAGCACGCACTGCGCCAGGCGCTGCGCGACATCGTGCCCGCGCATGTGCTGAACCGGCGCAAGCTCGGATTCCCGGTTCCGATCCGGCACTGGCTACGCGAGGATCTGCACGACTGGGCCCGCGGCATCATCAATGACTCGCTCACCGCGGAGTTCCTGGACCTCGCGGCGGTACACCGGATGCTCGACGAGCACCGCCGCGGACCACGAGATCACAGCAGGCGAATCTGGGCGGTACTGGTCTTCATGCTGTGGCACGGCATCTTCTTCGAGCAGCGCATCATCCCCGCAGTACCCGAACCGCGCTACCCGGTCCAGGTCTAAGCCTGCGCAGTTTTAACGCCGCGCAGGTCCAAGCCGCGCAGATCCAACCAGCGGTGGGTTAGTTGAAGGAGTCCCCACAGGCGCACGAACCACCCGCGTTGGGGTTGTCGATCGTGAAGCCTTGCTTCTCGATCGTGTCCACGAAATCGATCACAGCGCCTTGCAGGTAGGGCACGCTCATCCGGTCGACGATCACGCCGAGGCCATTGAAGTCCCGCTTGGCATCTCCGTCCAGCGTGCGCTCATCGAAAAAGAGCTGGTAGCGCAACCCGGCACAACCACCTGGCTGCACGGCGATGCGCAGGTGCATGTCGTCCCGACCTTCTTGGTCGAGCAGCGCCTTCGCCTTGGCGGCAGCGGCAGCGGTGAGCTCGACACCGTGCGTGCTCACTTCGGTGTCGGCGATGTTCTCGACGCTCATTGGCTCCCCCTGGGGATCGACGCTCAGCACGGATAAATCTCTACTGTACGCGAACGCCCTAGGCCGACGAGCGATTCCCCCACCGGCACCCACAGATCGCCCACCTGCCCGGCCGGTGCCCTAGGCTGGCCAGGTGAGGTTCCTGCGCGGAAACACCGGCCCCGGAGCCACCGAACCGGAGCCGGCGGTGGTGCGGGAGCCCAATCCGGACGAGATGAGCCATCGAGCCCGGGGCGGTGGCAAGGGCAGGCCCACGCCGAGCCGCCGGGAGGCCCAGGGCCACAAGCGAGGCCCCGCGCCACCCCCACCGCGGACCCAGCGGGAAGCATTGCGCCGGATGCGCGGGTCCAAGGCCCAACGCCGCGACGCGACGGCGCAACGCCGGGAGCGCATGCTGGCGGGAGACCCGAAGTACCTACTGCCCCGAGACAGGGGCCCGGTGAAAGCCTATGTGCGGGATCTGGTGGATTCTCGGCGGAACCTCGCTGGGGCGTTCATGCCGCTGGCCCTGCTGGTGATCGTGGTGACCCTGGTGCGATCGCCGTTCGTGCAACAGTATGCGACGCTCGTGTCGATGGTGATGCTTGTCGCGATCATTGTCGAGGGGGTGCTGCTGGGCCGGACCGTCAAGCGTCGCGTCCGCGAGCGGTTCCCCGAAGCGGCGGAGTCCGGGAGGGGACTGGGGTTCTACGCGATGACCCGGGCGACCCAGCTGCGCAGAATGCGGGTGCCCAAGCCCCGCGTCGGTCCCGGCGACCCGATCCCCTAACCGGGCCTGGCCCAGCTCTAACCACGCCAGCGCAGCGCGGGCTGGCTACGGCCGCAGGCTCATCGGGCCGTACACCACGGACATCCCGTCAAGCAGGGTGACCGCCGCCACGCCGCCCTCGAGCAGTCCCGGCCATTCGAGGGAGAGCCAATCCTCGGCGTCGGCCTGGTCGTCAAAGACAACGTCTGGTCCGCTCACCTGGCCACCGTCCAGATCCTGGTAGCGCCACCGCAGAGCCATCTGGCTACTCCCCTTCCACCGCCAACTCTTCACTGCCGTCCTCGCACCGCCGCTCGCACCCGGTGCACCTGACGGTAGCCTCAGCGGGTGCGGACGCTGGTGCTCGGAGGTGCCCGCTCGGGCAAGTCCGCCCACGCCGAGGGATTACTGAGTGTTACGCGGGTGGACTACCTGGCGACCGCCCGGTCAGTGCCCGGCGACGCGGAATGGGAAGCGCGGATCGCCGCGCATGTGGCGCGGCGGCCACTGGGCTGGCGCACCGCCACGCCAGCCGACCTCCCAGCCGCGCTGCGCGCATCGGGGCCGGTCCCCGTGCTCGTCGACGACATCGCCACCTGGCTGACCGGGGAATTGGATGACGCCGACGCCTGGGCGGGTAACACGACCGCGTTACGCGACTGTCGCGCGCGGTGCGCTGAGCTGGTCTCGGCGGTGGCGGCCTGCCCGGCCCGGCTGGTGCTGGTGAGCGCGGAGGTTGGGCTTGGCGTTGTACCGCCGACGCGCGCGGGGCGGCTGCTGCGCGACGAGCTCGGTGCGCTCAACGCCGCGCTCGCCGCAGTGTGCGATGAGGTGCTGCTGCTGGTGGCGGGGCTGCCTGTCACGCTGCGTTGATATTGCGGGATCGTTGTATGGAGATGTCACGGACGGTGATATTTGATGGACAGGGAGCACGAGCTGAGCCACGTGGAGTTCCCCGAGATCACGCCACCCGACCAGCAAGCCCACCGGGAAGCGGTGGCCCGCCATGAGCAACTGACCAAGCCGGCGGGCTCCTTGGGCCGCCTGGAGGAGCTGGGAGTGTGGGCGAGCTCCTGCCAAGGGGCCTGCCCACCACATCCGTTCGCCCACCCACAGCTTGTCGTGTTCGCCGGAGATCACGGTGTCGCCGCGCACGGGGTTTCCGCCTATCCCAGCGAGGTCACCCAGCAGATGGTGGGCAACTTCCTGAGCGGGCGGGCGGCGGTGAACGTGCTCGCCGCGGCGGCCGGGGCGGCGGTACGAGTGGTCGATGTGGCCGTGGACTGCGATCCGGACTCGGTCACCGGGCCACCGCTGGTCACCAGGCACAAGGTTCGCCGAGGCAGCGGCGCGATCCACCGGCGGGACGCGCTGACCGACACGGAAGTGATCCAGGCGCTAACCGCTGGGGTGACGATCGCCGACGAGGAAGTCGACCGGGGCGCTGACCTGCTGATCGCGGGCGACATGGGGATCGGCAACACCACCCCCGCCGCGGTGCTGGTGGCGGCCCTCACCGGGGCGGAACCGGTGGCGGTCGTGGGCCGTGGCAGCGGGATCGACGACGCCGGCTGGATGCGCAAAGCGGCGGTGATCCGCGACGCGTTGCGCCGGGCCCGCCCGGTCGTCGGTGATCCGCTCGCGCTGGTCCGCACCGCGGGCGGTGCCGACATCGCCGCGATGGCCGGGTTCCTGGCCCAGGCCGCGGTGCGGCGCACCCCGGTGATTCTCGACGGTGTGGTCGTCACGGCGGCGGCGATGCTCGCCGAGGAGCTCGCGCCAGGAGCACGGCGGTGGTGGGTGGCCGGGCACCGCTCGGCGGAGCCCGCGCACACCCTGGCGCTGGAGCATCTGGAGCTGGAGCCAATCCTGGAGCTGGGGATGCGGCTGGGTGAGGGCTCGGGCGCGGTGGCCGCGCTGCCGCTGGTGCAGATGTCGGTGCGGGTGCTCGCCGAGATGGCCACCTTCGCCGACGCGGGCGTCTCCGGGCCAGCGGCTGCCCCGTCGCCGTTTGTGGCTCTTCAAGGCCGGCCAACCGAGGGGTTGGCCGGCCTTGAAGAGCCACCCATCAGATGAGCCAAGGACTGCGGTTGGCGCTGTCCTGGTTGACCGTCGTGCCGGTGGGCACACCAGTCAAGGTGGATCGGACCCTCGCCCGCCAGGCGCTGTACTGGGCGCCCGTGGTTGGCGCCGGGTTGGGTGTGCTGATCGCTGGGCTGCTGGCCGCGCTGCACGCGCTGGGCACTCCGGCTCCGCTGACCGGGTTGGCTGGAGTGGCGGCGCTGGCCGGGCTGACTCGCGGGATGCACCTGGACGGGCTGGCCGACACCGCCGACGGGCTCGGCTGCTACGGCGGGCCGAGCCGCGCGCTGGAGGTGATGCGCGACGGGGCGAGCGGGCCGTTCGGCGTGACCGCGCTGGTGCTGGTGCTGGCCACGCAGGCGGCCGCGCTGGGAGCGCTCACCGCGGCCGGCCGGTTGGTGCCCGTGGTGTTGGCGATGGTCGCGGGACGGGCCGCCTACAGCTGGTGCGCCCGGGTGGGTGTGCCTCCGGCCCGGCCAGCCGGCATGGGGGCGCTGGTGGCCGGCAGCCAACGACCCGCGGTCGCGGTGGCCTGGGCGGTGGTCCTGCTGGCTGGCGGCCTACTGGCGGTCCCCGGACGCCCCTGGCAGGGCCCACTAGCCGTCACCGCAGCCGCCCTAGCGGTGCTAGCCCTCTCAAAGCACACCACCCGCCGCCTAGGAGGACTAACCGGCGACACCCTAGGCGCCACCACAGAACTAACCACCACCCTAATCCTAGCCGCCTGCGCGACAGGTTGATCTCCGACATGGAGACATATCGGGGCTATACGGGCCGTATTGACCCCGATATGTCTCCATGTCGGGGAGGGGGGGTTAAGAAAGGGGGGTCATCCAGTGGTGGGGGTCGGGGGTGGTGCCTTGTTGGAGGGCGGTGAGGGATGCGCGCAGGTGGGTGGTTACGGGGCCGGGGGCGCCGGTGGCTATGGTGAATTCGCCTTCGGCGTGGGCGACTTGGCCGACGGGGGTGATCACGGCCGCAGTGCCGCAGGCGAAGACTTCCGAGATGTCCCCGGACCGCACGCCCTTCTCCCATTCCTCGGTGCAGATCCGTCGCTCCTCGACGGTGAGTCCATGATCTCGGGCCAGGGTGAGCAGTGAGTCACGGGTGATACCGGGCAGCAAGGCTCCGGTGAGCTCCGGAGTCACCAGGCGGGCCTGCTTCCCCTCTCCGAAGACGAAGTAGAGGTTCATCCCGCCCATTTCCTCCACCCAGCGCCGCTCAACCGCGTCCAGCCACACGACCTGGTCGCAGCCCTTCTCGGCGGCTTGTTGCTGGGCCAGCAGCGAGGCGGCGTAGTTCCCGGCGAACTTGGCGGCCCCGGTGCCGCCGGGTGCGGCCCGGACATATTCGGTGCACAGCCACACGCGGACCGGCTTGAGCCCACCGCAAAAATACGGACCGGCGGGGGACGCGATCACCAGGTACTGGTAAGCCGTCGCCGCGCGCACCCCGAGGCTCACCTCGGTGGCGAACAGCATCGGCCGCAAGTACAAGGTGTCTTCTCCACCGGCGGCGGGCACCCAGCCGTTGTCGGCGCGCACCAATTCGCGCAGCGAACCGAAGAACAGCTCATCGGGCAACTCTGGCATCGCCAGCCGACGAGCTGAGGCGCGCAGCCGGGCGGCATTGGCCAGCGGGCGGAACGCGGACACCGCCCCGTCCGGCTGGCGATAGGCCTTGAGGCCTTCGAAGATCGCCTGCCCGTAGTGCAGCACCATACTGGCCGGGTCCATCTCGAGCTGCCGGTAGGGGCCGATCCGCGGATCGTGCCAACCGCGGCCGGCGGTCCAGGAGATCTCCACCATGTGGTCGGTGAAGTAACGGCCGAAGCCCGGCTCGGCCAGGATCTCCGCTCGCCGCCGCGGCGTCACCGGAGAAGGGTGCGGCAACCGGGTGAACAGCGGCTCGGGGCTCATGCCCAGCACGGTAGCCGGTCATACGCAAAAATGGTAGGACGTCCCACTACTTTTACCGTGCGTCACACTTGCCCACCCGACGATGGCCCATCAACGATGGCCCGACTCGCCAGCTAGCGCACGTGGGAGGGCACGAAAGGGGGTGTGAGCACCTCACACGGCAGCGCCCGACCACGGACGTCGACCTCGACGCGCTCCCCTGGCCGCACGGCGGGATCGAGCAGCGCCAGCGCGATGCCGGTGCGCAGCGTGGGGGAGAACGTGCCCGAGGTGGTCTCCCCCAGCGGCGCCCCCGCCGTGGACCGCACCGTCATGTGCGGTCGCGGCACCCCGCGCCCGAGGGCGCGCAGCCCGCGCAATCGCCGGGACGGGCCGGCGCCGCGCTCGGCGAGCAGCGCCTGGCGTCCCCAGAAAGCCGGCTTGTCCCAGCCGATCGCCCAGGACAGGCCAGCCTGCGGCGGAGTGATGTCCGGACCCAGATCCTGGCCGTGCAACGGGTAGCCCATCTCGGTGCGCAGGGTGTCCCGGGCACCGAGCCCGCAGGCGCGGCCACCGAGCGGGCCGGCGGCGGCCAGCAGCTCAGTCCACAATGCGGGCGCGTGCTCCCAGGGCGCCAACAGCTCATAACCACGCTCGCCGGTGTAGCCGGTGCGCCCCACCCGCACCGATACGCCCTGATGCTGGGTGTCAGCGAAGGCCATGTAACCGATGTCAGCGACGTTCACGACAGTAGCGAGCAGCTCGGCCGAGCGTGGCCCCTGGACCGCGAGCACGGCGTACTCGTCCCGCTGATCGGCCACCGTCACCCCCGGCGGCGCCGCGGCGGCCAGCAGGCGAGCGACGTGCGCGGCGTTGGCGGCATTGGGCACGCAGAACACCTCCTCCGGGCTGACCAGGTAGGCGATCAGGTCGTCCAGCACTCCGCCGTCCTCGGCGCAGCACAGGGTGTACTGGGCCTGCCCCGGGCCGATCTTGGCCAGCTCCGCGGTGAAGCAGGAGTTGACGAGCGCCGCCGCACCCGGACCGGTGATGCTGAGCTTGCCCAGGTGTGTGACGTCGAACACACCGACGGTCTCACGCACCGCGGTGTGCTCGGCGACGATGCCTCCACCGGGATAGCTGATCGGCATCTCCCACCCGCCGAACAGCCCGAGGGTGGCGCCGGCGTCGACGTGGTGGGTGTGCAGGGGTCCGCGGTGCGGATCGGTACTCACGGCTGTGGAACGCTACCTCTCGTGGCCACAGACCCAGCCACCGCACCCACGCCTCGAAACATTCCAGATCAGCGAGGAGATCACCCGTGACCACCCCGACGCTGCGCCTCACCGATGCCGAGGTGACCACCGCGACCGTCGATGCCCTCGTGGTGGGGACCATGTCCACCGATGACGGTCCCCGGCTGCTCCCCGGCGCCGAGGTGGTCGATGCGGCGTTCGGCGGCACGCTCACCACGCTGTTGGCCCTGCTGGGGGCCAAAGGCAAGGCCGACGAGGTGATCAAAGTGCCCACCGGCGACGCCATCAGCGCCCCACTGCTGATCGCCACTGGTCTCGGCGCCGTCGAGCACCAGCCCACCAGCGAGCAGGTGCGCCGAGCCGCGGGCGCGGCCTCCCGGGCGCTGTCGGGCACCTCTCGGGCGCTCACCACGTTGTCCCGGATCGACCTGGCCGCCACCGCGGAGGGCACCGCGCTGGGCGGCTACGCCTTCACCGCCTACCGATCCCGCAACGGCGACGGGCCGCTGGGCCAGATGGATTTGTCGGTGCCCTCAGCCGACGACGCTGGAGCACGACGGGACCTGGCCCGGGCCATCGCCATCACCGAAGCGGTCACCGCCGCGCGTGACCTGGTGAACACCCCGCCCAACGACCTCTACCCGGCCTCGTTCGCGGACCGCGCCGTCACGCTGGCACAGGCGGCCGGGCTGCGCACCGAAGTGCTCGACGAGGTGGCGCTGCGGCGCGAGGGTTACGGCGGCATCCTCGGCGTCGGCGGCGGTTCGTCGCGCCCGCCGCGGCTGGTCCGGCTGCATTACACCCCACCCGCGCCGCGAGCGAAGGTCGCGCTGGTCGGCAAGGGGGTCACCTTCGACACCGGCGGGATCTCGATCAAACCAGCGGCCAAGATGGAAGAGATGACCATGGACATGGCGGGTGCGGCCGCCATGGTCGTCACCGCGGTGCTCGCCGCCCGGCTCGAGCTCCCAGTGGAGGTGATCGCCACCATTCCGATGGCCGAGAACATGCCCTCGGCCACCGCGTACCGGCCCGGGGACGTCCTGACGATGTACGGCGGCAGCACCGTCGAGGTGCTCAACACCGACGCCGAGGGGCGGCTGATTCTGGCCGACGCGCTGGTCCGCGCGGCGCAGGACGCCCCGGACTACATCATCGACACCGCCACCCTGACCGGCGCCCAGGTCGTCGCGCTGGGCCACCGCACCCCGGGAATCATGGGCACCCCCGAGTTCCGCGACCGGGTCACCGCGATCTCCCAGCAAGTCGGGGAGAACGGGTGGGCCATGCCGCTGCCCGAGCACCTGCGCTCCGATCTGGACTCCGCGCTCGCTGACATCGCCAACGTGGCGAACCACCGCTACGGCGGAATGCTCATGGCCGGGGTGTTCCTGTCTGAGTTCGTCCCCGCCGACGTCGCCTGGGCGCATCTGGACATCGCGGGCCCGGCCTACAACACCGGCGCACCGTGGGGATACACCAGCAAGGGCGGCACCGGAGTGCCGGTCCGCACGCTGGCCGCGGTCCTCACCGACATCGCCGAGCGGGGCTGAGGGTTCACACGGGGCTGAAAGTTCAGTCGCGCTCGCGGAGAATGCGCTGGCGTGCGGTGTAGTCCCGCATTCGCTGCGGATATCCGACCTGACGCACGTCATAGACCGGGATCCGCAGCCGCTTGCCCAGCCGCCGAGCGCCCTGGCCGCCATCGATCCGGCGGCGGGTCCACTCACCGTCGTGCGCGACCAGCACCACGGTGGTCTCGGTGAACGTGGTGCGGGGCTCGACGAACGCCTCCACTCCCCGACGGGCCGCGGCCCACTGCTCGAGATAGTCGGCGTCCGCCTCAGTTGCGGCGCGCCTGGTTCCAGGACGGCGCCTGCCCAGGAGCCGATCCAGCACACCCACCTGGGTACCTCCTTACGCGTGCTCGCCCACGTCGCCGACACGCCAGGCGTGATGACAAGATGACCCTGGCGTCCAACTCCACGTTACCGACGTTTGCTTGAGGAGCGTCTTGTCGTGACCAGCACTCCAGCCACGGATGCCGCCGCCGATCTGGTGATCCTCGGCGGCGGCTCAGGCGGTTACGCCTGCGCGCTGCGCGCCGCGCAACTGGGCCTGTCGGTCACCCTGGTGGAGCAGGACAAGCTGGGCGGCACCTGCCTGCACCGGGGCTGCATCCCGACCAAGGCGCTGCTGCAGGCCGCCGAGGTGGCCGACGCCGCGCGGGACGGCCACCAGTTCGGGGTGAAAACCGCGCTCGAGGGCATCGACATGGGTGGGGTGAACAAGTACAAGGACGGCATCGTCGCCAAGATGTTCAAGGGCCTGCAGGGGTTGGTGGCCTCCCGCGGCATCAACTACGTCGAGGGCACCGGCCGGTTCGTCGCCCCGAACGCCGTCGACGTCGACGGGCGGCGTTACACCGGGCGCTCTGTCGTGCTGGCGACCGGTTCCTACGCCAAGTCCCTGCCCGGGCTGGAGATCGGTGGCCGGTTCATCACCAGCGATCAGGCGCTGACCCTGGACTACCTGCCCGAGCGCGTGGTGGTGCTGGGCGGCGGCGTGATCGGAGTCGAGTTCGCCAGCGTGTGGCGCTCCTTCGGGGCCGAGGTGACCATCATCGAGGCGCTGCCCCGGCTGGTCCCAGCCGAGGACGAGTTCTGCTCCAAGCAACTGGAGCGGGCCTTCCGCCGGCGCGGGATCACGTTCAAAACCGGGGTGCGGTTCACCGGCGCGGACCAGTCCGACTCCGGGGTCATGGTGAGTGTGGAGTCCGGTGAGCGGTTCGAGGCCGATCTGCTGCTGGTCGCCGTTGGCCGGGGGCCGAACACCGCGACCGCCGGGTACGCCGAGTCCGGCGTGCGGATGGAGCGCGGCTTCGTGCTCACCGACGATCGGCTGCGCACCAACCTTCCGGGAGTGTACGCGCTCGGGGACATCGTGCCCGGTTTGCAGCTCGCGCACCGCGGCTTCGCCCAGGGCATCTTCCTCGCCGAGGACATCGCGGGTCGCAACCCGACCCCGATCGACGAGGACGGCATCCCGCGGGTGACCTACTGCGAGCCGCAGGTGGCTTCGGTCGGGCTGACCGAGGCGCGAGCCCGGGAACGCCACGGCGAGATCGACACACTCACCTACGACCTGGCCGGCAACGGCAAGAGCGTCATCCTGCAGACCCGGGGCGCGATCAAGCTGGTGCGCGCCCGCAACGGCCCGGTCGTGGGGGTGCACCTGGTCGGCGACCGGGTCGGCGAACTGGTCGGCGAGGCCCAGCTGATCGTCAACTGGGAGGCTTACCCGGAGGACGTCGCCGCGCTGGTACACGCCCACCCGACACAGAACGAGGCGCTCGGCGAGGCGCACCTCGCCCTGGCCGGCAAGCCGCTGCACATGCACGGTTGATCGAACACACAAAGACGAGGGGTCGGAGAACCAGATGGCGCACTCCGTGGCGATGCCAGCGCTCGGCGAAAGTGTCACCGAGGGAACGGTGACGCGCTGGCTCAAGCGGGAGGGTGACACCGTCGAGGTCGACGAACCACTGGTCGAGGTGTCCACCGACAAGGTCGACACCGAGATCCCCTCCCCCGCGGCCGGCGTGCTGCAGCGGATCGTGGTGGCCGAAGACCAGACCGTCGCGGTCGGCGCCGAGCTCGCGGTGATCGGTGACGCCAATGACCGCACCGCGCCAGCGGAGCCTCCGCCAGCGAAGCCCCAGCCAGTGGCGCCTCAACCGGTGGAGCCCCAGTGGGTGGAGCCCCAGCGCGTGGAGCCCACCCCACGGCCGGCCGCCCCATCGGCACCGCGCGCCGGGGGCTCGGGGACACCCGTAGTGATGCCAGCACTAGGTGAGAGCGTCACGGAGGGAACAGTGACGCGGTGGCTCAAGCAGGTCGGTGACACCGTCGCCGTGGACGAGCCGCTCGTCGAGGTGTCCACCGACAAGGTCGACACCGAGATCCCCTCCCCGGTGGCCGGCACCGTGCTGGAGATCGCCGTCGCCCAGGACGAGACCGCTGCGGTCGGCGCCACGCTGGCCACCGTCGGTGACCGCGACCGGGCAACGACAGAGGCCGCCCCGGAACGGCCCGAGCCACCCGCCGAGCCGGAGCGGGCCGCCGAGCCCGAGCAACCCGCCGAGCGTGGCTCGGCATCCGTGTTCGCTGGACCCGACGCGGCGGCCGGCGGCGCGCCGTACGTGACACCCCTGGTGCGCAAGCTCGCGGCCGAGCACGGCATCGACCTGTCGATCGTGCAAGGCACCGGGGTTGGCGGCCGGATCCGCAAGCAGGACGTGCTCGCCGCCGTCGAAGCGCCCGAACCAGAGCCGGCTCAACCAGCGGCCGCCGCAGCGCCGACGCCGCCAGCGACCCCTGTGGCGCCAGCCACCCCCGCGCCGTCAGCCCCCCCTGGGGCGCCGGTGCCGTCGCCAACCACCGCCGCTCCGCGCGCGGCCCAGTCACCGTCCGCCGCCGAGCCGCGCGGCAGGACCGAGAAGATGTCCCGGATGCGCAGCGTCATCGCCAAGCGGATGGTCGAGTCGCTCCAGATCTCCGCGCAGCTCACCACCGTGGTGGAGGCCGACATCACCCGGCTCGCGCGGCTGCGGGATCGGGCCAAGCGGGACTTCGAGGCCCGCGAAGGCGTCAAGCTGTCGTTCCTGCCGTTCTTCGCGCACGCCACCGTGGAGGCGCTCAAGCAGCACCCGAAGGTAAACGCCTCGATCGACACCGACCGGGGTGAGGTCACCTACCACGGCGCGGAGCACCTGGGCATCGCCGTGGACACCGAGCGGGGCCTGCTGGTTCCGGTGATCCACGACGCGGGTGACCTCAACATCGCCGGTCTGGCCCGGCGGATCGCCGACCTCGCCGAGCGGACCAGGACTAACAAGATCACCCCGGACGAGATGAGCGGCGGCACGTTCACCCTCAGCAACACCGGCTCACGCGGGGCCCTGTTCGATACTCCGATCATCCTGCAGCCGCAGGTCGGGATCCTCGGCACCGGCACCGTGGTCAAGCGACCGGTGGTGACCTCCGGCGAGGACGGCGACGCCGTCGCGATCCGCTCAATCATCTACCTGGCGCTGTCCTACGACCACCGGCTGGTGGACGGCGCCGACGCGGCGCGCTTCCTCAACACCGTCGCGGCGCGCCTCACCGACGCCGTGTTCGAGCGCGACCTCGGACTGTAACACGCAATCCAGCCAGCTGGATTGCGTGATCTCCCGCGCGTAACGGAACATTGACGCCCGCTTGACGCGGTCCCAGCGCCACGGAAAAAACTGTTTCGCTCTTCGATCACGCTGCCGATTTACTTGCGCTCAGTTTTTATTCCACCACGTCGCGCTCTTTTCTCACCGCTGGCTTCCTCCCGTTTACGGAGAGTCAATTCTTGAACCCGTTGTTGACAACAGCTTCGGCGTGCGCTTAACTCTCCAATGCACCAAGAACCACCCGAAATCGGCACTACGGAAATGTTGGGGAAATGTCGCGTCGCTAACCCGATAGTTTCTTCTCCCCTCCCGTTTATCACCACGGGACGCAACGCCACGACCACGCCAGCAAATTCGTTGAGTCATCATCTAAAAAAACGTTCCAACGGAGGAGATTTCGGGTGGCGAAATACAACCACCTCAAATTCGAGGTGGAGTCAACAACAACAGATTCAGAAGGAGATATCATGGGACTCGCGGGAATCTTTACTGGCATCAGTACTGTTGTGGGTGGCGTCACCGGTATTCTGGGCGGCGCGGTCAGCTTGGTGAATGGGCTTCTGGGTGCCGTTCTGGGCGCCCTGTAGTCGCAGCCTTGAGGTGATGTGACGCGATGGCCCCCTCCTGCGACGGAGATGTCCCCGAAACATTTCTCGCAGTAGGAGGGGCCGTTGTTTTCCAGCGAAAACTCTTGCGCTCGACGCCGGGGAATCAAGCGAAGGACGGTACATGAGTTTGCGGGAAGCGTTTCTCATCGCGCTGCGCGGGGTGCGTGCGCACCGGCTGCGCTCCGCGCTGACCATGCTCGGCCTCATCATCGGAATCTCTGCGGTGATCTTCCTGGTCGCCATCGGCGACGGGGTGCAGAAATCGATCGACGCGCGCATCGAACCGCTGGCCAATCTGATCACCGTCGTGGCCTCGACCGGGGACCTCCCCGGCGGCCCGGCCCCGAAAAACCTGATCGATGCCGACGTCTCGGCATTGCAGAAGGCACCCGACGTCATGGCCGTCACCCCGGTAGTCGCCGGCGCGTCATTGATCAAGGCTGACGTCGCCCAGTCCATCGCCGCGTCCCGGACGACCGTCGTCGGCTCCACCGAAGACTGGTTCGATGTGAACAACCGCGACATCGCGGCCGGGTCGTTCTTTGACTCCGACCAGGTCAGCTCCGCCGCCAGAGTCGTCGTGCTGGGGCCCACCCCGGTGGCCAACCTGTTTGGTGGCAACACCGCCGCCGCCATGGGCAGCACTGTCCAGATCAACCGGCAGAACTTCACAGTCGTCGGGGTGATGCAGTCTGTTGGCATGCCGGGTGACGACATGGTGGTCATGCCGCTGAAAACCGCACGCAACTATGTCTTCGGTCTCGGCGACGTTGTCAACGAGGCCACAGTGCAAGCCGCCTCGGTGGCCGCCGTACCGGCGGCGACAAACGAGGTGACCAACATTCTGGACACCCGGCACAACATCAGCACTCCCGCAGCCCGGGATTTCCAGGTCCAGTCTCTGACTTCCAAGATCACTCAGTTCAACCAGATTCTTCGTATTCTTACCTTGTTCACCGCCGCTGTCGCCGCGATCTCCTTGATGGTCGGTGCGGTTGGCGTCTTGAACATCATGCTGGTCTCAGTGACGGAGCGAACCCGGGAAATCGGCATCCGCAAAGCGATCGGGGCCACCAGCCGCGCCATCCTGGAACAGTTCCTCATCGAGGCCATCGTCCTGGCCGGCCTCGGCGGGCTCATCGGCATCGGCGTCGGGATCGGGATGTCCCTACTCGGCGGCGTCGTCGCGCCCGCCTTCGCGTCTCGTCTCGGCCCCGCCTTCACTGATTTCACCCCCGTGGTGTCCGTCACGCCCGTGGTGGTGTCATTCACGGTCAGCCTCATCATCGGGCTCATCGCCGGCAGCTACCCCGCCTACCGCGCCGCCCGGCTGCGCCCCATCCAGGCCCTCCGATACGAATAACACCGCGGTCACTCCCGACAGCTCACCTGCCGACGCTGTGGTTCCCGAGCTCACCAGGAGAGTTCACAAGCAGACCCAGGGCAGCTCTCTTGGTGAGCTCGGGAACCACAGCGCGGGTGGGGCGCATGAGCAGACTTGGGCAGCGGGTTGCGGGGGGTTACATGCGTTCGGGCACGCTGATTCCGAGCACGCTGAGGCCGTGTTCTAGGATTGTGTGGACACGTTCAACAACAGCGAGGAGCCGATCGTCGACTTCCTGGTCGTTGATGACTTTCTCGCTGGCGTACAGCTTGTTGAAGGCTTGGGCCAGTTTGATGAGGTAATCACAGACGAGCTGAGATTGCAGGCGCACGGCGCTTTCCAGCAGGGCCCGCTCGTACTGGTCGACCAGCAGGGCGACGTCCCACAGCGCATCGGAGACCTCCACCGTCGAGGCCCGCCGCTCCAGCGCGGAGGATTTTTCCCGGATGGAGGCACACCGCACGGCCGTGTATTGCAGATAGGGCCCGGTGGCTCCCTCGAAACGCACAGCGTCGGCCAGATCGAACGTAATGGTGCTGGAGGGCGTGACGCGGAGCAAGGCGAAGCGGACAGCGGCGGTGGCGACTTCTTCGGCGATACGTTCGATCGTCGCCACGGCCAGGACGGGATTGGCGTTGGCCACACGCTCGCGGGCGAGGTGCCGGGCCTTATCGATCAAGTCCTCGAGGAGGACGACGCTGCCTTGACGGGTGGACATCTTGCCGTCTTTCAGCATGACATAGGAATAGAAGACGGCCTCCGGGGCGTCAACCCCCCGTGAGCCCACGAGGAGCCCCAGCTGTTCCATGTAGAGCTTGTGATCCTCGCCGAGGACGACGATGTTGCGCCCCCCGGCGGCGGAACGGGCTTTGCGCAGATTATAGGCGAGATCCCGGAGTACGTACATCGAGCTGCCGTTGGCTCGGCGCAGCACCAGATAGCGGCCCTCGTCGCGGTTGAAGCCAAGCTTCCGGAGATCGGCCACCACTCGACCGAGGTCATCTTTCTGCGCGATTTTCTCCTGGACGAGATGCTCTTCGATCTCGGCCAGCTCGGGACTTTCCAGCAGATCGGTTTCGAAATCGAACTGATCGAAGGTGATTCCGAGCTTTGTGAGGATGGCGAGCTGGCCGTCAAGGGAGTGCCGCGCGATGTCACGCAGCGCGTTGAGCGTGGTGGTGTCTCCCATTTCAGCCTTGGCGAGCAGAGTGAGCGCTTGTTCAACGATGGCTGAGTCTTCCTCGGCTTGGGCATTGATGCGCACATAAACGTCCAAGATTTCGGCGAAGTCCACCGAGCGAACCCCATCAGGCCCGAGGGCAACGAGGAGCAAAGCGATCTGACGGCCGAAGTCGTTGACGTAGTAGTGACTGGTGAGCTCAGCGCCCAGGGCGCGCAGCGTGCGGGCGAGGGTGTCGCCGAGGATGGCATTGCGAGCGCGACCCACATGGGGGGACGCGTTGGGGTTGATGCTGGTGTGCTCCAGCAGCACCGGAACACCCCGCATGCCCGCCCGCTCGATGTCGACGACCGCCCCCGCGCGCAGCGCCTCGATGTAAGCGGCCCGATCGAGACGGATATTGAGGAACTTCCCCACGTAATGCACGTCCCGCACGTAGGGGAGCTCCGCCAGAGCGTCCTTGACGGTCTCTGCGGTGTGCTGGCTGAGCAGCGCGGGATCCAGCGAGTGAAAAGCGAAACCGATGTCGCCATGGACGGCGGCGCGCCCGCCGTTGTAGCGCCCCTCAACACCGGCGCCGAACGCTGTGCTTACCCGTGACTCAACCTCGCTGATCAGCATGTCTTTACTCATCCCGCGTTTCTCAAGTCGCCGAGCCAGGCGCTCGCAAAGCGCCGGAGGCCAGCAGGGGGGTGCGCCCAGCGGCTCCGGAGCAGATGTGACCAACGGAGGATGCTCGGCTGACGGACACCACGCAGTGTAGTGGTTCCGATCTCACGCACCGCGTCGGACCAACCGCGACGCCACGGCCAAAGGCGAATGCATCTGATCGCCGAAAGTGTGGCGTCACAGTGCGGAACCGCACGGCCACGGCTCACTTTTAGCGATCTTGCGTGGCCGGGTCGTTGGGGCGGCGCTCAGGTGAGGTCGTCGAACTCGCCGGCTTTGGCGCCCTTGATCCAGGCGTCCAGCTCGGCGCGGGTGAACAGGACAACGCC
>JBDTAX010000046.1:0-7810 GCA_039924425.1 Pseudonocardiaceae bacterium
GCGGGCGTTGAGGAGGCACTGCTCGTACGAGGCGGTGAGGGGGTCACCCCGGGTGATCTCGGCGCGTAGCCATCGGGGGACGTCGATGCCGAGCCAGGTCATGAAATCCAGGGTCTGCACCGACCCGCACGGGGCCAGGGTCAGCACCACCGGCTGCGGGTCCAGGCCTCCGTCGCGGCAGCTGTGGGTGTAGTCGGAGAGCAGGTTGCGTGTGCGGTCCAGGTCGTAGCAGACCTGGGAGACGAAGAACTCGCAGCCGGCGCCCTGCTTGCGCAGCATGCGCACATGCTCTGTCCCCGAGTCAGCGTGTCGTTCGGCGATGACCACGCCGCCCATCCGCAGCGGGAGTGAGAGCGCGGCATGCCGGCGATAGGCCTCGGGAAGGCTCGTCCGGACCATCTGGTGCCGGGAGGCCGCGCCGACCAGCACGGTCAGCACCCGGTCGCGGTCGGCTTCCGACAGCCAGTGGTCCAGCTGGTTGCCGGTGTACTTGCCCACGGCCCGGTAGACGATCACCGAGCCGGCCCAGTCGGTGAGGTGATGGTCGAGGAAGTGGGCCGGGTCCATCATCGGCATGAACGGGAACGGTCTCGGGGCCTCGGTTCGGTCGGCTTCGGCATCCACGTCGTAGAGGATGAGCCCGTCGATCTGCACTGACCGGAGCCGGGTCAGGGCCGCTGCGGCGATCCTGGCGGCCTGGTCAGGGGTGCAGCTCTGTCGTGGTGGGGTGAGGCCGTAGAGCAGGACGCCGTCACGGGTGCGGGCCAGGAGCTCGGCGGCCGTTGCGGGTGCGGCGGAAGCCATCCGTCAATCATGTCAGCCCTCCGGCAGGAGGTGACTGCTCACAAAATTGCCAGGTCACTGCTCATGGGGCCCTAACGTGCCGACGCAGCCTTGCGACGCTTCTTCATCGGCACGCGACCACGCTTGAGTGTGCCGCCGTTGCGGGCGATGACGCGGGCAACCGTGGAGACGTGCCACCGCTCTCCGCCCAGCGGCGTCGGAATCCCTTGCTCTGTCAGGTGATTGGCGATGACGCGAGCGGACATGTGACGGCGCTTGAACAGCCGCATGATCTCCCGCGCGATGTCCTCGGTGACAACGGTTGGCCGACCCAGCTGCACGCCCTTCGCACGCGCGGCGGCCAGCGCATCTTTGGTGCGGTCGCTGATAAGGGGCTTGAGCAACAACGGAACGAAAAGTGGCGATAGTACTGAATGTGGATGCATCGATGCTGGTCAGCGCCGCGTGTCGGGGATGTACTCGCCGGTGATGAGGCGAGAACCTCACTGACAGCGGACCCCTGTGACCAGCGGTAACACCGCTTACCGCCACTTTTCGTTCCGTTGTTGCTCAAGCCCCGAGTCGTCTGACTGTTCTCCGGCCGAGCGGTGATCATTCGAGGTTTTGTTGGGCTGTCACATCGGAGGATGTGCGTGGGCTTGCGGGTGCTCGGTGATCCACGCTTCAAGTTCGGGTCCGAGTTCTTGGTGCGGGTGTGCGGAGATCGTCTCACTGACTTCGGGTACGGATGCGCTGCAGCGTCCTGTACACAGTTGGGCGGGACACGGTGAACAGGTCGGCGAGGTCGGTGATCGAGTAGTCGCCGGTGGCGTGCATCCGGCGAAGCTCGGCTTGTTGCTTGGGTGAGAGTTTGGGCTGGCGACCTCGCAGCCGGCCCTTGGCTCGGGCAACGGCCATGCCTTCGCGGGTGCGCATCCGCAGCAGGTCGACTTCGAACTCGGCGAAGGTGGCCAGGATGTTGAAGAACATCTTGCCCATCGGGTCGGTGGGGTCATAGACCTGCCCGCCGAGGGAGAGCTTGATGCCACGGCCGGCGAGGTCATCCCCGATAGCCCGGGCGTCGGGCACTGAGCGGGCAAGCCGGTCCAGTTTCGGGCCTGTGACGAGGATCGGAACACGATCCTGAGTCGCGGCTGATCGGGCGCGTAGAAAGTAGTCGCGGCGGCCATGTCGGACGCCGGAATCTGTGATGACCGGTGGCCTATTCTGTGCGACAGCAGGGTATCTGAGCTGGGCAAACGCCATCTGCGGCGGACATGGCGGTGACACGTTCTCGTCGTTGCCATCTCCCGGCTCTTCCCAGTGCCCGGAGATCATGATCGTCAACGTTCGAGGCCGCTTGACCAGGAGCGCTCAGGATCCGGTACGCATCCTCGTCACAGGCCTCGTCTGGGGTTGGCAGCCGCAGTGCCACCAGCGGGGACTCTCCACACGCAGCGTGCCGAACAGCGTCCTCATCACGATGAGCCGGCTGTCCTTATGACGGCGCGCTGTGCCGCAGTACGGGCAGGCGACCTGAGCGGACAACGCGGCGCTGACCTGGTGGACGACCATCGTGTCCTGCACCGCGGCCAGCAGATCCTGGGCCTCGGAGAGGTGCAGGATCTGCGTGTCAACGGCCAGCGCGTCCCGATCCACGGCGAACACCTCCCGAACCACGGTCGCGCCCTCAGCGTCATCCTCAGGATGGACGATGACTTGCACGGTGAGCTTCACGCAGCCCCCTCGCCTCGGTGAGCGACGGTCAGGGGTGCGAACTCCAGGACTGTGTCATCAGGCATGGCGCCCATCCTCGCGCCGTGCAGGACCGCAACCACCCCGGCCTCGATCTGACCCCCCAGCGCTGATCAAGAACCGCCCACCGTCCCCGCCTCCCACGGTTTGCCCCGCTCTCCGACTAATGAGGCGTTGTCAACTTGCTTGCCGGTTTGAGCTGAGGGGTCACGCGGGGGTGGGGTCGTGGGGGTGTGTACTGGTGCCGCCGGTGAGGCCGCTGTGATCAGCCCGGTGACCTCGTTCCAGGTGGCGAAGCGGGATTAGCGGCCCCGCGGTTCCGGACAGCTGTTTAGCTAGCTTGAGTTCCCAGCTCGCCCGATGTTCCTGGCCGCGCTCATCAACGTGGTCTTGAGGGTTTGTGCCGCTTGGGCATGTGAGGTTAGGTAGCTCACGACTCCGTGCACGAGCTCCGCCTCCTGGGGCGTGGTCCACCCAGGCCGATGAATGATCATTAAGAGTTCCTCCAAGTCATTGTCGGTTCCAAGCTCCTTGAGCGCTCCCTGAAGATCCTTAATCGCTGTCTCCAGGCGGCTGATGTCATGCATGCTCATGGTGATCCTCCTCCGTCTCTTACGTCCGCGGCTGACACGGCTGGACGATCCGCCAACAGCCGCCAGCAACGCTAATTTCGACCTCTACTAACTTTCACGAACCTTCCTCACTCGGTGAGCCCGGCAACGAGCCGTGCTAGCGGCCAGACCAGCACGTCCGCGAGTTCATCTCGGCGCTCGTCTAGGCCCGGAGGCGAGGCTGGCGCGGGGCCATGTGCACCCGTGCGAGCCTCCCGTACCGCTACTCCAGGCAGAGACCACGGTCAACCGTGGTGCTGTTACCGAACGTGACGCTGTTGAGGATGGCGCGGTCCTCGATGGTCAGGCGCACCACGTAGCCGCATGACGCGATGAGGGGGTTGCTGAAGTCCAGGCTGAACGTCGTCCCGGAGAATGGTGTTTGCGTGAACTGGCTGATCGGCGGCGGCCCTACGGTGAGCGGGGTGGGCGGAATGGGGCCACCCGGGCCTCCGAGCACCGAAATCGACCACATGGAGAAGTGCAAGTCCCGGGCCACGAAGGTGCCGTGCACCAATCCGTGCGGCACTTTGCATTCCCCGCTGGTGCTGAGGTTCAGGTCGCCGGCGTTGACGGTGTCGCTGACGAGAGCCACGTTGCGGATGGTGTTGTCCATCTGTACCCGTCTCGTGTCCACGACGCTTGCGGCCGCATCGAGCTCGAGCGTGAAGTCCCAACGATCGTCTCCGCCTAGGGCGATTTGGCCAAGTACACCGGTGGTGTTGTTCATCCACGTCGGCCACGGCACCCAGCCGTCGATGGGATTGGGTGTGACCGTCACGTCGAAGCCGCCGGACGTGACCGCGGTGAAGGGCGCGGTCAGCAGCTGACTGCCGCCACCATCGACGTTGAAGGCGCGGATGCGGTATTGGTGCCCGACGAGTGCTGGGTCGGACGGGCCTCGAAGGACGACCAAACCACCGAATGGGCAGCCATCGGGCAGCGGATACGTCGAGGTCCCGAGTTTCGCAGGTGTCGGAGGTGTCCCAGCGTGAACGGTCAGGCCGGTTACCCTACTCACGTTTTGCGCGGCGACGCCGCCCACGCTGGTGAAGCGGGCCGTGCCATCGTATCCTTGGCCCGGCTCGATCTGCACGTGGCGCTCGATGGCGTTTCCCCACACGGGGATGCCGTCGGGATCCGTGGTTGACGGTATGGCGTTCCACGACAGCACGGCCCGGACCCGCCGCAGCGCCGGCTTGTCGCACGCCTGACGCAGTGCACCAAGGTCAATCGGCAGGATCGCGGCGTAGCACAGCCCCGTGCCCACGCTCCCGTAGTCGTGCACGTTCACCGGCACCGTCCCGAGGTACTCGAGCTTGCACTCGTCCCCCCAGTCCGCCCAGAAGGCGACGTACTCGTTACTGCCCGCGCTGCACGGCGGCCCCGAGTAGCCGCTCGAGAGTTTGACCCGGAAGGTGGCCACCAGCGACTGCATGCCGTTGTCCAGACCCAGGCACTCCAGCTCTTCAAAGGTCGTGTCGCCCGAGGTGCCCTCCACCGTCTCCAATACCTGGCCGAGGTCGATGCCAGCGGCCTTGGCGGCAGTTGCCGACTTCGACAAGGCGAGCGCGCCCGCCCCCGGCTCAGTGGCGGCCGCGTTCAGTGTGGGGAAGGCGAAGCGGTGGACCGGCACCTGCTCCCCGTCGTAGCGCCGCGCGAGCGCCTGAAGGCTCAGCGGCTGCAACGGCCCCGGGTCGGGCACCGGCGAGGGCGCCTCCTCCAGGACGAGGGGCGGCACAATGGCCACGACCTCTTTCGACACCTTGTCGGCGATGTCCGCGAACACGAACCGACGAGGGGTTACCTGTGCCCGGCAGTCATGGACGTTGCCCCACGGGGGCTGCCAGTCCGGCTGATCAGCGGGAGGCGCCAGGTTCCACGATAGGATGGCGCGGATCTTCGGAAGCACCGGCTCCCCGCACCAGTCACGCCTCGGCGAGTGGGCGACACCGCACACGTAGCTAAGGGGATGCGTCGATGTGCCACGGCAGTCGACGCCGACAGCCAGGTCGTGAACATTGACGGCGGCGGCACCGGCGTCCTCCCAGCCGCCCCCATAGTCGATGTAGAAACGCACGAACTCGAACGAGCCGGGCGTGCAGGACCCGCCAAGGTAGCCGAAGGAGCGCTTGACGAGAACCGTCGCCTCCAGTCGATCGCGTGCCGGGCTGTAGGAGACGCAACGCAACTCTTCATACGCGGTGTCACCGCTCTTGAGCTCGACGGCCTCGAATCCCAGGCCGGGGAACCCGCCGAAGTAGTTGGGGTTCGTCGCCAGCAGCCGGCGGAAACTGTGCCGGGCGGCCTCGACCTTCGCCACATTGTTGACCATCTCGTGGTCCTCGTGGTGACCGGTATCGCTCATGTTCTGGTGCGCTCCTTGTTCGCTGACGTGCGTCTGACTCACCGCCACCATCCGGCATCTGGAGTGTGGATCAGTCCGGTTCGTCTGGATCCGCCACGTCGGTGGGTGTCTCACAATTAGCTGGCGCCGTGCGCCAACCGGGCCCTCCTAGGTTCAGGCTCGCCCAGCGCCGGTCCGGTGACAATGGATCTAAGGGTTCACCTTTGATCCGGCGAGCGATGCAGTACCTGCGCCTCCGGCCCCGGCCTAGCCGAAGTCTCGCTAGAAGGACCAACCGGCTTCCGAGTGACGAAGAGCCTCAAGCAGCACGTGTGGGGACAGGTCGCCCAGCAGCACCCGACGCGGCCACAGTTCATAGACAGCTGCGGAATCACCTGTCGCCGAGAGGACCACCACCGCGACAAGAGGATGCTCCCGCAGCAGTCGCAATATGGTCGGCTCGATAGTCGGGTCGCCGTCGCCGATCAGGACGACGTCGGCTCGCACATCGGCGACCTCAGTGGGCAGGGTGTCGAGGGCGGCCTGGGAGATCACGAGCTCCCGCTCCGGATCACGCTCAATGATGTTGGCGACCAGGTCCGCGAGCAACTGGGGCATCCGCATGAGGAGGACTCGTCTTCGCGCCATCCGCGATGGTGAGCACCGCACCGGGCAAAGCGCATGAACCTCGCGGATGGTTTTGGATGGAGGGAGGGATCTACACCCAATGCCACGTAGCTTAAGTTGATCATGCTGCTCGTGGTGCCAGGGTGTGGATGTGGATCGTGGGCGGGCTGAGGTGGTGGACGGCGGTCTCGCTGGGCTTTTTGACTCGGTAGTTGTTGTGGCGGGCGCGTTTGACCGCGCGTGGGCAGCTGCGCTCCCGCCGCTTCGGGTTGATCTTGCGGGTGATCTCGGCCAGGACGCCGGCCAGGGCGTGGTGCCAGTCCTCAGGGGGAAAAACCCGCCGTACCGGTGGCGGTGCGGCGGGCGATGCGCAGGACCCGGGTGAAGGAGACCCGGTCGGGGTCGAGGTCCACGGCCTCGGCCGCTTGGGTGATCAACGCGGTCAGGGCGTGCTGGACCAGCAGCCACGCCCAGATCTCCTGGTGCACCAGCTCCGGTAGCCGCGAGCGCAGGATCTTCCCGGGTCCGCGCAGATGGGTCTTGAGCTGGTCGTTGGCGGTCTCTTCCTCCCACCGCTGATGATAAGTGGCGGCCAGCTCATCTGCCCGCGCCGCGGCGGGGTCCAGGATGGTCGAGAGCAGGACGATCAGCTCGCCGGTGCCGTTGCCGACCCGGTCGGGTACGTCGTACTCCACGACCCGCACCAGGTGCGCCTCGGCCGGATCGAGCTCGACACCGGCGTCGGCGTCGGTGATCTGGGTGGCGGTGGCCAGGATCGCGGCTCGGCGCCGGGCACCGCGGACCGCCGGGTTGATCAACACCGAGAGGTAGGTGCCGTCGGGCAACACCCGCACCACTGGCAGCGCCAGCCCGGTCGGGGCCCGCCACAGCAGCGCCGCCCCGGACCGGGTGGCCAGGTCCCAGGCCTCGAAGCTGTAGAAATTTCGGTCCGCGGTGAGCAACTCATCACCGCGCAGCCGCCCGTAGAGACCCTTGGCCAGGGTCTTCTCCCCGACCGCATAGGCACCGACCCGCGCGGCGAGGAACGCGTGCGTGCCGCACTCGGCCAACGCCACCACCCGCGCCTTCGGGAACGCCGACCGGTTCTCCCCGGACCCGGCATAGCCGAACTCCGCCACGTTGTTGTCCGTGTCGGGCACATCGACCTCGAACCCGTCGATCGCCAGCAGCCGCCACCCCCGCAGCCACGCCCCCCGAGTGAGCATGCTCGCCTGCGGCCCCGCGACCCGCTCGAACACCTCGGGCAGCACCGCGGGGCCCAGCCGTTTCCGGGCCTGGGTGATCCCACTGGCCGTCGGCACCGACCACGACGCGTCCCAGCACCCCCACGCCGACAACGAGCCGGTGACCTTGGTCGCGACCTCCTCGTAATCGTCCTCGCCGAACAGGCACAACGCCATCGTCAGATACGCCGTCACGTGCGGCGGGAGCTTCCCATCCGACCGCTTGGCCCCGACCCCCAACGCCGCGACCACACCGTCGACCGCATCGCGCGGCACCGCCGCGACCAGCACCCCCAACGACACCTGATCCGGCCGCACCACCACACCCTCGCCCATGATCAGCGACCGTGCCAGCCGGGCCGACGATCACCACCACGCCACGCCGAGCATCTCCAAGAAACAGCAGGCCACCATCATGATCAAACTACGCTACGCGGCATTGG
>JBDTAX010000047.1:0-5186 GCA_039924425.1 Pseudonocardiaceae bacterium
CGGACCTGGCCGGAGCCCACGCGTTGACCGGGGACACCGACACCGCGGTCACCCTGGGCCACCAGGCCATCGACGCGGTCACCGCGCTGCACTCCCCCCGCACCCATGACCGGCTGCGGGTCCTGGACACCGCGCTGCAACCCCTGCACACCAGCGCTGGTGTCGCCGAACTCCGCGACCGGCTGAACGCCGCCGCCGCGTGAGACAGTCCGCGGCTGCGGCTCGACGGCTTGGTCCTCGTGGGCGTCAGGTGTCTCGCCGGTGGTGTTCGGTCCGAAGGCTCTTTGCGCCGCTGTTCAACGTGGGCTAGCGTTGCGCGCTGTGACAGTGCACCAGGTTGACGCTGCGGGCCTGCCGTCGTTGGCGCCGCCCGGAGCCAACGACGATGAGCGCGCTCGGGCGATCATGGCGCGGATGGTGGCCCGGCACGGCGCCCCGAGTCTGGCGGACTATCGCCGTGCCTACGCCGGATTCGGCGCCGAGTGGCCCGGCGATGAGGCGATCCGTCGGCGGCACATCGTCGCGCCCGACACCGGAGCGTGATCGGCGGTAAAGTCCTCGACGCCTCAGCGGTGGCCGCGCTCGTGCGTGGCCGCCTGTCCGCGATGGCGTGGTTCGACACCGCGTGGGCGCTGTCCTTGCCGCTGTACCTGCCTACCCTCGCGCTGGCCGAGGTCCGCGCGGTACGGCCTGACGCCGGCCCACAGCTCGCCGAGGTCGTGGGTCATCCGTCGGTGGTGCTCGGTGAGCTCGACGCCGCCGCGGCTGGCCAGGTTGACCAGTTGCTGCTGGCCGCCGAGGTCTTCGATGGCTGCGCTGGTCACGTCGTTCACGTGGCCCGGACCCGGGATTGGCCCGCGCTGACCGACGATCCCGGCAGGCTGCGCCGCGTGGACCCCACAGTCCAGCTTGAACGGATCTGACGGGCCAGCAAGGGTGTAGTCAGACTGGCCTGGTGATCCCGGTGCCGGCGGTGAGGTTCTGATCGTCGATGGAGACCCGCGCGTCAGAGGGATGTGGTGATGGCCCTGGCGAGGTTGGTGAAGCGGCGGTCGGTGGTGAGGCCGGTGCGCATGTGGTTCATGACATAGCCGACGGTGGTGCGGCTGGGCGGGTGGGCGGCCCCGAGTGAGCCGCCGCGACCGCCGTGGCCGAAGGAGCCTGGGCCGAAGAGGGGGAATGTGGCCGACGTCAGGGCGTAGCCCAGCCCGAAACGGGTGTGGACGCCAAGGGTCCGGTCGAGGGCGTCGGACTGGGGGATGGTGGCGGCGGTGAGGGTGGCGGGAGTGAGCAGGGAGCAGCCCTCGGTCGGGTCGATGAGGGCGTTGTAGAAGCGGGCGAGGGCGCGGGCGGTGGTGATGCCGTTGGAGGAGGGGATCTCGGCGGCGTGGACCCGGGGGTCGTTGGGGTCGATGCGGGGGGTCGTGAGGGCGCTGGCGCGGCGTAGCGCCGCGGAGTCGGTGTGGCCGGCGCCGGGGGGTTCGATGAGTCGGCTGACTCGCTGCTGGTGGGCGGGGGGCAGGCCGATGTAGGCGTCGAGGCCTAGGGGACCGGCGATGTCGTCGGCGAAGAAGGCGCCGGGAGTGCGGCCGGTGATGCGGCGGATTACTTCGCCGACGAGCCAACCGAACGTTTGCGCGTGGTAGCCGTGAGCTGAGCCGGGCGGCCAGAGGGGGTGTTGCGCGGCCAGCGCGGTGGTCATGGGATGCCAGGCGAGCGCGTCGGCCAGGGGTATCGGGGTGTCGAGAGCGGGCAGGCCGGCGCGGTGGGACAGCAGCCAGCGAACGGGGATGTGGTGTTTGCCGGCGGCGGCGAACTCGGGCCAGTAGTCGGCGACGGGAGCGTCCAGGTCCAGTTCGCCTCGTTGCGCCAGGAGGTGGGCGCAGGTGGCCGTGAAGCCCTTGGTGGTGGAGAAGACGTACTGCAAGGTGTCCTCGACCCAGGGGGCGCCGTGGGTGGGGTCGGCGATGCCGCCCCACAGGTCCACCACGCGGCGGCCGCGGTGGTAGACACACAGCGCGGCGCCCACGTCACCGTGGTCACGGAAGTTGGCGGCGAAGGCGTCCCGAACGGCCTGGAAACGGGGATCGGTGGTGCCGTGGATGGGTGTCACCCAACCTCCATTGGATGGTGGGCGGCAAACTCGGCGGGCAGCGGACCGGAGTGGAAGCGGGCCACGGTGAGCAGGAACTCGAGCTCCTCGCGCAGGTTTTCCCCACCCGGACTGGTGATGTCGGAGACCGTCGACCGGGGTGGCGTGCCGGCAAGTTTGGCCTGCCGGGCGGTCTCCAACCAGCAGGCCACCGCGGCCGCGTCCAGGTCAGCACCTGGTATCTGGCGGGCGGCGGCGAACCGCTGGGCGGCGGCGACCGTTGCCGGGGTGACGTAGGCGCGCAGGGTGAGGCCAGCGTCGCGGATCTCGATCACTAGCCGGTACAGGCGCCAGTTCAGGGAACCGACAGTGGTAACCAGGGCGCCCAGACGGGATCCAGAAGCCGGCAGGGTGATGTTCGGAATCGCGCCGGTCAGACTCCGCCAGAGTGGCCACAGGGTCCACAGGATGCGGCGTTGAGTGAGGTTCCGTCGCGCGGTGACGATCCCGGGCAGCGCGACGCTGGCCGCTTGCAGGAGCAGTTCGATCCCGGTCAGCGCGGGGACCCACCTGAGCAGCGCGGCGATGCGGGTGATGAGGTAGGCGGGGAACAGGACCCACAGCACGCAGCCGAAAAGCCTGCTCAAGCCGAAGATCCACAGGCTCCAGCGCAGGCTCCTCGGACCGGCCCGCCGGCCGTAGCGCCAGCACACGGCAACGGAGATGACGTCCACCACCAGGTAGAACCCGAAGCAGACCAGCCAGTAGACCAGCGGCAGTTCCGGTGTGGTGATCGCGCTGCGGGCGTGCGGCGGCGCGGACAGGTTCAGCCAGATCGTGGCGGCGACCGTGACAACGCCGACCGACACGAGCAGCCGGGTGTGGCGTTGGCGGCTCGCGGCGACCAGCACGAAGTAGAGCATCACCGCGGCGGAGATGGTGTGGGACACATGCCGGCTCAGGTCGATCAGATTGAGATCCCCGACCAGCCGTCCGAGCGTCTTGATGACCGGTTCCTGGTAGAGCGTCGTGGTGACGGCGATGAGGCAGACACCCAGCCACAGCGGGCGCTGACGGGGATTCCGGGCCGCGGCCGGTGCCCGCAGGATCGCCACCAGCCAGAGGCTGACCAGGCCAGTTGTCTCCAGCCAGTCGTTCATGAGTTGGGCTACCAGTCCTGGTGGAAACCGAGTGCGGACTCCAACCCACCGAGCACACCCGGCGGGCTGGAGTCCGCGTGGGCGTCGGTGGCGAGCGGGGGACGGGCGTAGACCCGGTGGTGGATCAGTGACGCGATCATTTCAGCCTCGTGCTCCTCGGCCTCGCTGGTGGCGCGGTCGAGCAGGTGCGCGAACGCGGCGGGCGCCAGGTCGGGCGCGATGCGCTGCGCTTCGGCCTCGGAGAGCACACAGCGGCCTCGGTGCCGGGAGATCATGTGCCCGATCTCGTGCAGGATGATGTGGTCCTGGTGCACGCCGCTGGTGTTCTCAGCGTAGGCGATCACGTCGTGGTCACCGCGCTGTTGCCAGGCGCCACAGCTGTCACCGGCGGTCCAGGAGATGGCGCACAGGTCGATGTCGCGGCCGCGATGGCGTTCGAGCAGGTCGAGGAACTGGTTGATGTCCCACGGATACGGCACACCGATGTGCTGGAGGATGTCGTCTACCCGCTGCTGCGCGCGGGCCCGCAGCTCGGACCAATCCACCGCCGCAACCCCCCTTCCCGACCAGGCCGGCCCGAGCCGGACACACCAAGGCGTGGCTCCCCCGCAGTGAGCGCCAGCAATGAGCATGGTGTCATGCGTCGTCGCTGGTCGTGGGCTTGCGGCGCCGTCGAGTCGCGCGCGGCTGCTCGTCGTAGGCGCGCATGCTGTCGATCAGGTTGGTGACCGTGTTGCGGTCACGCGGGGTGAGCTGCACGACTCGCTCGGCGATGTGCCGGGCCTCCTGGTCGCGCCATGCGCTGACCTGGGCGATCTGGTCATCGATCCGCGTGGTGACCTCGTCGTCGAAGAAGTAGTTCACCGGCACGCCGAAAAAGCTGGCGAGCGCCTCGACGTAGTGGATGCGGGGGTGCGGCTGCTTGCCCCTGACGAGCTGGTTGATGTGGGCGGCGGTCATCGCCCCGGGATGCTCGGCGATCCCCGCGGCGATCTCGCGGTAGCTGTAGGGACCTCGATCCGGCGGATGCACCGTTTCGATCAGGTAGACGAGCCGGTCCCCGAAGGATGGTTTTCCCTGGTCAGATCCGGTCATTCCGGCCTCCAGACGCGCGCCGCCGTGTCAACACTGACATCCCTCACTCTCATCAATCGTATACGAATGTTGACAGAACGGGGGAGGTCTGCTTACATCTGCGCCACGCTCCGTCAACAGATGAATACAGGGCGGACACCAGTGGTGGACCAGGGGGGTACCGGAATGAGGCAATGGATGTGGCCATCGCAGCTGGAGCTGCCACAGCGGCCCCCGCGGCCGGCGCCTCCGCCGGGAGACCGGCCAGGCCCCGATCCGGGGGCGGACCAGCCGGCCATGGACACGGCGGCCGAAGACGAAGGACACCGCGAGCTTCCTGACGGTTGCCATTGCCAGCCCCCGGCCGAGTTCGAGGGCATCGGTGCGCACGAGACCATGCTGGTGCAGGCCGCCCGGCAATCGTGGTCGGCGCTGCCGGTCGCGGACACCATGGCCGCCGTCGAGGCGGGGATGCTCGCCGACGCCGAAGACAAGGCCGCGAGCGCCGATGGCGAGCGACCGCACTCGGCCGGGAATCAGGCCGGTGAGGAACGGCCCGGGCCGGGTGCGACGGTCGCGGCTGAGGTCGGCGATGCGGTGGCGACGGTGCAGCGCCGAGAACCGCCATTGACAGTGGCCGCGCCGGTGGACTGGGGGTACGGACCGAATACGCCAGAAAGGGGCCACGCTTGTTCCAGTGAGAGTGCTCTTGTCTCAAGAAGACAGGCTTGCCGTGGCCCGTGACCAGGCACGATGCGCAGCACGCCCCGAGACTGATCCCCCCGTCATCACGGGAACCATCACCGGCCACCATGCCTGTTCAGCTGACCTCATGTCTCGCTGACCAGGGGAAACGGTCA
>JBDTAX010000048.1:0-22286 GCA_039924425.1 Pseudonocardiaceae bacterium
GGGGTCGGCGGCGTGCACGGTGCCCGCCGGGGTGACCCAGAACGGTACCTCGTGTTCGGCGCCGTCGTGGCGTACCCGCAGTCGCTCGTGCAGCCGCAGCGTCCCGTCCGGGACGGCGAGCCCGACCGCGGCGCACACCGCGACCACCTCCACCAGCTCGACCCACCGCACCACCCGCCCCGCACCGGCGTCGAGCAGCTCGGGCGCGATCCGCTCGGAGGCCAGCGGCAGGTCCAACAAGTCGGCCAGCGCATCGGGGTCGCCACCGGAGACGAGCTCGCCGGCCGGCAGCACCGCGGCCAGCCACGGGGAGTCGAGCACCATCGCGCGGTCGGCGTCGACCACCTCGCCGGTCGCTACTCGGACTCGGGCCGGGGGCGCCACGTCGTCCGGGTCGAGCTCGGCGCCGGCCAACGCGGCATGCGCGGCGTGCACCACCCCGGGGGTGAGCGCGCGGGCCGGGTCGGCCAGCCGGGCCAGCAGGTCGGCGGCGTCGGCTGGCCCAGTGACGCTCAGCCCGGTGCGCACCCCAGCGGCGGCGAGCAGCGCCTCGTCAGCGTCCGACTGCGGCACCACGTCATAGAGGCCTTCCAGCGCGAGTGCGGCGGCCAGGCGCCAGTGCGGCGGTGGGTGGCCGCCGAGCCGGGCGTGCCGGGCCAGCCACCAGCCGGTGTAACCGCCGGGCTGGCGCAGCGCGGCGAGGCCGGCGGGGTCGGCGGCGATCCGGCGCAGCGCGGCCGGCCAGCGCTGGTCGTCGATGAGGTCCAGGTCCCGGACGGCGAGCAGCCGAGTGGGCGGGTCAGCACCGGCGCGCCACCACCGCCCCTCGTCGTCAAGATCGTGGTCTGGGCCTTCCGGGTCGGGGTCGTCGAGCACGGCGAACGAGTCCAGCACCCCGACCGCCCGCAGCGCGCCGGCACCGTGCTCGGCGGCGACGGCGGGGTCCAACACGCCCAGCGGCGCGTCCGCGGCGAGCAGCTCCCGCATCGCCCCATCGGGTGCGACCAGCTCGTCGGCCCGCCGCGGCGCCCCGGTGTCGTCGGGCAGCGCCAGCGCACCCAGCCACGGCCGGGCGACTCCGTCACCGTCCAGGCGCTCGGCCAGCGCCAGCACCGCGTGCGCGAGCCCGGTGACGTCCAGGCCGTCCTCGGCGTCATCGACGCTGCGCTCGACGGCGGGACGCAGCGCGTCCAGCAGTTCCACCGGGCCCACTCGCCGAGCCCCGAGCCGCTCCAGCAGCGGGTGCGCGGCGTCCGGGTGCACCAACCGCAGCTCGGTGGGTACCCGGGCATGAACCTCGCCCAGCAGCACCCCATGCGGGCCGGTGACGGTGCGCCCGTCGGCCAGCGGGACCGGCAGCGCACCGAGCTCCTCGCGGGCCGCCGGGTCGGCGTCGAGCAGCCCGACCAGTGCCGAATAGCAGCGCCGCCACCAGGACGGTGGCCGGTCCAGCCCGCCCAGCAGCTCGGCGATGGCCGCTGCGGGGAGCCTGCGCACCCCGAGCGCGGTGAGCGCGGCGGTGTGCGCGGGCGCGGACAGCTCAGCGTCCAGCAACTCGGGGGTGACCTCCGCGAGCAGCTCCGCCAGCTCGGGCAACGGCACGTCCAGTACCAGCGCCTGCGCTGGCGCGAGGAGCCCGCCCGAGGCGCCGGGTAGCCACCGGGCGTGGCGCAGCGCCTCGAGCACCGCCTCCCGCAGCACCGCGTCGATCTCACTGGCCGGGAACCCGGGGGCGGGCACCAGCGAGGTGAGTTGAATTAACACAGCTGCGGTGTGCTGATCTGGCGCCCGCGCGGAGCGCTCATCCGACGCGAGCGCGGTGGCGAGCTCCGGGTAGGCCCGCGCGGCCTCGGCGAGCAGCAGATCGAGCGCCATCCCGGGGTGCACATGGCGCCGCGCGGAGTCGACGGGCACCGTGGCGATCAGCCGCGCGGGCAGGGTGAGCCGCTCCTGAGTGGGCGTGGGCGCGTGCAGCACCTCCCCGACCAGCGGCAGCGGGGCGCCGTCGGGGCCGACGGGCAGTGCCCAGCACAGGCTCCACTCACCGCGCGCCTCGGGACCGAGCCCGGCTAAGGCGGGTGCCGCCAGCTTCCCGGCCCGGCGCACCACCCGCCACCGGCGCAGCCCCACACCGTCGTGCACCAGCACCGGGTCCTCGCCCTCGCGGCGCAACATCCGGTCACCGATGTCGATGCGGTGCAGCCATGGCAGCGCCAGCAGCAGGTCAGCGGCCTCTTCAGCGAATACCGCGAGCAGCGCCAGCGGGTCGATCCCGGCGCGCAGCGGCAACCGGACCTCGGTGTCAAACCCGGGTGGCACCTCGCCGTCAACGGGCCACACCAGCCGCAGCACGGGCGGACGGCCACCGCGCCGGGCCAGCTCGGCGCACAGCTCCGGGTCACCGGCCAGCTCGCGGGTGGTGCGCCGCGCGGAGAACTCCACCCCGCCGGTGTGGGAGAGCACCCGCGGCGCGTCGGTGACGCCGAGGACCGCCGCGAAGCCGACCCCGAACCGGCCAACACTGTCCCCCGCCCGCTTGGCTGAGGCGCGCAGCGCGGCCAACGCGGCCACTCCGGCGCGGTCCAGCGCCACCCCGGTGTTCGCGGCACGCAGCTCACCGGCCTCGACAGTGACCTTGAGGTACCCCGGTACACCCGCGCGTTGCGCGGCGTCGGCGGCGTTCTGCGCCAGCTCGACGAGCAACCGGTCCGCGTAACCGAGCAACGCGAGGTCGGACTCGGCGTTGGCGTCCTCCCGAAACCGGGTCGGGGATCCCCGCCAGGCGGCCAGCACGCCCACGCGCAGCGCCGCGGTGTCAAACGGATCAGCGGGGCTCATGGTGAGCGAGTCGCGAGTCACTCCACCGGCGCCCGGGGCACCAGTTCCAGCTCGGCGTCGTCGTAGACCAGCTCGGCCACCGGCACGTTCGGGCTGGTGTCCACCCGGACCTCGGAATGCGCCCCGCAGCCGAACTCGGCGTGCACCACCTGCCCGTCGGCTGGGGCCAGATCGTTGCCGCAGACGCCGAGAGCAGCCGCCAACAGGCCACCGAGCGGAAGGTAGAAACCGCAGGTGACACAGCGGTCCGGAGCGCTCAGCGCCATCTCCGAGTCCGGGCCGCGCTCCCCGTCGCGCCAGCGCTGCACCAAGGCCAGGCGGGCATCCCGGCTGAGCACCCGCAGGCGCCCCAGGCCGAGCTCCGGACTGAGCGGCTGCAGCGCCGGATCGTCGTCGATGAGGTAACCGGGCACCAGCCGCGGGTCGTCCGGGTCGGTCGGCAGCAGGTCCCCGACCCCGAGGTCACCGGCCCGAAGCCGCTGGGTCCACGGCAACCAGGGTGGGGCGACCAGCGCGTCCGGGCCGGGCAACAGCACCACTTCGCTGACCGTCACCGGGCTCCCGGGGCCCGCCGAGGCCACCGTGACCGACCAGTTCCAGCCGCGGTAACCGGGCAGGTCGGCTTCGAACAGGTGGGTGACCGCGCCGTCATCCTCGGCCTGTGCCCGCACATGCTCGCCCACCGGGTGCTCGCCGGCCTCGACCCGCGCCGCCCGCCGAGCCAGCTCGACGGCCACGCCAAGGTCCCCGTCGAGGGCCCCATCAAGGGACGAGCTGGGCGCGGTAATGTCGGCAATCACGACTTTGATTGTGCCGCACCGGCGGTCCGCACTGACAACCCGGCCATGGTGGATGGCTCTCCTGCTGACAACTGTGCTGCTGGCCGCTGGCTGCGGGACGGGGCCGTCGACCGCGCAGCAGTTGCGCGTGCAGGTGCTGGCCACCCTCCCGCACGACGTCTCGATGTACACCGAGGGCCTGGAGATCCACGACGGGGTGCTCTACGAGAGCAGCGGGTTGGTGGGGCAGTCCCGGGTGCGGGCCACCGCGCTGTCCACCGGTGCCCCGGTCCTGCCCAGCAGTGCCACAGTACGGCAGGTGACGTTGCCCGCCCCGTTGTTCGGCGAGGGGCTCACCGTTACCGATGCTCGGTTGTGGCAGCTGACCTGGACCAACGGGGTGGCCATCGAGCGCGATCCGGTGACGCTGGCGCGCCGCCGCGCGGTGACCTACCAGGGTGAGGGGTGGGGGCTGTGTCACGACGGGCATCGGCTGGTGATGAGCGACGGCTCGGATCGGCTGACCTTCCGGGACCCGGTGACGTTCGCGCCGGCTGGCCAGCTGGCGGTCCGCCTCGACGGCGAGCCGGTGCGGGCGCTCAACGAGCTGGAGTGCGCCGGCAGCGTCATCTGGGCCAACGTCTTCGAGAGCGACCGCATCCTGCGCATCGACCCCGCCACCGGCGTGGTGACCGGCGTGGTCGACGCCTCCGGGCTGCTCAACACCCGGCCGAGGTCCTCCGAGGATGTGCTCAACGGCATCGCGGCAATCCCGGGAACCGACGAATTCCTGATCACCGGCAAACACTGGCCGGCACTGTTTCGCGTGCGTTTCGTCCGTTCCATGGAGACGCCATAGCTGCGCTCGGCAGCCCGCTGATCCAGGTTCGCTGTCACCAGCGCGAGCCCGAAGTTGTAAGCGTAACGCTGCGCCCCGCAATGCGACCGGAACACCTCGGCCTGAGCGTCGGTGGCGTCGAGCGCGAACAAGTAGGCGCGGATCACCACCCACCCCCGAGCCCAACAGAGGCAGCGCAGTTCGTGGATGGTCACCTCAGTGGTACGGCCGTAGCGGGTGAGGGTCACCGTGTCATCGGGGGTGGTGGCGAGTTGGCCAGGGGCGCCGATCTTCGCGCCGCGGGTGCGGGGCCGGCCTCGCCGACCACGCATGCACGGTGGGTCGTCCAGGTCGGGGTGGACCTCCCAGAGCGCGGCCGCGCGTGGCAGCGGTCCGGTCAGTGCCACGTTCGCCGGCAGGTGACGACGGGTTGGTGACTGTTCGCGGGAAGGTGTACTAACAGGTCTCGAGACCAGCGCCGGTCTGCCGTTGTGGGCTGTTGCCGGTGATGTCTGTACTGCGCCCGAGCGTCGGTGAGCGCTCTGGAGCGTCGGGCCGTTGCCCGCTCTGGGGCATCGTTTCCACGAGGTGATCCGGGGCGCACCTGCGTACCCGTGGAGGCGGCGCGACCCGGACTGATATAATCGAACATATGTGTGATTTGTGGGTGGGTGTCGGGAGTGGGTCGTGATTCGCGCCTACCTGGTCGCGTTGGACCCGACCCCAGCGCAGGCCGAGGCGTTCCGCTCGCATTGCGGCGGGCAGCGCTACGCCGCGTCCAACGGCAGGCATCCCGACATCGTGGGCCCGGACCGGCGCACCCGCACCGGGCCGTCGCACCGGTGGCGAAAGACCACGGCGCGGGTGGCCGCGCTGCACACCCGCATGGCCAACGCCCGCCGCGACGGCTGCACAAACTGACCACACGCCTCGTGCGCGACCACGACGTCGTTGTCATCACGGATCTGACTGTGGCCGGAATGATCCGCAACCACCGCCTCGCCCGGCACATCTGCGGGCTGGGGATGGCGGAGCTGCGCCGCCAGCTCGACTACAAGACCCGCGACGCTGGTGCCCGGCTCCTGGTCGCCAACCGGTGGTACCCGTCCAGCAAGACCTGCTCGGCGTGCGGTGCGGTGAAAACCAAGCTCACCCTCGCCCAGCGGCAGTTCGTGTGCGTGCACTGTGGCACCCGACTAGACCGAGACCACAACGCCGCATTGAACCTGGCCGCGCTTGCGGCCCAGGCGTCCGAGCCGAGTTGCGGCAGGACGGAAAACGAGCCCGCTGGAAACTCACGTATGACCGCCACCGGCGGCAACGGGTACCGCCACGGGAAGACTCAGACCATGAGTCAACGCCGCCACCGCGAGGAAGCGGCTCCATGAACCGTTGTGACACCTTTCATGGAACGGTTTGCTCGATGAGTGCTTCCATGTCGAGAACCTCTGACCGGCTCCGCTCACCATGTGAGGGCCGCGAAAGGCGCGGCCGCGACATCAGGAGATCACCATGCCGAAGTACCTGCTGCTCAAGCACTACCGCGGCGGCCCGGAGCCGCACCGTCCCTTCCCCCCGATGGACCAGTGGGCCCCCGAGGACGTGGAGGCGCACATGGCCTTCCTCCGCCACGTCGCGGAGCTCCTCCAGGAGCGCGGCGAGTACGTCGACGCCCAGGCGCTCACGCCGACGCGCACCTGGGTGCGCTACGGCGGCCCGGACACCGCACCCGTCACCACCGACGGCCCGCATCCCGAGACCAGCGACCTGATCGCCGGCTGGTACATGATCGACGTGGAGTCCCGCGAGCGTGCGCTGGAGATCGCGGCCTACGTCTCCTCCGAGCCCGGCCCCGGCGGCGAGCCGCTCTACGAGTGGCTCGACGTCCGGGAGGTCATGTGGTCCGGCGGCTGACCGGCGTGTCCGGCCAGCGCCGCGAACAACCGGAGCCGCAGCCGCACACCACCGAGACCGGAGACGACACCCTCTTCCTGCTTTTCTGCTGCTGCCATCCCGATCTCGCGCCCGCCTCCCAGGTGGCGCTGACCCTGCGCGCGGTCGGCGGCCTGACCACCCGGGAGATCGCCGACGCCTGCTACGTCCCGGAGGCGACCATGGCGCAGCGGATCAGCCGGGCCAAGCGCAGCCTGCGCGGGCGCCGCCTGGACGAGCCCGGCGACCTCGCGGTCGTGCTGCGCGTCCTGTACCTCGTCTACACGACCGGGCACGCGGGGCGGGTCGCCCTGGCCGCGAGATCGCCGAGGGCGTGCGCGTCCTGCAGTCGGCGCTGGCGCTGGAGCGCCCCGGCCGCTACCAGGTCGAGGCCGCCATCGCCGCCCTGCACGACGACGCGGCAAGCCCCGCGGAGACCGACTGGCCGCAGATCCTCGCGTGGTACGACGGCCTGGTCGCCCTCACCGACGACCCGGTGCACCAGGACCCCGCCGCCGTGCTGGGCCGCGCGGTCGCGGTCGGCCACGTGCACGGCGGCGCCGCGGGGCTGCGCGAGACCGACCGGCTGCGCGAGGTGCTCGGCGACCGCCACCGGTGGCATGCGGTCCGCGGCCACCTGCACGAGCTCGACGGCGATCTGCCGGCCGCCCGCGCGCGGGACGCCCAGCGTCCCTTGGTCGCTAGACCTGCTCACGAACAGTCGACAACCCCTCAGCCCGGGGGGTTGACCGTGGGGTCCTCAATGCGAGGCAAAGATGCTACCGGTGGTGCAGGATAGGACGCGTGAAGCGGCCCGCATCCCCCTCCGGCGCTGAGCAACCCCGCTCCCGGGGACGCCGTCGGCCGGGACGCGGCCGACGCTGGGTGCCACAAGACCGTCGCGGTGGTGCCGGCTCGACCGACCCGCCGCCACCGTATGACCAGACCCCGACCGAACCACCGACGTACGAACCACCGACCTATGACCCGCCCCCGGTTCCGAATCGCCCGCGAGCCGCATCCGATGACCCGCCGTTCCCCCGCAAGATCACCGTTACCCGGGTGGCCGCCTGGCGGAGCAGGCAACTGGTCTCCGGCGGCGCACGGCGATTCCACCAAGCCACCACTGCCGATGGCGCTGGCTCCTCAGGGCTGTCCGCGCTGACGTACACGGCGATGCTGGACTACGCCGCCAGCGCGGCCATCGCCGTCGGGCTGGCCAACACGCTGTTCTTCGCCGCCGCGACCGCGCAGAGCCGGGCCAACGTGGCGCTCTACCTGCTGATCACGGTGGCGCCGTTCGCGGTGGTCGCCCCGGTGATCGGCCCGCTGCTGGACCGGCTGCAGCACGGCCGGCGGGTGGCGATGGCGGCCTCGTTCGCCGCTCGGGGCTTCCTGCTGATCGTGATGGCGGCGCACGTCCACGACTGGCTGCTGTACCCCGCGGCACTGGGCTTTCTGGTGCTGGCCAAGTCCTACGGCGTGCTGCAGGCGGCGGTGATCCCCCGGGTGCTGCCGCCGGGGACCACTCTGGTGAAAACCAACTCGCGGCTCACCACGTTCGGCCTGCTCGCCGGGGGGGTGTCCGGAGCGCTGGCCGCCGGAATCGCGGCGCTGACCGGTTCACCGGGAGCGCTGCTGTTCACTGCGGTGATCTGCCTGAGCGGAGCGGCCCTGTGCCTGCGCGTCCCGTCCTGGGTGGAGGTGACCGAGGGCGAGGTTCCGGCCTCACTACGGACCGAGGCGCCCGAGGTACCCGGCACCGCGCGGCGCCGCCAGCCGATGGGCCGCCCGGTGCTCGTCGCGCTGTGGGGCAACGGGACCGCACGGGTGCTCACCGGGTTCCTCACCCTGTTCGTGGCGTTCGCGGTGAAAGCTCAGACCGAGGGCTCGCCAGGACGGCAGCTGGCGCTGCTCGGGATGGTCGGCGCGGCGGCCGGGGCGGGCGGTTTCCTGGGCAACGCGGTCGGCGCGCGGATGCCTTTCGGCAAGCCAGGCAGAGCACCAGAAACCGTCATCATCGGATGCGTGGCCGCTGGCCTGGTCATGGCGGTGCTCGCCGCGCTGGTGCAGGGCATCGCCATCGCGGCGGTCACCGCCCTGGTGGCGGCAACCGGCAGCGCACTGGCCAAGGTCTGCCTGGACGCGGTGATCCAGCGCGGCGTGCCGGAGGCATCCCGCGCCTCGGCGTTCGGCCGGTCAGAAACCGTGCTCCAGACGGCCTGGGTGCTGGGCGGCGCCCTAGGCGTACTGCTCCCACCCACCTACTGGATCGGCTTCGCCTCAGTCTCGGCGCTCCTAGGCCTAGGGCTAGCCCAGACCGTGCTGACCCGGCGCGGCGCCTCCCTCACCCGCCGCCCCGATATGGCTCCATATCGGGGCTATTGACGCCCCGGTTATCCCGATATGGAGCCATATCGGGATACGGAGTGGGGGTTAGGGGTCTAGTTCTTGGGCTACGGCGCGGACTAGTTCGCCGATCCGCTTGGTGGTGCGGCGGTCGGGATAGTGACCTTTGCGCAGGTCGGGCTGGACCCGTGACTCCAACAACCTGATCATGTCGTCGATCACGCCGTGCAGCTCCTCAGCCGGCCGACGCCGGGCCTCCGCCACTGACGGCGGCGCCTCCAGCAGTCGCACCGACAAGGCCTGCGGGCCACGCCGCCCGTCCGCCACCCCGAACTCCACCCGCTGGCCGGTCTTGAGATCGGTCACCCCGGTGGGGAGCGCGTTGGCCCGCACGTAGACGTCGGCACCACCGTCCTGCGTCACGAAACCGAAGCCCTTGCCCGCGTCGTACCACTTGACCTTGCCGGTCGGCACTGACCTCACCGTTCCCTTGTGGAGTACCGTTTGCCGGGGTGCGCGGCCAGCAAGACGAACGCGCCCCGAACGCACCCGGGACGCGTTCGACCAGCTTACGACCTCCGAGCGCTTTTCGGGCGCATCCGCCCCGCGTGGATGAGGACGGCTCAGCCATACGGCACAGCGGCGAGCTCCCCCAGCCCGAGCAGGCGCACCGAGTGTTCCCGCATCTCCACCTTGCGGACCTTGCCGGTGACGGTCATCGGGAACTCCGCCACGACATGCACGTATCGGGGGATCTTGTAACTCGCCAGCGTGCCGGCGGCGTAGTCCCGCAGCGTCGCGGCGGTAAGCTCCGGCGCGCCCGGGCGCAGCCGCACCCAGGCGCACAGCTCCTCGCCGTAGCGCGCGTCCGGAACGCCGACCACCTGCGCATCCAGGATGTCCGGATGGGTGTACAGAAACTCCTCGATCTCCCGCGGATAGATGTTCTCCCCGCCACGGATGACCATGTCCTTGATCCGCCCGGTGATGGTGAGATAACCGTCAGCATCCATCACCGCGATGTCTCCGGTGTGCATCCAGCGGGCCTGATCGATCACCTCGGCGGTCTGGTCGGGCTGCTCCCAGTAGCCGAGCATGACCGAGTACCCGCGGGTACACAGCTCACCAGGGGTGCCCCGCGACACCGTCAAGCCGGTGTCCGGGTCGATGATCTTCACTTCGAGGTGCGGGTGCACTCGGCCGACCGTGGACACCCGCCGGCTCAGCGTGTCGTCCGCCCGGGTCTGGGTGGACACCGGGGAGGTCTCGGTCATGCCGTAGCAGATGGTCACCTCCGTCATCCCCATCCGCTCGACGACCTGCTTCATCACCTCCACCGGGCACGGCGAACCCGCCATGATCCCGGTCCGCAACGACGACAGGTCATGGCGCGCGACATCAGGATCGGCCAGCATGGCGATGAACATCGTGGGCACTCCGTACAACGAGGTGCACCGCTCCCGCGTGAGTGCGGCCAGCGTCGCCGCCGGCTCGAACGACGGCGCCGGGTACACCAGGCAGGCGCCGTGCGAGGTGGCGGCCAGGTTGCCCATCACCATCCCGAAACAGTGGTAGAGCGGCACCGGCAGGCAGATCCGGTCCGCCTCGGTGTATCCGCACAGCTCACCGACGAAGTACCCGTTGTTCAGGATGTTGTGATGCGACAGCGTGGCGCCCTTGGGGAAGCCGGTAGTGCCCGAGGTGTACTGGATGTTGATCGGGTCGTCCGGGGACAGCGACGCCTGCGCGTCGGCGAGCGGCGCCGCGGCGGCTCCACGCACCGGCAGCGCATCCCACTCCGGAGAACCGATCAGCACCACCCGCTCCAGCGTGGCGCAGCGGGGCCGTGCCCGTGAGATCATCGCGACGTAGTCCGAGTCCTTGAACGACTCCACCGCGACCAGCAGCCGGATCCCGGCCGCGCCCAGCACGTACTCCAGTTCACCGCCGCGGTAGGCGGGGTTGATGGTGACCAGGATCGCGCCGATCTTCGCGGTGGCGTACTGGGTGAGCAGCCACTCCGGGCAGTTCGGCGCCCAGATGCCGACCCGGTCTCCCTTGCCGATCCCGGCTGCCAGCAGCCCGTGCGCCAGCGCGTCGACCTCGGCGCGCAGCTGCGTGTAGGTCAGCCGGCGCCCACTCGGGCAATCGACCAGCGCCTCCCGGTCACCGCACCGGGCGGCGGTGCGGTCAAAGTTGTCCCCAATCGTCTCCCCCAACAGCGGCACATCCGAGACCCCCGAAGCATACGAAGCAAGCACAATCTCCTCCCTCCCGCCCCGTGGCTCTCATGGATGCTTGTGCACCTTTTCAACCGCCCGCGCAGGTGCTCCCGTGTGACAAAAACGACTTGCCAACCCGCTGCGTGCAACCGGTTGAGTCGTTCCCGGTCCGATCCGACTTGCAGTGGCGCGCCGTGCCACACGCCGTCGTACTCGACGGCGAGCCGGTAACGCGGGAACGCGAGATCGACGGTCGCCACCCATCGCCACCCAGTGGCCGGCATGGTGCACCCGGAACTGCACTTCGGGAAGCAGCCCGTCAAGTACCAGGTGTACCCGAGATTCGGGCCGCGATTGCGCCCTCGGATCAGCGAGCTCGAGTGCGCGCCGCGCTTGCACGATGTTACGGTCGTGCCTACCCGCCAAGTAAAACTCCATCTCTGTTCGCCCGACGAGCGCCGCCCTCAGCACGGCGTCCAGATCAGCCACCGTGTCCGGGAGCGTGCGATCGAGCAGCAAGTCGAAGGCGGTGCGGCAGCGTGTCGCGAGGCGAATCCGCGACCGGGGCTGCGCTTCGTCGGCGCGGACCTCGCAACGCCGCAGGTCCACGCCAGTCCGGCGGAACAACCGAGTTGCCAGGCCAGCGACCACCTCGACCGGATCACTGGGCAGCGCGAGCGGGACGCCACGCAGCGTCGCCGCCGACCGACCAGTGATCACCACGTCGGCTGGCAGGACCAGCGCGGCGCACTCACAGCGCAGTTCGTGTGTCGAACACCCATCCACAGCCACTCACAATTGCCCACAGGGCCGGATGCTGGTGCACATGCATCCATAAGACCATTCACGGGTGGGCTGGAAGGTGCACAAGCATCCATGAGACCGTTTGTGCATCGCGCGTGGGATCGGGGAGTGGGCTGTGGTGGTGGTGCGTTATTTTGCGGGGGCACGTGACGCGGCGGGGCTGGCTAGCGAGGAGGTCGACGTCGGCGACGGCGCCACGGTGGCCGACGTGCTCGAAGCGATAGCCACTCGGCACGGGGAAGCACTGCGCGGGGTGTTGAACGCTTGCAGCTTTCTGCTCGATTCGGTCACGGTGCGCGACCGCGGCACACCGCTGCGCCCGGGTGCCGAGCTGGAGGTACTACCGCCGTTCGCTGGCGGCTAGCACCCGAGCCAGCAGCCTCACGGGCAGTTCACCCACTCCTGCGAGCCGTCAGCGAACTCCTGCCGCTTCCAGATCGGCACCTGCCGCTTCACCTCATCGACCAGCGCCGAGCACGCCGCGAAGGCCACCCCGCGATGGGCCGCGGACACCGCGCAGGCCAGCGCACTGTCACCGATCGCCAGTGCGCCGATGCGGTGGCTGACGGCCAAGCCGAGTACCGCCGGGTGGGCCTCGGTGATCTCGGCTGCCACCCGAGCGATCACGTCGCTGGCCCTGGGGTGGCTGGAGTACTCCAACGCCCGCACGCCCCGGCCACCGTCATGATCGCGGACCACACCGGAGAAGCTCACCACCGCGCCAGCGGCGCGGCGAGCCACCAGCCGGGCGTGTTCCTCGACGTCCAGCGGTTGCTCGGTGACCACCGCGCGAAGCACGATGTCCGGGGCCACGTCCGACGCCACGTCCAAGGCCACGGGCACCGCCGTCCCGCCACCGTGCGCCCCGCCACCGTGATCTGCGCCATGCAGCTGCTCGATGGCGTGGTCAAGCACCCGATCGAGGACAGCCAGGCCATCACGGACTCCGCCGGTGGAGCCCGGCAGGTTCACCACCAGCGTCTGGCCGGCCACGCCAGCCAGCCCGCGGGAGAGAACAGCGGTGGGCACCTGGGGCAGCCCGGCCGAGCGGATCGCGGCCGCCAAACCGGGCAGGCCCCGGTCCAGCAGCGGCTCAGTAGCCTCCGGGGTGCGATCGGTGGGGCTGATCCCGGTGCCACCGGTGGTCAACACGACGTCGACCTTGTCCGCCACCGCCAACGCCACCGCGTCACGCACCGGCGAGCCGTCCGGCACCACCACAGGGTCCGAGGTCTGATAGCCACGCTGGCACAACCAGTCGACGATGACGGGACCGGTGCGGTCAGAGTATGCCCCAGCCGCCACGCGGGTGGACGCCACCACAACCACGGCACGGCGAGCACCCGCGCGCTGCGCCGTCACATCGACCACCGACGGCAGCGCCGTCAATCCAACCACCGACGGCAGCGCCGTCGGCCGGATCCACAGGCCGGTCTTCCCACCCGCTTTGCGCTCCACTCGCACCGCGTCGAGCACGGCGGCGGGGTCGAGAGCTTTGATCATGTCGTGCAGCGCCAGCCCCGCGACCGCGACCGCCGTGAGTGCCTCCATCTCCACGCCCGTGCGGTCGGTGGTGCGGACTGTGGCGGTGAGCGCAATCTCGGAGACCGAGAGGTGCAGATCCACCGTCACCCCGGTCAGCGCGAGGGGATGGCACAACGGGATGAGCTCGGGCGTTCGCTTGGCCGCCATGATGCCCGCGATGCGGGCAGTGGCCAGCGCGTCGCCTTTGGGCAGTTGTCCATCGCGTAGCAGGCGCACCACCTCGTCAGTGGTGCGCAGGACCGCCGAGGCGACCGCCTCCCGAACGCCGGTCGGTTTGTCGGAGACATCGACCATCCGCGCCGCGCCGCGCTCATCCAGATGGGTCAGCTGGCCCTCGGAGCTCACCCAGCGATCCTACGGGCGCCACCGGCCAGTGGCGATGAACGCCGGTGAACCTGTACGCCAAAGGGGCTGGCGCGCAGATTGTGCGCGCCAGCCCCTTTGGCAAGATACCGATCAGGTTCAGTGAGTGACCGGCAGGTGTGTCTCGACTGGCTGAGGCTGGGGCGCCTGCTCCGGCGGACCCTGGTTCTGGTGCTGCTCTTCACGGCAACTCGCCGAGGAGATCACGACCTGTTCCAGGAAGTCACGATCACCACGGTCACCCTTGAGGGTGCTGAGGCTCGGGTTGTCCAGCTTGAGCAATTTCTCCAGGTCACCCGCAGTGGGCTCGCCGGCTGGAGTCCCAGACTTGTCATGTGCGGCCTGCAGCTGATCCATGGTGGGGACCTTGAGCTGCTTGGAGGCAAGGCTCTGGAAAAGGTTGAGATCCTTCAACGAGATCGCCCGACCGCGCCGATCACTGGGCAGCAACGTGATCACCGCGCCGTCAACCGTGAGCGTGTCATGATCCCGATGCTGCCTGTTGAACTCCACCTTCACCAAGGGTGAAAGGTCCAGCCGCTGGCCCGAGTACGGCGAGGACTGACCCTCACCGTCATCGCCGAGGATCGAGGAGTCACCGTGACCGTTCTCGCAGGTCGCCTCGATCACTTTCAGCCGCAAGCCGAGGACGTCGACCTTGACAGCCGTCGCTTTGGACCGGAATTTCTCGGCCTCAACCTTGAGTACCCCGACGAAGATGCCATCCCGACCACCTGGCCCCTCCCGGTCTGGTCCCGGCAGCTCAAGCAATGCTCGGTGACCGTCACCCGGCGCCTCGACAAATGGTGTCGGGTCGATGGGCAGCAAGCCTTCGGCTGCAATTCCGAATGCCGAGGCGGTGGGCTCTTCGCCGGCGGAGCCGGACAGGGTCCCCAGCAGCAGGGCCGCCACGGCGGTGGCCGCACCGACGCTGGCGGCACTGACGCCGGCGAGCTTCCTACTGTTCACATGCTGTCCTTTCGTTCGTTCAGTTCTGATCGATGAGCACAAGCGTCCCCAGGGGAACTTGAGTCAACTGGTGGAGCGCATCCTTTGGCACCCGGATGCAACCATCGCTAGAACGGGTGCCGAAGACATTGGCCGTGGGCCAGGTGTGTATCGCGACGGTTCCCGGGCCGCCACCGAAGCTGTTCAGGGTGGGACTGTGGGTGCCCAGCGGGAGGATCAGTGGGGAGTATCGCTGCGCGGTGTCACTGAACGACCCGAGCAGAAACGTCCGCACCGCCGGGGTTGGAGCGGACTCCTTGCCGGTCCCTACCGTCCACACACCCAGGCGCTGACCCCCGTTGAACAGCTCCATGGTGAGGGAACGAAGGTGCACCCGGATCAGATACGGGGTGATCGCACGATCAAGTCCAATGTCGGTTATCCAGCCCGTGGAGCTGTTGGGCCGCGAGGGCAGCAGCACCTGCACCCAGCCAGGTTGCCGAGCGATCGCGGGTACCCAGGTGTCGCCCACCTGGTGCGAGCCGAGCCTGGCGATGGGAGCGCCACCGGGGGCGGCATACACCACAACTTCCTGCCGCGGATGAACCACGGTCCCGTCGGTTGCTACCGACGGATCGAGGTCACGAGGCGCGCCGTCGACGGCGGTGTAGGTGCTGCTCTGCGGCAATGCGCCGGGATTCTCCGGGAGCATCGCGGCCGGGATCGTGGGAGTGGGGGTGGCCACCACCGGAGCGGATCGTGGTGCCGCCGCGCGGGACTCGACGACCTTGGCCGGAGACACGAAGGTCACCACCACGATCGCCAGTAGCACTAAGGCAACCCCGCCGATCGCGCATGCGATCAAGTAGGGACGGTCGAGCAGCCGGAACGATCCGGGAGGACGTTGCGCCATGGCCTCGTGATGGGGTCGGACGAGCGGAAATGATGGACTCGCCCGCATACCATCGGGCGATCCGCTCGGACCAACGACCCTGTGCACGTCCCCTGGTGGCCCTCGCTGAAGGCGTCCACCGGGGCCGTCCACTGAGGACGCCCACTTTGGGGACATCGGCTGGGACCGCGCGGTGGCGGAACCCTAACGGAGCCGAAACCACGGCCTGACGCCGGACCCCGCTACTGGGTGTCGCTCCGGTTGATCTCCGTGTGCGGGTGCTGGTAAAGAACCTGGTCCGCGGGCAGCGGGAAGCTCACCTCCCCGAACGGGGACAGCGCCCCCTGCAGCGGGGCGGCAAGCTCGCTGACCGGATGGTCCTCCTCTGACCAGCTCGGCCAGGTCGGGTCGATGCGTTCGGTGCGCTTAGCCACAACTCCTCCTCACTCGGCGGTGCCGCCGTCATCATCATCATCCAAGCTCACATCAAGCACGGCTGCCAGGTCCATTGTGCCCAATGCCCGCCCGGGCGGTGACGTGGCGCGCGCGACACGGGGGAGTCTCGCTACGCTGGAGGGGATGCCCAGCACCACACTTGCTGACTGGCTGCGCTCCCGCGACGATGACACGCTGGCCCAGTTGCTGCGCGCCCGCCCGGATCTTGCCGTACCCGCTCCGGCCGATTCGACCGTCCTGGCCACCCGAGCGGGCATCCCGGCGTCGGTCGCCCGGGCCTGTGAAGATCTCGACCGATTCACTCTGGCGGTGCTCTGCGCGCTGGTGGTGGCCGGTGCCGATACCGCACGGGTGCACCGCCGGGCCATCCAGCAGCTACTTGGTCGCGCCGCCACCGCTGAGCGGATTGGGCGGGCCCTGGGCACCCTGCGGGGCTGCGCATTGGTCTGGGGCGAGGACGGCGCACTCGCGGTCGTGCCGGCGGCGCGCCTGGCCATCGGGCCACATCCCGGCGGCTTGGGCCGCCCCGCCGCGGCTCTCGAGGGCACCGACCTCGATGTGGTCCTGCGCCGGCTCGGCACCGAGGAGCTGGGGATACTGCGGGCGCTGGCCGCTGGGCCGCCGGTCGGGACCAGCCGGGACGCCGCCGAGGTGCTCCCCGTGGGCCGGGCCCGCACGCCGGTGCAGCGCCTGTTGGCGCTGGGCCTGCTGCGGCGCATCGACGCGAGCACCGTCGAGTTGCCCGCGCAAGTGGGTCTGGCGCTGCGCCCGAACCAGCTGCTCGGGCCGCTCGAACTGGACGAGCCAGCGTTGTCCACCCAGCCACGTGATCAGTCCGTGGTGGACGCGACAGCCGCGGGCGCGGTGCTCGATCTGCTGCGGCACACCGAGATCCTGCTCGCCGAATGGTCAGCGGACCCTCCCCCGATGTTGCGCTCCGGCGGCCTGGGCGTGCGGGACGTGCGGCGAACGGCGCGCCTGCTGGATGTCGACGACGGGACCGTCGCGCTGATCGCCGAGCTCGCCGCCGCCGCTGGACTGCTCACCTGGACCGACGAGACACCGACCCCGCAGCTGTGGTTGCCCACCGTCACCGCCGATTCGTGGCTCGCCGCACCACCGCGACGGCGCTGGGCCGTGCTGGCGCGCACCTGGCTCAGGTTGCCCCGGCTGCCCGGACTGGCCGGCACGCGTGACGACAAGGACCGGCCGCTGGCCGCGCTGTCCGAGCAGTTGCGCCAGCCCCGCGCCGGCTCACAGCGCCGCCGCATCCTCGCGGTACTCGCCGAGCTACCCGCCGGCAACGGCATAGAGCAGCCCGCCGGCAACGGCATCAAGCAGCCCGACGAGCTCGCCGCTGTGCTGTCCTGGCGGGCCCCACTCCAGGACAGCCGGCGACACCCAGAGATGATCAACTGGACGATCCGGGAGGCCACTGCGCTGGGTGTGCTCGCGCTGGGGGCGCTGTCCGGCGCTGGGCGAGCGCTCCTGCGCGATGGCGCGAGCGCGGCGGCGGCCGTGCTGCACACCACGCTGCCCGAGCCGGTGAACCAGGTGATGGTGCAGGCCGATCGCACCGTGGTGGCACCGGGGCCGCTGGAGCCCGAACTGGCCAGGGAGATCGAGCTGGTGGCCGATGTGGAGTCGGCGGGTGGCGCCACCGTCTACCGGGTCACCGAGGACACTGTGCGCCGGGCACTGGACACCGGCCGCGCCGCCGCCGACCTGCATGAGCTGTTCCGAACCCGGTCGAGCACCCCGGTGCCGCAGTCACTGACCTACCTCATCGACGACGTGGCCCGGAGGCACGGGCGGCTGCGCGGCGGCGCTGCCGCCGCGTTCCTGCGGTGCGACGACCCGGTGCTGCTCACTGAGCTGTTGGCCCATCCGGTCGCCGCGCGCTGCGGGCTGCGCCGGCTCGCCCCAACTGTGCTGGTCAGTCCACTGTCGCTGGCCGCGCTGCTCGACGAAGTGCGCGGCGCCGGCTTCATTCCGGTCGCCGAGGGGCCCGACGGCCAGGTGGTTGACCTGCGCCCCGCAACCCGCCGGGCCAGGGCCCGGGCCCAGCCAGCCCGCCGCGCCACAGCACCCCCCATCCCCTCAGCGGAGCAGCTGGCGGCGCTGGTGGCGGCGATGCGCGCCGGGGACGCCGTGGCCACCACCCCGCGCGGGCCAGCGGTGCTCAGCGGCGTGGCGTCCACCGGTGCCACGCTGCGGCTGCTGCAGGGCGCCGCCCACGCCGGCAGCAACGTCTGCATCGGCTTCGTGGACTCCCACGGCGTGTCCAGCAGGCGGATCGTGCGCCCGGTAAGCGTCGGTGGCGGCGTCCTGGAGGGCTTCGACCGCTCCGCTGACGAGCTGCGGCGCTTCCCGCTGCACCGCATCACCTCGGCCGCGGTCCTGCACGACTGAACCCGACTGGTCCCGCGAACGCTGGCTCACTCCTTCAAGGAACCCAGAAGAACATTGAGTCCGTTTGGCTCTTGACATGCAGTCATAAATTAGGTGAGGCTCTCCTAGCTTTAATCCTTGTGGGTGGTTGGCATATTCCATCCATCGAGTGAGAGGACGTCACCAATGGTGTTGACGAGTTGGGTTCAGCCGGTGCGCGTGCTGGCGCTGCCAGTGCTGGCGATGTGTGTGCTCGGCCTGACGGGATGTGGCTCGTCGTCGCCCTACGCGGCGTCGGTAGGTCCGGGTCAGGCCGACTCGTATGTGGCGCAGCAGTTCTCGGCGGCGGACCGGGAGGCGGCGACGAGCCTGACGCCGGCGACGGGATCGTTCCTGGCGGGCAAGACGCGGGTCACTGAGGTGGCGTCGACCACACCGGCCAACGGGGACGTGAATCCGTACGCGATCTGGGTCGTGAAGCGCACCGTGGGTGCGGTGTCGACCGGCGACATACTCGTGGACAACTTCAACAACAAGTCCAACAACCAGGGCACCGGAACGACAATCGTCGACGTGCACCCGAGCGGCACGGTGTCAGTGTTCGCTCAGTTGCCGCAGACGGTGGCCGGCTGCCCGGGCGGGGTCGGGCTGACCACCGCGATGGTCCAGTTGGACACCGGCTGGGTGATCGTGGGCAGCACCCCGAGCACCGACGGCAAGATCGCCACGGCGGGGCCGGGCTGCCTGCTCGTGTTGTCCCCGCAGGGGAAGCTGACCAGCACGATCACCGGCCCGTACCTGAACGGGCCCTGGGATGCCGCGATGGACGACCACGGCACAAGCGCGACCCTGTTCGTGACGAACACACTACCCGGGGTGGTGGCCGCCGGCACGAAACAGGTCGATCAGGGTGACGTGGTACGGCTGACCCTGTCGGAATCGGCCTCAACTCCACCGGCCGTGGTCGCGGAGACCGAGGTCGCCAGTGGCCTGCCGGAGAGCGGGGACGCGGCCGCGTTCGTGAAGGGCCCGACCGGGCTGGCGCTGTCCCCGTCGGGGACGCTGTACATAGCCGACAACCTGGGCAACCGAATCGCCGCGATCCCCGACGCGGAGACTCGCGCGGACTCCGCTGGCGCGGGGACGACCCTGAGCGCGGGTGGGCAGCTGGCGCACCCGCTGGGCCTTGTGCTCGCGCCGAACGGCGATCTGTTGGCGGCGAACGCGACCAACGGCAAGATCGTCGAGATCACCCCAGCAGGTCAGCAGGTCGGGGAGTATTTCGCGATTCAGGACGTCGGGCAGGATCCGCCCGGTGACGGCGACCTGTTCGGTCTGGCGATCAGTGCGGATGGGAAGGGTGTCCTGCTGGTCAAGGACGACCTGAACACGCTCGCGCTGCTGCACTCATGAACAGCGGCGAGCCTGCCGGCCGCGGGGTGAACAGCGGCGAGCTGGTCGACCAGGGAGTGAGCCGGCGGGGATTGCTGCGGGGTGGGCTGCTGGTGGGTGCTGGTGCTCTCGGCGGCGGCGTGGCTGGTGGGTTCATCGGTGACCGCGTCGCGGACTCAGCACGGCAGCGGTCTGAGTCGTTCTGGGGTGCCCACCAGGGCGGGATCGTCACCGACACCCAACAGCACACGGTGCTGGCGGCCTTCGACCTGACCGGGAACAACCGCGCCGAGCTCGTGACGATGCTCAAGGCGTGGACCTGGCTGGCGGGCGAGCTCGCACGAGGACAGGCACCCGCGGTACCGATCTACGACCCGCCCACGGCGACGGGTCGGAATGCCTACGCCGACGCCACCGAGGCCTCGACCACCGCCGACTCCGCCGAGGCGACCGATCTCGGGCCGGCCCGGTTGACGCTCACGGTCGGGTTCGGCGCCGGGCTGTTCAGCGACCGGTTCGGACTCGCCTCCCGGCGCCCGGCGGCTCTGGTGGAGCTGCCGAGGTTCCCGGGCGACGAGCTGGCGGCCGGCGACTCGGGTGGGGACCTGTTCCTGCAGGCGTGCGCGGACGATCCGCAGGTCGCCTTCCACGCGGTGCGCGCCATCGCCCGAATCGCGCCCGACGTGGCCACGCTGCGCTGGACGCAGCTGGGGTACTCGCCAAGCAACACCGGCGGCACCCCCCGCAACCTGATGGGCTTCAAGGACGGCACGGTGAACTCCAACGCCCACCCACCGGCGGATATGGACGCCACCGTGTGGGCCGGCGCCGAGAGTCCCGGCTGGATGCGGGGCGGCAGCTACCTGGTGTACCGGCGGATCCGGATCGCGCTGGAGCACTGGGACCGGCTGGCGCCCCCCTTGCAGGAACAGGTCATCGGCCGGCACAAGGCCAGCGGCGCGCCGCTCGGGCACCAGGATGAGTTCGACGCGCTCGACCTGACCACCGCGGACCCACACGGCACCCTGGTGATCCCGGCCGAAGCGCATGTGCGGCTGGCCGCGGCGGAATCGAACAAAGGTGCGGTGATCGTGCGCCGGGCGTTCTCCTTCAACAACGGCACCACCCCGTTCACCGAGCGCTGGCCGCCGTGGCGCCAAGCGCTGGAGTACGACTCCGGGCTGCTGTTCCTGGCTTATCAGAAGGATCCACGGACGGGGTTCGTGCCCATCTTCAGCCAACTCGCGGTCACCGACGCGCTCAACCAGTTCACCACCCACACCGCCAGCGCGATCTTCGCCATCCCACCGGGTGCGGCCCAACCCGGTGACTGGATCGGCCAGACCCTGTTCGCCACCTGAACCGCACCATCGTCGTGTCGTGAGGAGATCCACCGGTATGAAGATCCGCCGGGGCACGCTGCCCCTCCCGTTGCTGGCCGCGCTGACGGTCGCCGCCCTGATCGCGTCCGGGTGCGGCGCGACGACCAGCGCCGCCAGCTCGGGGGAGACGATCACCCTGTACAACGCGCAGCACGAGCAGACCACCGACGCGCTGATCGCGGCGTTCACCGCGCAGACCGGGATCAAGGTCAACGTACGCAGCAACGGCGAGGACGTGCTGACCGCCCAGATCGAGCAGGAAGGCGCCAAGTCCCCGGCCGATGTCTTCTACACCGAGAACTCCCCGTGGCTTGAGCAGCTCGACCGCACACACCTGCTCGCCAAGGTCGACCCCACGACACTCCAACAGGTCCCCGCCACCGACAGCGGCGCGAGCGGGGACTGGGTCGGCGTGTCCGCGCGGGTGTCGGCACTGATCTACAACACCGACGACCTCACCCCCTCCCAGCTACCGACGTCGGTGTTGGACCTGGCCGACCCGCGGTGGAAGGGCAAACTGGACCTGGCCCCGGCGGAAACCGACTTCTGGCCCATCGTCAGCTCGGTGGCCAAGACCTATGGCCAGGCCAGGGCGCTGGCCTGGTTGCGAGCGCTCAAGGCGAACGCCGGGTCAAACGCCAGCACCCCGGACAACGAGACGGTCACCAGCGACGTCAGCCAGGGCAGCAGTCAGCTCGCCGTCATCAACCACTACTACTTCTACCGACTGCGGGCCGAGGTCGGTAAATCCGCCGTCCACGCCTCGTTGGCCTACTTCGCCCCGCACGACCCCGGCTATGCCCTGGACATCTCCGGTGCGGCGGTGCTCGCATCCAGCAAGCACCAGGCGGCGGCCCAGAAGCTGATCGCGTTCCTCACCAGTACCACCGGGCAGACGATCCTGGCCCACAGCGACAGCTTCGAGTACCCGCTCGGCGCCCACGTCGCCGCCAACCCGGCACTGAGGCCGTTCGACCAGTTGCAGCCGAACTCGTTCTCCGTCGCGGAGCTCGGGACCGGCGAGGACGCGAAAACGCTGCTGCAACAAGCACAGCTCATCTAGGGAGACAGGCCATGGTCAGCACTGTCGTCACCACATCTCCTCGGCCCGCGCTACCCCTGCCCGCACCACCGCAACCACTGCGCCGGCCGCGC
>JBDTAX010000049.1:0-45537 GCA_039924425.1 Pseudonocardiaceae bacterium
TTCGTCGGCGGCGTCAAGAACAACGAGTTCTTTGGCTGACCGCCGCCCGTCACCAGTGAGTCAGGCGGGCAGCATCCTCCAGCCACCAGATCAGCGCATGGGTGTCCAGAGCAACCTCACAGCCGGTCAGCCTCGTCAGGGAAGATCGGCCCGTCGTAGAACAAGCTCTCCAGCTCCGGGTCAGGGTCGTCGAAGTCTGGTGCCATCCAGACCTTGCCTTTCCACCCACCGGGAACCCAGTCCGGGAGCGTGCGCCGCAGCGGCACCAGCCGCGCCACCGGCTTGCCGTGGCGGGCGATGATGATCTCTTCGCCGGCTTCCACCTGCTCCAGCAGCTTGGAGAGGTGGGTCTTGGCCTCGTAGACGTTCACCTGCTTTGGCACAGCCCCAGGGTACTGGGTCAAGTCTGGTCAGACCGGATCGTCGGCTCCTGGCGGGATGAAGGGAAGGCCGGGTGGGGGGCCGTGGGTGATGAGGTCGAGCAGCGCGTCGGTGTCCAGGTGGGTGGCGACCAGGTCACCGAGCAGGTCCAGCTGAGCGGCCCGCAGTGCGGCGAAGCTGGTGGCGGGCGCGGGTCGGAAACCGGACCGGCCGGCGAGGTGGGCCACGCGGCGCAGCAGGGCGCGGCGGAAGGCGTCGTTCTCCAGCAACCCGTGCCAGTGGGTGCCTAGCACGTGGCCACCATCGGAACCCTCCCTATCAGAATCATCACCGCCAATCAACCCAGGGTCACCACTGTGCACCACCCGGCCGTGGTGGATCTCGTAGCCGGTGACCGGCTCACCCAGCGCGGTCCCCGCCACCCGCCGCAGGTGTTTGCGCTGGTCGAAGACGATATCAAGATCGAGCAGTCCCAGGCCGGGCACCTCACCAGCGCCGGACTCGACGTGGTCGGTGATGCGCCGGGCCAGCATCTGGTAGCCACCGCACAGACCCAGCACCGGCCCTCCGGCGCTAGCGTGCGCCGCCACCGCGGTGGCCAGCCCGGTGCGGCGCAGCCAGGCCAGGTCCGCCACGGTGGACTTTGTACCGGGCAGCACCACCAAGTCGGCGTCGGCCAACCGGGACGGCTCGGTCACGTAGCGGACCGCCACCCCGGGCTCGCAGGCCAGCGCGTCGACGTCGGTGCCGTTGGAGATCCGCGGCAGCCGCACGGCGGCCACCCGCAGCCACTGGGTGCCATGGGGCGCCGCCGCCCGCCCGACCACGCCGTCGGCGACGTGGGCCAGCGAGTCCTCGGCGTCGAGCCACAGGTCGTCCCGATACGGCAGCACACCGTAGCTGCGCCGGCCGGTCAGCTCCCGCAACCGCGCCAGGCCCGGAGCCAGCAGTGCCGGGTCGCCGCGGAACTTGTTGATCACGAATCCGGCCACCAGCGCCTGGTCAGCAGCCGAGAGCAGCGCCACGGTGCCGAACAGGTGCGCGAGCACGCCGCCGCGGTCGATGTCCCCGACCACCAGCACCGGCAGCCCGGCGGCCCGCGCCAATCCCATGTTGGCGATGTCGGTGCCCCGCAGATTGATCTCGGTGGGCGATCCCGCGCCTTCGCAGATCACCACCTCGTACTCGGCACGCAGCCCGGCCAGCGCGCCCAGCACCACGTCGAGCAGCTCAGCTTTGCGGTGCCGGTAGGACGCGGCGGACACCGTGCCCTCGGCCCGGCCGAGCACCACCACTTGGGCACACCGGTCACTGCCCGGTTTGAGCAGGACCGGGTTCAGCCGCACCTCGGGTTCGATGCCGCACGCGGCGGCCTGCATCGCCTGCGCCCGGCCGATCTCCCCACCGTCGGGGGTCACGACCGAGTTGTTGGACATGTTCTGCGCCTTGAACGGTGCCACCGACACCCCGCGGCGGGCCAGCCACCGGCAGATCCCGGCCACCAGCACGGTCTTGCCCGCATCCGAGGTGGTGCCGGCGACGAGCAGCGCTCCGTTCATGGTTACGGCAGGGTCAGGATCTCCGCTCCGGTCGCGGTGACGACCAGGGTGTGCTCGAACTGCGCGGTGCGCCGCTTGTCCTTGGTGCTCACCGTCCACCCGTCGGGCCACAGGTCGTAGTCGATCGAGCCCAGGGTGATCATCGGCTCGATGGTGAAGGTCATGCCCTCCTCCAGGACGGTGTCCACCCCTGGCTCGTCGTAGTGGAACACGACCAGCTTGCCGTGGAAGGAGCGCCCGATGCCGTGGCCGGTGAAGTCGCGGACCACTCCGTAGCCGAAGCGCTTGGCGTAGGCCTCGATGACCCGTCCAACCACGTTGAGCTGCCGGCCCGGGCGTACCGCGCGGATCCCGCGCATCATCGCCTCGTGGGTGCGCTCGACCAGCAGCCGGTTCTCCTCGGAGACGTCACCGGCGAGGAAGGTGGCGTTGGTGTCGCCGTGCACGCCGCCGATGAAGGCGGTGACGTCGATGTTGACGATGTCCCCGTCCTCGATCACGGTCGAGTCCGGGATGCCGTGGCAGATCACCTCGTTCAGCGAGGTGCAGCACGATTTGGGGAAACCCCGGTACCCCAGCGTCGAGGGATACGCACCGTGCTCGAGCAGGAACTCGTGCACCACCCGGTCGACCTCATCAGTGGTGACGCCGGGTGCGACTACCGCGCCCCCCGCAGCGAGCGCTTGCGCGGCGATCCGCCCCGCCACCCGCATCGCCTCGATCATCGCCGGCGGCTGAGTCCACGCTTCAGTACACGGACTGGGCGCAGCCTTCCCCACATACTCCGGCCGCCGGATCCCCAACGGAACCGCCCGCACCGGACCAACCCGCCCACCCCGCAACGCATTTCTCACACCCATCCCCCCACTCTGCCAGACAAGCATTCAGCGAGCTCAGCGTGGTTATGCGGGTGCCATTTACCCCGTTGAGCCCGCTGAATGCGGGCCAGGTCAGGAGGGGTCGAGTGCGGACAGGAAGCGGGCGGAGGCGGTTAGGGCGGGGGTGGGAGAGGCGGCGCCGACGATGAGGGTCGCGAAGGCTAGGTCACCGCGGAACCCGACGAACCAGCTGTCCGCGCCGGCCGGGCCGTCCTGCGCGGTTCCGGTCTTGCCGTACAGCTCGCCCTGGCCCGCCAGGGCGGTCGCGGTGCCACCGGTCACCGCTTCGCGCATCATCGCCCGCACCGCGTCGGCGACCTCGCGCGGCATCGGCGGCACCGGTCCGAGCGCGGTGTGCGTCGGAATCCCCCTGATCAGCACCGGAGTGGGTAGCTGCCCATGCTTCGCGACCGTCGCGGCCACCAGTGCCATGCCGAAGGGGCTGGCGAGCACCCGGCCCTGCCCGAAGCCGTTCTCCGCCCGCCGCACCAGCGACTCCGTGGGCGGAACCTGGCCGGTGACGGTCGTGGCACCGGCGATGTCGTAGTCCATCCCGATGCCCATCTGGTGCGCCGCGTCGGTCAGCCCACCAGCTCCCAGCCGGGACGCCAGCTGCGCGAAGGTGGTGTTGCAGGAGCGCGCGAACGCGGTGCGCAGCGGCACCGTCCCCAGGTCGACGAACTGGTCATTGGGCACCACCCGTTCCCCGACCACGGTGGTCGCCGGGCAGGCCACCGGCGAGTCGAGCGTGACCTGGTTGGACTCCAGCGCGGCCACCGCGGTGACAATCTTGAAAGTGGAGCCCGGTGGGTAGCGCCCGGTGAGCGCCAGCGCTCCTTGCGCATCGGCCGCGTGGTTCTGCGCGACGCCCAGGATCTCCCCCGTGGAGGGCTGGATCGCCACGATCATCGCCGGATTGGGCACCGCGGCGAGCGCGCGCTCGCCAGCGGTCTGCACCGCGGGGTCGATCGTGGTGGTCAGGGTCGGCACCTGGCGTGGCTGCTCGGCGGCGAGGGTCTCGACCTCGTTGCCCAACGCGTCCACCGTGACGATGCGCCACCCCGCGGCGTTGCCGAGCTGCTTCTCGGCCATCGCGCGGATACCCGGCACCAGTTGCGAAGCGAAGTCCCGGTCCGGTCCGAGCAGCCGCTGCTGGGTGGGGAAGCTCACCCCAGGCAGCTCGTAGATCTGATCCCGCGCTGCTTGGTAGTCCGGCTCGCGAAGCACCGCCACCGCGCTGGGCACGCCCACCGGAGCCGCCTTGGCGGCCGCGATGATGGACTTCTGGGTGAGCTGGGGGTCGAAGCGCCCCAGCGCGGCGGCCAGCGCGGCGGCCACCCGGGGCAGGTTCGGAGTCTTGGCTCGGTCCAGCGCGACGGTGACCACGGTTCCCGAGGTGAGCAGCGGCGCCCCGGCCCGGTCGAGCACCGGAGCCGGGTCAGCCGGCACCTCGAGCAGCATCAGCCGTTGTTGCGCGCCCAGCCTCGGGTGCAGCACCGCCGGGCTCCAGCGCACCGACCAGCCCCGGGTGGTCGTGGCGGGGACCAGATCGAAAGCGCCCGGGTAACGCCACCGCCGGCCCCGGCCGAGATCCCAGACCGCGGTGAAGGACGCCGAGGCGATGTTGTCACCGGAGCGGATCTCGCCCAGCGTGAGCGCCACGCGCCGGGGCTTGACCGCGGTGCGGACCTGGCGGATCAGCTCGGTGGCGGCGACCGGATCGTCGGTGATCCGCCCAGCTCCGGCGGCGTCGCCCCGGGCCAACGCGTTCAGGAAAGCGGTCGCCGCGGCGCGCGGGTCAGCCCCGAAGATCCCGCAGCCAGCCAGCTGCGGTCCCAGGGCAGCTCCCAGCAGGACCACCAGCAGGGCGGTTACTAAACGTCGTCGACGCACGGCGAGAGTATGCACCGTCACAGCTGCGGGACAACCTAGAACAGCGAAGATTCAGAACAGTACCGTGGCGAAGCAGCCCACCTGGGTGAAACCGACTCGGCGGTACGTGGCACGGGCCGGCAGGTTATAGGCGTTGACGTACAAGCTGGCAACTCGGCCCATCTGCTGCAGCCGACCCGCCACGGCGGCGGTCGCGCCCGCCGCGAGGCCCTGGCCGCGCCAATCCGGGTGCACCCATACCCCTTGGATCTGACCCACGGTGGCTGACATCGCCCCGATCTCGGCCTTGAACACCACCTCACCGTTGTCGAACCGGGCGAAGGCGCGACCAGCCGCGAGCAACTCCGCGACCCGGGCCCGGTAGCCGGTACCACCGTCGGGCAGCCGAGGATCGATCCCCACCTCCTCGGTGAACATCGCCACCGCGGCCGGCAAGTAGCGGTCCAGCTCGTCGGGACGCACCCGGCGCACCAGCGGGTCACCGGACACCAGGGGCTGCTCGGCGAGCACCAACAGCGGTTGGTTCGGCCGCTCATCACGGGCCGGGCCCCAGCTTTCGCACAGCTCCGACCACAGGCCCAGCACCTGCTCAGCCGGTCCCACCAGCGACGAGCAACACCGGGCCCGCCGCGCCGCCCGCTCGGCGAAGGCCCGGATCGCCGAGGGTCCCCCGCGCAGCGGGACGAGATTGGCGCCCGAGAAGCACAGCCCCTCCAGCTCCGCACCGAGGTCGCTCACCGGTGGACCGCCAGCGAAACCCCACAGCTCCCCGCCGAGCCGCCAGGGATCCAGCCCACTGTTTTCGACCCGGGCGGCCACCATGCAGGACATCACGGGGTCAGCGGCCAGCGCCGCACGGACACCACGCACGTCCCGGTCATCCAGCAGGCGGGCCCCCGCGTGCTTGAGCACACCACCTAGCGTGCCAGAAAGGCATGAACGCCACTGGAGGGAGGCCCCCGCCGTGAAGAATCCGCAGCCGTGAAGAATCCGCAGCCGCTAAGACTCCTCAGCCAAGCGGAAGGCCTCCTCGATGAGCGTCTCCACGATCTTCGCCTCGGGGACAGTCTTGATCACCTTGCCGCGGACGAAGATCTGGCCCTTGCCGTTGCCCGAGGCCACCCCGAGGTCGGCCTCGCGGGCCTCACCGGGCCCGTTGACAACACAGCCCATCACGGCCACCCGCAGCGGCATCTCCATGCCTTCCAGGCCCGCGGTGACCTCGTCCGCGAGCTTGTAGACGTCGACCTGCGCCCGCCCGCAGGACGGGCAGGACACGATCTCCAACCGGCGAGCCCGCAGGTTCAGCGATTCCAAGATCTGCAGCCCGACTTTGACCTCCTCGACCGGCGGCGCGGACAGCGAGACCCGGATGGTGTCCCCGATGCCCTGGCTGAGCAGCGCCCCGAACGCGGTGGCGGACTTGATGGTGCCCTGGAACGCCGGGCCCGCCTCGGTGACCCCGAGGTGCAGCGGGTAGTCACACCGCTCCGCGAGCTGCTCGTAGGCCCGCACCATGATCACCGGGTCGTGGTGCTTCACCGAGATCTTGAAGTCGTGGAAGTCGTGCTCGGCGAACAGGCTCGCCTCCCACAGCGCGGAGGCGACCAGTGCCTCCGGCGTCGCCTTGCCGTGCTTGGCCAGGATCTTGGGATCCAGCGACCCAGCGTTGACGCCGATCCGGATCGAGGTGCCCGCGTCCTTCGCGGCCTGGGCGATCTCACCGACCCGGTCGTCGAAGCGCTTGATGTTGCCGGGGTTGACCCGCACGGCCGCACACCCCGCAGCGATGGCGGCGAAGACGTACTTGGGCTGGAAGTGGATGTCGGCGATCACCGGGATCCGCGATTTGCGCACGATGGTCGGCAGCGCCTCGGCGTCATCGGCGCTGGGGACGGCCACCCGCACGATGTCGCACCCCGCTGCGGTGAGCTCAGCGATCTGCTGCAGGGTGGCGTCGACGTCAGCGGTGAGGGTGGTGGTCATCGACTGCACCGACACCGGGTGCTCGCTGCCCACGCCCACCGCGCCGACCCGCAGCTGGCGGGTCTTGCGGCGCTCGGCGAGCACCGGTGGTGGCAGAGCCGGCATGCCAAGCATCATGGGAGCCCCCGTCGTCTGTTAAACGAATCAGTGTGATGTCAGTTTGCTGTCAGTGTGGTAGGCGAATGGGATTGATGATGTCAGCGGTGATGGTCAGCGCGCTCACCCCGATGAAGACGAGCATCACCGCGTAGGTCAGCGGCATCAGCCGGGTGTAGTCCACCGGGGGGCCGTTGGCGCGGCCGGTGGCTCGGCGGACGGCGTTGCGGAGGGCTTCGTAGAGGTTGACCGCGATGTGCCCGCCGTCCAGCGGAAGCAGCGGCATCAGGTTGAACACCCCGACGAAAAGGTTCAGCGCGGCGAGCAGGTACAGGAAGAACCACCACGCGCCGAAACCGACGGCGTCGCCACCGAGCACGCTGGCCCCGACCACGCTGACCGGGGAGTCCGGTCGGTTCTCTCCGTGGATCCGGTCCAGCAGTGCCGGAATCTTGTTCGGGAACTGCTTGAGCCCCTGCCAGGTGTTGGCGAACATGGCGCCGGTGAAAGTGGCGGTGTGCCCCACCGCGTCCAGCGGACCGTAGTGCAGCAGGGTGGGGCCCGTGCGCTGCGGCGCCACCCCGATCGCACCGACCAGCTGGTCGCCCTGGCCACCGAGCTCCGAGATCGGCACCCGGGCGACGTCGATCAGCGCGGTCTGCTGCCGCCCGGCGCGCTCGAGCCGGAAATCGGTCGGGCCGGAGCGGCTTTGAATGGCATTGACCAGATCATCGAAGTCGCGCACCGGGGTACCCGCCACGGCCAGGATCCGGTCACCCGGCCGCAGTCCCGCCTCCCGGGCCGGCGCCGGGGAACCCGGCTGGCACGAGCCGTCGGCCCGCGCTGAGATGCACGGGCTGACCGTGGACACCACCGCGTCGGCCGGTTGCGGGTTCAGGTTCGGCAGGCCGGTCGAGACCGCCATCACGTAGATCAGCACGATGCCCACCATGAAGTGGGTCAACGAGCCAGCGGAGAGCACCACCACCCGCTGCCAGGTGGGAAAACGGAAGAACGCCCGCCTGCGGTCCTCGGCGTCGGGCAGCTCATCCAGCGCGGTCATCCCGGCGATGTCACAGAAGCCACCGGCCGGGATCAGCTTGAGGCCGTACTCGGTCTCGCCCCGCCGGAAGGAGAACAGGGTGGGCCCGAAGCCGATGAAGTACCGGCGCACCTTCATCCCGAAGGCCTTCGCGCTGTACATGTGGCCGGCCTCGTGCAGCGCGATGGAGATCCCGATGCCCATCGCGAACAGCACCACACCCAGCACAAACGTCACGCTTCACTCCTCTGCGCCTCGACGGGTCGCCCGCCCAGCAGCTCCGTGGCCCTGCTCCGAGCCCAGTCCTCGGCGGCCAGCACGTCGTCCACCGTAGTCGGGTCGGCTCGCCACCCGTTCGCCTCACCCAGCACGGTCGCCACCGCCTCGACGATCCCACGGAAGGAGACCCGGCGCTCGAGGAACGCGGCCACCGCCTCCTCGTTGGCCGCGTTGAACACCGCCGGCACGCACCCACCGGCCACACCCGCTTCCTTGGCCAGCTCGATGGCGGGGAAGGTCCCGGCGTCCACCGGTTCGAAGGTCCAGGCCGCGGGGACGGCGAAGTCGCAGGCCGGGGCCGCGTCGGCCACCCGGTCCGGCCAGCCCAGCGCCAGCGCGATCGGCAGTCGCATGTCCGGCGGGCTGGCCTGGGCGATCGTCGAGCCATCGGTGAAGGTGACCATCGAGTGAATCACCGACTGCGGGTGCACCACGACGTCGATGCGGTCGTAGGGCACGCCGAACAGCAGGTGCGTCTCGATCAGCTCCAGGCCCTTGTTCACCAGGGTGGCCGAGTTCACCGTCACGACTGGCCCCATCCGCCAAGTCGGGTGCGCCAAGGCCTGCTCGGGCGTGACCCCGTCCAGCTCCTCGGGGCGGCGGCCACGGAAGGGCCCGCCAGAGGCGGTGAGCACCAACCGGGACACCTCCGCCCGGCTGCCGGCGCGCAGGCACTGAGCGAGCGCGGAGTGCTCGGAGTCCACCGGCACGATCTGGCCGGGCGCGGCGGCCCTGGTGACCAGGGTGCCCCCCGCCACCAGCGATTCCTTGTTGGCCAGCGCCAGGGTGGCGCCGCTGCGCAGCGCGGCCAGCGTCGGCGCCAGGCCCCGGGAACCGGTCACCCCGTTGAGCACCACGTCGGCGGGCACGGTCGCGATGAGCTCGGTCACCGCCTCGGGACCGACCAGGATCCGGGGCATCCGGTAGCCCCCCCGCTCGTAGCCGCAGCGCTGCGCCTCGGCGAACAGCGCCAGCTGCAGATCCTGCGCGGCCCGGCCGCGGGCCACCGCGACGGCGGACGCGCCGGTCGCCAGCACCTGCGCGGCCAGCGCCCCCGGGTCAGCCCCGCCCGCGGCCAGCCCGGCCACCCGGAACCGCCGCGGGTTGCGGCGCATCACGTCCAGCGCCTGTACACCGATCGACCCGGTGCTGCCCAGCAGCAGTACTGAGCGTGGCCGGTGTTCGGGGTCGGGCGAAGTCGACGATGAGTCCATTGCGGTCATTGTCCCCGACAGCCGTCCCGTTAGCACATGCAAGGTATGCGATGATGCCTGTGTGGCCGACCAGCACTCGACGTACCACGACCCGGACCCGGAGCCCTCGGCCGACTGGGGCTGGCACGGTGGCTTCCCAGTGGCGGGTCCCATCGCGGGCTGGCTCACCGCCTTCGCGTTGTTCATGATGCTCATCGGGAACAACGGCGGCCACACTGGGGACATCTACCTGATCGGCCTCGGCAGCCTGCTGGTGGTGGCGCTGATCGGTCACCACCGGAAGGCCCGCAAAGCCAAGCGGCTCTGAGCCCGTTCGAGCTGCTCGTAGGTGCAGGAACGCGGTTCGCGGTCAGCGCGCCAGCGAACGAACTGGGTGGTGTGCCGGAACCGCAGGCCTTCCAGGTAGTCGTAGCGAACCTCGACGACGCGCTCGGGGCGCAGCGGGGTGAAGGACAGATCCTTGCCGGCGTTCCAGCGACTGGCCTCCGACGCGCGCGGAGTGCGCTGCCCCTCCTGCTGCCGCTCCCAAGCCCACGGGTGGCCCTCGAGCGTGGTGACCAGCGACGCCAGCTCTGTGAACAGTTCCCGGCGCCGAGCCATCGAGAACGCCCCGACCACGCCCACCGACACCAGGGCGCCCCGCTCGTCGTAGAGCCCGAGCAGCAGCGAGCCAATGGCGTCCGGGCTGGACTTGTGCACTCGGTAGCCAGCGACGACGCAATCAGCGGTGCGCTCGTGCTTGATCTTTGTCATCACCCGTTTGCCGGGCTGGTAGCGCAGGTCGAGCCGCTTGGCGATGAGCCCATCGAGCCCGGCGCCTTCGAACTCGTCGAACCAGACGCGGGCAAGGTCGTGGTCGTGAGTCGTCGGTGTGAGGTACACCGGTGCGGCGGCCCCGGCCAGCGCGTCTTCCAACGCCGCGCGCCGCCGCGCGAACGGCCACCCGGTGAGGTCGTCGTCACCGAGCGCGAGCAGGTCGAACGCGACGAAACTGGCCGGAGTCCGCTCGGACAGCAACGCGACCCGGCTGGCGGCGGGGTGGATGCGCTGCTGCAGCGCCTCGAAATCGAGCGTCCCGCGTTCCTGATCAGCGATGACGATCTCGCCGTCGATCACCGCGCGGGGTGGGAAATTGTTCAGGACGGCGGCGACGATCTCGGGGAAGTAACTGCTCAGCGGCCGCTCGTTTCGGCTGCCGATCTCGACCTGGTCTCCGTCCCGAAAGATGATCGACCGGAAGCCGTCCCATTTCGGTTCATAGTGCTGACCAGCGGGAATCTCGCGCTCAGCCTTGGCCAGCATGGGCGCGACGGGCGGCATGACGGGCAAACGCACACGAATAGGATCTCATGATTGCGCCAGGGAGATGTGGAGCATCTCGGCGACGGGTCGGTAACCGATGCGGCGGTACATGCGCTCCTACGCCTCGCCCTCCGGGGTCAGGAACGGGGTGGTGATCCCGACGGTGGGACAGGCCCGGGTGAGCAGCGCGGTCAGAGCTGTGGCGATCCCGCGTCGTCGGTAGGGGGTTCGCACGCCGATGGCGGCGAGCTCGCTGACACCGCTGTGAGGTGGCGCGCAGAGCCCGCCCCCGACGCCACAGCCGGTGGCCGGGTCCCGGGCGAGAGCGACCAAACCGCCGTCCTGGAGAGTGCCGCGCAGGCGGTCGACGTCGTGGTCGGTGGTCTCGGGCTGCCCGTAGGCCTCGTTCTGCGCCTGCGCGACCTGGCGGAGCTGCTCGTCGGTGCTGGCCAGGCCGAGCTGGATCTCGCCACTGACCGGAGGCGCCACCGCGTCCAGCGGCGGGCAGGTCATCACCGGCAACCGCTTCTCCGCCGCAAACCCCGCAGCGAGCAACGCGGGCTCGACGGCCGGGCTCAGGACCGGCAGGTATTCCAGTCGCGGCGTGCGGTCACGGTCGGTAAATGCCGCGACCAGCTCCGCAACCTGATCCGGAGTGGGATCGGCACCGTCGTCTAGGACAGCGTAGTTGCGGAACAGCCCCGCGTCGTGGTCGTCAAACCGCGCCAGGAACGGCCCGACCCGGTGGACGCGCTGCCCACCAAGAGCCCGCAGATAAGCATGCACATCGTGTTCTTCCGTCGCATGTCAGGCCTGGGGCGGGACGCCGAGGGGCTCGATGTCACCGTCAGTGAGGTCTGGAGAAGGACTGTCCTACTGTGCGGGTGTGGTGGAGGAGACGGTCTCTTGGGGGCATTGTCACCGGGTGCGGGCAGAGGGGTCGGCATTTCTTGGTGGATCGCGCCCGCCGTGGGAGGTTTCGGCGATCAAGGTGAATGAATCGAATCCTGACGCAAGCCCCGAATTAGTGATCTTGAAATAACCTGGGGTCCGCCGAGTTCGGCATCAGAGCTGCTCACCGCGCCTTCGGGCAGCACTGGTGTCGAACTCGGCGCGCGCAGAGCGGTAGCGGTTCGGGCTATTTCCGAGCCCGCCATTCGCGGGCGAGTAGTGAGTAGAGGATGGAGTCGCGCCACGCGCCGTTGGTAAATACGTGATCACGTAGTCGACCCTCGTGGGTGAAGCCGAGCCGGGTGACGAGGGCGATCGACGCGGCGTTGTCGGGCCCGATAGCCGCAGAGATACGGTGCAACTCAAGCGTGGTGAAGCCGTAATCAATGATGGTGCGCGCGGCGTCGAGTGCGTACCCATGACCCCAGTGCGGCGCGGCGATGGCGAAACCGAGTTTGGCGGCCTGCACGCCGGACAGACCCAGTCGCGCGAATCCGATCAGCCGATCATCGGTGTACGTGGTGACGGCGAGGTAGTACTCGGTGCGGGGAATGTGCTTGGCACGCTCGATGGCGCCGGTGAGCACCTGGGTTTGGTGCTCTCGGGTTCGGGAGTCGAAGGACAGCCACCGGGTCACCCGGTCATCACCGAGGATCGCGTCGGTGTCGTCGAGATCGTCGGCCCGGAATTCGCGCAGCCGTACCTTGTCGCCGGTCAACCGTACCCCGTGTTGCACGGTGTCGGTCATCGTTGGAGCGCCAGACGCTCGGAGGTGAAGGCTTCGATGGCACCGGCCAGCTCGGTGGCGTCCCGGCCCGGATCCTGCACGGACCCCAATGCGGTGCGGACGTGCTCGACCGAGGTCACGATCCCGTGGATGCGCTTCGGCGGAGGGAGTTCGAACACAGGTGCGAGTGCTTCCGCGGCGCCCTCGATCTCGCCTAGCAGAACCCGCGCCACGGCGAGGGCGCTGCGCGCACCGGATTCATCGCCGAAGGCTCGATCCTCTTCGGACGCCCCGGCGTAGGCGTCCAGTGCTTCCAGAGCAAGCCGTTCTGTGTGATGCGCCTCGGCTTCGCCGCCCCAGGCGAGCGCGTCAGCGGCGTAGTAAAGCTGGCGTGGTCGGCTGAAAGTGCACAGTCCACCAAGACTGTCCAGCTCATCGGGCTGCAGACGCTCCCGCGCCTCGGTGGCTCTGTCCAGGGCGGCGTGGGCATCCTCGAATCGGCTCAGCGCGGCCAGCGATCGTGCCTCGCTGCTGGCCAGCCACACACTGGCGGTGCCGCTGCTCCGGGCTGCGACCTCGGCTCCAAGCTTGGCGTAGCGCACCGAGTCATCCAGCCGCCCGGACCAGTAGGTGACCAAGGCTTGCAGGCCACGAATCCAGGCGCGCAGCCCGTCGTGACCAGCATTGTCCGCGCAGGCGTAGCCCGCTCGGGCCTGCGTCAGCGCGTCATGCGGAGCGCCGAGGTCGTGTGATGCCTTGGCCATCAACCCGCAGGCGATCCCGGCGATCAGATAGAGGTCTCGGGCTTGCGCAGGGCGTTGGCGTCCCTCCAGCAACCCGAAGGCGCGGTCCTGAGTGTCCACCAGGTCATCGAGCAGAGTGGGCAGCGGTTGCCGCTGATAAGCGGTGACCAGACGGCGCACGTCATCAATCAACTGATCGAGCGTCTCGGCGCCGACGTTGGAGGCCTCGATGCGGGTGAGGAAGTCGCGAGCCCGGTCGGCGCTCATGGCAATCACCTGTCCTTCCCAGTCGGTCCGCGCGCTGCCCCGCTCCGATGTCGCCCCGGCGCGGCGGCGGGCCGGCAAAATCGCCCCGGTGCCGTACGGCGGGCCGAGCAGCCGCGCCACCGGCTCACCGAACAGCAGCTCCAGGCCGGCCTGAGCCTGCGGGTAGGGCAGGCCGCGCAGCTCGCCGGCCACCCACCGGTACGCCTGCCGCTCACTGAGCTCGATCCCGGCGGTTTCTTGGTAGCGCTTTCTGAACTCCTCCAGTGTGACGTGCCGCTGCCGGAGCAGCTGCTCCAACCGGGTGCGCGGCGACTCCCGCTCAGCCATCCCACCCCCTCAATGAGTTGGCCCACAGTAAATCCTCGCGGACCGAAACGGCGACACCTGAGAGCAGACGGCAACAGAAGGCGGCAGACGGCAGACGGCGGGGCCTGCCCTTGGCGGCCCACAGCCGCCGACACTGATTCCCGCTGAACCAAGCCCAAGGGCAACGCCGCGCTGGATGAACGGAGAGGTAGCAGTGACACAACCGCAAGAACCGGACGTACCGCACCAGGTGCCGCAGCGCGAGCAGGAACGGTGCGCCGTGGAAGGGCGCTGCATCGCGAGCGGCTCTGTCTACACCGTGCGTGCCGTCCGCGACCGGAGGCGGCGTGGCTGGGTGCTCTACTCGTGGGGAGTGGCCAGCCCCGGCGTGCTTATCACCGACGCCGACGCCCGCACTCTCGCCAAGCATCTCGGGCGCCCGTCATGACCGCCGGCACGTCACCAACCACGTCGGAGGAGATCCGGATCCCTGCCCACCGGGCACCGCTGGCCGGTGCTGAGGTGTACGAGTGGATCGCGCTGCGCCGGGTCGGTGGCGGCGGGGTGACGAAGGTGGGTGACTGCTGGCTGGACAGTGGCCATCGAGTACCGGGCTACATCGCGGGCGCGCTCCCTGGGTTGCTCGCCGATGGGTCGGTGATGCTGCTCGACACTGATCTAGGGGCCGTGGCCCGGATAGCGCGCACTAACGCCGGGACCGACCGTTATGAACAGCTGTGCCAGCAGGTCCTCCTACTACCCGGCGCCCAGTTCCTCAGCCTGTGCCGCAAATTTCTTGACGACGACCCCGACCCGGCCGGCGCCAGGAAAATGCCCGATTAGATCCCCAGCCGACCGCCGGTTTCGTCCGGACCGCCTATATCAGCTTTGGTGCCCGGCTCCATGCATAGGGCTTCGCCGCGTAACAGCCGGTCAGTCACGTCCTCGCTCTGCGGTTCTACTGGACACACCAAACGGAGCCCTGTCGAGGCGAGAGACGCAACTATCCGGGTGGCCAACCGTTGCGTTCATACTCCTCGGCAACGGGCTCGACGGTCAACGAGAGCCATATCCGAAGGTCATTCCCCGGAGAAACCTTCAGCACCGCATCCAGGCATCGAAACAGATTCCGGCATTGGTCAGTGTACCGAGAGTCCTGGCACGCAGTTCGGCCGTGTTCGTCTTGTCAACCTCGCGGGCCGCAAGGTAGATCGCTTGCGACAGCTCGACAGCGGCACGGTCTGCGGTATCTACGTGGATACAGTATTGACCGAGCGAAACAGCGCCAGCGGTTGGCTCGTAACCGAAGCCCCAGTACGCTCGTGCCACGTCGCGAAATTCCTCGCCAGCTTGGTGGCGCTCTTTCTGCGGACCGTATTTTCACCTCCCACGCGACCACTCATCGAAGTGCATGAGCGCGTCGCGCATGTGCTTCACGCCCGGCAGCGCTTCCTCGAACCGCTTGCGGGCCTGGGCGAGTTCCTCACCCACAACCAGATCAACTCCCAGTTCCTTCAGCGTCACCTGTTCGAGCTGTTCCGCATTGAGGCGCTGTCGCAGGGTGAAGACAAGTTGCCGTGCGTCGATCTGGCGGGAGCTGAACCATGAGATGCGCAGGTCGTCAGCATCTCGGAGACGCAGGACGGCCAACCGGGCAGCTCCCTGCCATCACTGCGCTTCAGAGACCGCAATGGCGTACGGATTGCCGGCAGGTGACCAGTCGGCTGGCCGCATACTCGTCATGTGGAGATTCTTACCCCTCAAGAATAGGACAGTTTGAAAAATAGACAAATTGATGCAATAGTTCGGAGGGCGATGCCCAGCTACAGTAGAGTCCGTAGAGATCACGCATGGCCTCCTCGTATTCAGCCCGATTGTCGATCATGAGACGTATGGCCGTATCGGCCCCATCAAGGATGTGGGCGACGCCATCCATCGTCTCATGAAACCGACGAATGTGTATTCTGTCGAGGGTTGCAAGCGTCTCCGTTCCGTCCTTTCTCGCAGGGTAGCGAAAGTGTTCTGACGTTGGGTCGAAACTGTGGAGCTGCATAAGCACACGCTCCGCGTTGTCCAAGTCCTTCTTCTCGTCATCATCTGGGAAAGCTTCCGAAAGTAGCGGCCGCGCCACCCGCCAGAGGTGGTCGATCACATGGTTCTTCGGTAGCTCCATAGGTTCGCGGCGATACGTTCTCATGAGCCCTATCAAGACCTTGAGTTGCAGCTCAATGTAGTGACGCCAGCACATCAAGAAGGGGTAGACGAGATAATCCTGGTCTCGCCCGGCGCTGGCGACGTGGGCGGCGATGACCTCCGCACCCTTCCAGTAGCCCCCGCCGTAGCCAAGCCAGCGGTCTCGGGGCCAATCCATGCAAGCCACAAGCCACCAGTCGTTGTCTCCGCCGAGGAGGTCGGCGTCGGTGCTTGGCCATGGGCTACTCACCGGCACTATGGGATCTTCCTCGAACGAGTCCACCAGCTCATTATACAGCGAATTGTTGTAGCTGCCGTTCGAACCCCGGCCTCGACATCCGCAAACACGGGCGCGTCGGTCAGATCCTTGTTCGTGATGCCGTGAATCCGCGTCGCGAAGTACTTGATCGACTACTCAGGTCAGACGAGCCAGCTCATCGGCTCACCGATCTTGCCGCCCAGAATGGGATCAGCGTGGTGAATGGGCGCCTGATACAGTAACCACGCTCAGCCCGCTGAATGCGGGGAGGCGGCGAGTTGGCCGCAGGCGGCGGCGATCTCGCGGCCGCGGGTGTCTCGGATGGTGCAGGGGATGCCGGCCGCACGGACCCGGGCGACGAACTCCTGCTGCATAGGCAGTGGGCTCGCGTCCCATGCGCTGCCGGGGGTGGGGTTGAGGGGGATGAGGTTCACGTGCACCAGGGCGCCGAGGCGCTCGCGCAGCAGTTGGCCGAGCAGCTCGGCCCGCCACGGCTGGTCGTTGACGTCCCGGATCAGCGCGTACTCGATGGACACCCGGCGCCCCGTGGTGTCCGCGTAATACCGCGCGGCGTCGAGCACCTCGGCCACTTTCCACCGGCGGTTCACCGGGACGAGCGTGTCCCGCAGCTCGTCATCCGGGGTGTGCAACGACACCGCGAGCGTGACCTGCAGTCTCTCATCGGCCAACCGCCGGATCGCCGGCACCAGGCCCACCGTGGACACCGTCACCGATCGCTGCGACAGGCCCAACCCGTCCGGTGACGGGTTGGTGATCCGGCGCAGCGCGGCAATCACTCGCTGGTAGTTCGCCAGCGGCTCGCCCATGCCCATGAACACGACGTTGGACAGCCGGCCGGGACCACCGGTCAGCTCGCCGTCGCGCATCGCGGCCGCGGCCGCGCGCACTTGGTCGACGATCTCCGCGGTGGACAGGTTGCGAGTCAGCCCACCCTGCCCAGTGGCGCAGAACGGGCACGCCATCCCGCAACCGGCCTGGCTGGAGACGCACACCGTGGCCCGGTCGGGGTAGCGCATCAGCACGCTTTCGGACAGCGTCCCGTCAGCCGCGCGCCACAGCGTCTTTCGGGTCGTGCCGTCGTCGCAGCTGATGTGCCGCAGCGGGGTGGCCAGTTCCGGCAGCAACGCCGCCACCAGCCGGTCCCGGAGTGCCGCGGGGAGGTCGGTCATCGCGGCCGGATCGGTGCTCAGCCGGGCGAAGTAGTGCCGGGCCAGCTGGTCGGCGCGAAATGCCGGCTCGCCCAGCTCCGTCACCGCGGCGCGGAGTTGGTCGCGGTCGAGGTCGGCGAGGTGCCGAGGTGGCATGCCTCGGCGCGGGGCCTCGAACACCAGGGGCAGCGCAGTCATGACAAGCTCCATCGTCCCACGGCGAGGCCAGTGGGCTTGCGGCGCAGGTGTAGCCGGTAGCGGACCGAGATGGTCAACCCCGGAGTCGCGGCGATGGCCCGCGCGGCCACCTCGGGAGTGAACTCGATGCGCAGCACGGCCTGAAGATCACCGCGATCGCGGAACCGCCAGACGGTGTCTACCCGGCGGCAGTCAAAGCCCTGTGCGGCGAAGAACTCCTCGACAGTGGCGGGCCGGTAGCGGGGCGCCGAGGCGCACATCCACTCACCGTAGGGGCCGAAGGTGGCGTCTAGGTCGATCACGGCCATGCTCCCGCCCGGGCGCAGCACCCGGCGCGCCTGCCGCAGCCCGCGTTCGCAGCCCGGGCCGAAGAAGTAGGCGACGCGGGCGTGCACCAGATCGGCGCTGGCGTCGGGCAGCGGCAGCCGCCCCGCGCACCCGGCGAGCACCCGGACCGTCGGCAGATCGCGCACCCGCGCCCGGGCACGGGCCACCAGCGGAGGGTGTGGCTCCACCCCGACCACGCGGCGGGCGCGCCGCGCGAATCGCGGCAGGTGAAACCCGTCCCCGCAGCCGACATCGACGACGTCGGCGCCGTCCCAGTCAACCCGCTCGGCCAATGCCGCCCACAGCGCCCCGTCGGCGTCGACCGCCTGATTCTCCCGCTCATAGACTTCGGGCCAGTTCCAGATGTTGGGGCTGGCCAGCACGCCCAGGTTGGTCACCGATCCATTGTGCCCGCGCGACACCTGGCGGAATCGCATAGTGTCTCCCCGTGAGCGAGGACACGTCGTTCTTCCCGGGGTTGGTGTGCTGGATCGAGGTATCGAGCACCGATCCGGCGGGGAGCCGGGACTTTTATGCCGGGTTGTTCGGCTGGACCTACCGGGTCGATCCGGACCCGGAGCACGGGCGCTACACCACCGCGCTGCATGGCGGCCGGCCAGTGGCCGGGCTGGCGGGCGTCGCGGCGGAGGCGGGGCAACCCGTGGCCTGGCGGCTATATCTCACGAGCGCCAACATTGGCTACACCGCCGAGATGCTCACCCAAGGGGGCGGGCAGGTGCTCTACGGGCCGGCGGCTGCCCCCGGGCGGGGCAGCGTGCTCATCGGGGCGGACCCGACCGGTGGTGTGATCGGCTTCTGGGAACCCGGGCCGCCGTGGATGTTCCACACCCTCGACCCCGGGTCGCTGATCTGGGCCGAGTTGAACACCTGGGAGGGCGCGCGGGCCGATGAGTTCTACACGAACCTGTTCGGCTATCAGCCGAACCAGATCGGCGACGGCCACAAACTGGACTACACCACCTGGTCACGTGGTGGGCCGACGATGCTGGCCAGGCTGCAGATGAACGACGACTGGGCCACCGGAATCCCCGCGCACTGGATGCTGCACTTCGCGGTGGATCCGCAGACCGGCACCGACGACGCGGTCAACCGGGTGCTCGAGCTGGGTGGTCAGGTTCTCGTGTACCCCTACGACACTGAGTTGGGTCGGATCGCGCGGGTCTCCGACCCTTCTGGGGCCATCTTCGCGCTGATCGACACGGCCGCGCGAATCAAGCCGCCGCCGAGCAGCATCGCTAATAGGGGCCCATTAGGCGCCGCGCGACCGGTTCAGCCGCCGACCGGGACGAGCAGGCTCAGCAGCAGCCAGGACACGACCGCCGAGGGCAGCAGCGAGTCGATCCGGTCCATCAATCCACCGTGGCCGGGCAGTACAGTTCCCATGTCCTTGACACCGAGATCACGCTTGATCAGTGATTCGACCAGGTCCCCACCGGTCGCGGTGAGCACGATCGCCACCCCGAACAGCACTCCGCGCCACGGCTGGCCACCCAACAGCAAGGTTACCGACAGCGCACCCGCGGCGGTGCCAGCCACCAGAGATCCGGCGAAGCCCTCCCAGGACTTCTTCGGACTGATTGCCGGCGCCATCAGGTGCCGACCACCCAGCACTCCGGTGGCATAACCGCCAATGTCCGAGCCAACCCCGGCGAGAACAAAGCACAAGACCCGCGCCGCGCCATCGGCGGGAACCACCAGCAAGGTCGCGAAAGCAGCGAATCCAGCCACATAGGCGGCGCTGAACACCGACGCGCTGACGTCACGGACGTAGCCCTCCGCACCCCGGGGGAAGCGCCACAACAGACAGGCCAGCGTTGTGATCACGAACGCGACGAGTATCCCGTCTCGGCCGAACGGCCAGGCCAGCCAGACCATCGCTTGCCCACCGAGCAGGACCGGCGCCAGCGTGATCCGGACATCGGCCCGGCGCAACGCCCCGCTCAGCTCCCAGCTGGACACCACCACCGCGGCGGCCACGATCCCGATGAACACCTGTCGCACAGTGAACAGTGCCACCAGGATGCTGCCACCCATGAGCAACCCGACGGCGATCGCCGCCCACAGGTTCCGGCCCGCTCGCCGGACGCGGGGCAGTCCGCTGTCAACCACTCAGACCTCGAGCAGTTCGGATTCCTTGTGCTTGACGAGCTCGTCGATCTGCCCCACGTACCGGTGCGTGATGACCTCGAGTTCCTTCTCTGCCCGTGTCACGTCGTCCTCACCAGCCTCGCCATCGCGAGAGATGCGGGTGAGCGTTTCCTTGGCTTTGCGACGAATGTTGCGGATGGATACCTTGGCGTCCTCACCCTTGGTGTGCGCCACCTTCACCAGATCTCGGCGGCGTTCCTGAGACAGCTGCGGGATCAGCACTCTGATGATCACGCCATCGTTGGTGGGGTTGACGCCCAGGTCGGACTCCCGAATCGCCTTCTCCATCGGCCGGAGTTGGCCGGGATCATAGGGCTTGATCACGGCCATCCGAGCCTCCGGTACCGCCACACTGGCAATTTGGATCAATGGGGTGGGCGAGCCGTAGTAGTCCACCACAATCTTGGAGAACATCGCGGGGCTGGCCCGACCGGTGCGCACCGTGGCCAGATCCTCCTTGGCCACCGACACGGCCTTGTCCATTTTCTCCTCGGCGTCGAAGAGAGTCTCGTCGATCACGGCTGCTCCTTGTGCATTAGCCCGATGCCCGTTATATCCCCGTGCTGACCAAAGTTCCGATGGACTCACCGCGCACCGCGCGGGCGATATTGCCCTCGGTGAGCAAATTGAACACGATGATCGGCAGTTTGTTGTCCATACACAGGCTGAAAGCAGTCGCGTCCGCCACTTTGAGCCCGCGCTCAAGAACCTCGCGATGGGTGATGTGGGTGAACATCGTGGCCGAAGGATCGAGTCTGGGGTCGGCGTCGTAGACCCCATCGACCGCTTTCCCCATCAGCAGAACCTCGCAACCGATCTCCAACGCCCGCTGGGCACCGGTGGTGTCGGTGGAGAAGTAGGGCATCCCCACCCCAGCTCCGAAGATCACCACACGGCCTTTCTCCAGGTGCCGGATGGCCCGGCGCGGGATGTAGGGCTCAGCGACCTGACCCATCGTGATGGCTGTCTGCACGCGAGTATCGATCTTGTGTTCGCGCTCCAGGAAGTCCTGCAAAGCCAGGCAGTTCATCACCGTGCCGAGCATGCCCATGTAGTCCCCGCGAGAGCGTTCCATGCCACCCAGCTGGAGCTCCTCGCCGCGGAAGAAGTTTCCCCCGCCGATCACCACGGCCATCTGCATTCCACCCGCGACCACCTCGGCGATCTGCCGCGCGACCGCCTTCACCACCTCGGGGTCCACCCCGACGCCACCGCCGCCGAACATCTCCCCGCCGAGTTTGAGGAGCACTCTGCGGTATCCGGAACCCACCAGCCGGTCAGCGTTCATCAGGACATCAGGCCTGACCGACCTCGAAGCGAGCGAATCGCCGCACAGTCACCCCGGCGTCATCCAGAAGTGCCTTGACGGTCTTCTTGGAGTCCTGAACGGAGGACTGCTCCAGCAAGACGGTGTCCTTGAAGAAGCCGTTGACACGGCCCTCGACAATCTTCGGCAGTGCCTGCTCTGGCTTTCCCTCCTCGAGTGCGGTCTCCCGCGCGATGCGCCGTTCATCTGCCAGAACCTCGGCCGGCACGTCCTCCCGGGTGACATAGCGCGGCTTCATGGCGGCCACCTGCATCGCCACCGCACGCGCGGTCTCCGGTGAAGCACCGTCGTACTCGACCAGCACGCCCACCGCGGGGGGCAGGTCGGAGGCGCGCCGATGCAGGTAGGTGGCCACCTCGCCGTCGAATGACACCACCCGGCGCAACTGCAACTTCTCACCGATCTTGGCTGAGAAAGCCCGCACCGCGTCCTCGACCGTGCCGCCGTCACGCTGCTCCTCAGCGAACGGAGTCCGGGCGAGCGCCTCGGCGTCAGCGGGACGGGTCCGCATCGCCACTTCCAGGATCTTGTTGGCAAGCTCCTGGAAGTCAGCCCCTTTAGCTACGAAGTCGGTCTCGCAGTCGAGCTCGACCATCACACCACCCTGTGTTGCACCAACCTGGGTTGCACCAACCCGGGCAAACACCAGTCCATTGGCGGTGGTGCGCTCGGCCCGCTTGCCGACGTCCTTCGCGCCCTTGATGCGGAGCAACTCGACCGCCCGGTCAAAGTCGCCGTCGGATTCTTCCAAGGCCTTCTTGCAGTCCATCATCCCGGAACCGGTCAGGTCCCGGATTCGCTTGACATCGGCGGCGGAGTAATTCGCCATCGTGGCTTTACCGTCCTGGAGTTCGTTGTCGTATCGGGCTGGGGTATGCCGCAGACGTGTCAGGCCCGCTGCACACCGTTGGTAGCGACCATGGGTTCGGCCAGCGGCGGCAGCGCCTCCCGCTCCACGGCACTATCGGAAACCGGGTTGCTAGAAATCGGGCTATCGGAAACTGGGTTGCCAGAAACCAAACTGTCGGAAACCTGGCCCTCAGAAACAGGACTGTCAGAAACAGGTTCGCTTGTGACCATCAGTTCCTGCTCCCATTCGGCGAGTGGCTCGTCGACACCGGCGGGCTTGTCCGAGCCGTCGGCTCCGGCGGAACGCCCGGCCCGCGACATCAATCCGTCCGCGGTGGCGTCCGCAACCACCCGGGTGAGCAGCGCCGCAGAGCGGATCGCGTCGTCGTTACCCGGGATAGGGTAGTCGACCTCGTCGGGGTCGCAGTTGGTGTCCAGGATGGCCACCACCGGGATGCCCAGTTTGCGGGCCTCGCCGACGGCAATCTGCTCCTTCTTGGTGTCCACGATCCATACCGCGCTCGGAACACGCTGCATGTCCCGAATGCCACCCAGGGTCTTCTCCAGCTTGTCCTTCTCCCGGGTGCGCATCAGGATTTCTTTCTTGGTCAGCCCGGAAAAACCGCCGGTCTGCTCCATGGACTCAAGTTCCTTGAGACGCTGCAGGCGCTTGTGCACGGTGGAGAAGTTCGTGAGCATGCCGCCCAGCCAGCGGTGGTTCACAAAAGGCATGCCGACTCGCTGCGCGTGATGGGAGATCGCTTCTTGAGCCTGCTTCTTGGTGCCGATGAACAAGATCGAACCGCCGTGGGCCACGGTCTGCTTGATGAACTCGTAGGCTCGGTCGATGTAGGTCAACGTCTGCTGCAGGTCGATGATGTAGATGCCGTTGCGCTCGGTGAAGATGTAGCGCTTCATCTTCGGGTTCCAGCGGCGGGTCTGGTGCCCGAAGTGCACGCCGGAATCGAGCAGCTGCTTCATGGTGACGACGGCCATAGCCGGTGCACACTCTCAATGTGTCAGGCGTGTCGGCTCGCGCCGACACGCTCATGCGGTTGTCGCGGCGAGCCGGGTCGGACCGCCGCCCTGGCGCCAGGCCGACGGCCGGACCCCGATGCGGTCATGACCTTGCGATCATGACCGCGACAAGGACCGCCGGACGCCGAGGCCCGGTAGGGCACAGCGCTGGCGCGCGAAGTCGACCCGCATGCGAGTCGCCTCCACAGTGTACGACGTTCCCACGCCCAACCCCAGCCGAGGTGGCCCACGGCATCCCCAGCGATCCTCAGCCATCCCCAGTTATCCACAGCCACCGCGGTATCCCCAGCGTCCGGCCCGGCAACTAGGCAATCGGGCTCAGCGCGAACAGGCTGTCGGCGTGTCTCGGATTCTGATCTGCACCCTGCTCATAGCTGGGTCATTCGGTGGGCTGGCTGGTGGGTTGTCCAGTGGACTGCCCAGTCAGGCGAGCCCAGTCGAACCGGTGGTCCCGAGCGATTCGGTGGCCCGCGCGGGGCCTGACGAGGGTGGCGAGCAGCCCGCACCGCGGTTCGGTTGGCCACTTCCCGGTTCCCCGACCGTCGTTCGGGTATTCCAGGCGCCGACGTTCCGGTACGGGCCAGGGCATCGCGGTGTCGACCTGGCGGCGGTGGCCGGCGCCCCGGTGCTCGCCGCTGGTCCCGGCACGGTGGCGTTCGCCGGGACGGTGGCCGGCCACGGCGTGGTGTCCGTGGACCACCCAGGTGGGCTGCGCACGACGTATGAACCGGTGTCGCCAACCGTCGCCGTCGGTGACCGGGTAGCGAGGGGTGAGCCAATCGGCACCCTGGCGCCCGGCCACCCGGGCTGCCCGGTCGCCGCTTGCCTGCACTGGGGTGTCATTCGCGATCCAGAACAGGACAGGCAATACCTGGACCCGCTGCGACTGCTCGCCACCGCGCGAGTGCGCCTGCTGCCGATCGACCCACGCGCCGACTAATCTTCCCTCAGCCCCCGGCTCTCAACCTCAGTCCTCAACCGGCCCGAGATCCTCAGCCAGCGCAGGCGTCCAGCATCTTGCTCCGCAGCCGTAACACCGCCCTGGTGTGCAGCTGGCACACCCGGGACTCGGTGACGCCGAGCACCCGGCCGATCTCGGCGAGGGTGAGGTTCTCGAAGTAGTAGAGCGAGACCACCACGCGATCCCGGTCGGTAAGCTGCGAGACCGCTTCGGCAAGCAGGCGCCGGCTCTCAGCCGAATCAAGGAGCGCGCCCGGTTCAGCCACGGTGTCATCGGGCAACGTCTCGGCGATCGACGTGCCGCCGCGACCCACAGCAAAGAGTTCATCCAGCGCGATGACGCTGGTCAGCTGGAGCTGGGCATAAAGTTCCCGCAGGTCGGCGGTGGTGATGCCGAGCTCGGCAGCCACCTCCGCATCAGTGGCGGAGCGCTGCAACCGGCTCTCCAAGCGTTCCAGCGCACGCTCCACTTCGCGGGCCCGGCTGCGCACCGAACGAGGCACCCAGTCCTGAGCGCGCAGCTCGTCCAGAATCGCTCCCCGGATCCGCTGCATCGCATAAGTCTCGAACTTCAAACCGCGCCCGGGTTCGAACCGGTCGATGGCGTCCCACAGGCCGAACACCCCCGACTGCACCAGGTCCGCGATGTCCACATGGGCGGGCAGCCCGGTTCCGACCCGGCCAGCCACATATTTCACCAACGGCGCATAGTGCAGAACCAGCCGGTCCCGCGCAGCCGCGTCACGATGTTGACCGTAGGCCTGCCACAACGCGACGATGCCTGCTTCCACTTCTTCGGCCCTGGACCGCGCGGTACCGCCGCAGGTCCCGGAATCGACCGCGGAATCGGCCCGGGAATCGGCGGGGGGGACGGCGGTCAGGACGGCCTCACGACCCCCGGAGTACTCAGGAACGGGGGTGGCTCCGGTCATGGATCGCCTTCAGCCTCTCGACAGTGACATGCGTGTAGAGCTGCGTGGTGGCGAGCGTAGCGTGACCGAGCAACTCCTGAACGGCGCGTAGATCGGCGCCCCCCTCCAGCAAATGAGTCGCGGCGCTGTGCCGTAGGCCGTGCGGACCCATGTCCGGCGCGCCCGGCACCGCCCCGACCACGTCGTGCACCACGGTCCGAATGATTCGCTGATCGACCCGTCCGCCCCGCGCCCCGAGGAACAGCGCCGCCGCTGAATGGGACCGCGTGAGCGCGGGGCGCCCTTGGTCGAGCCAGCTGAGCAGGGCGCGCTGCGCGGGCACCCCATAGGGCACCGCGCGTTCCTTGGCTCCCTTGCCGAATACCCGGACCAGGCGTCGCTGCATGTCGAGGTCGCTCTGATCGAGACCACAGAGCTCGGCGACGCGTATCCCAGTCGCGTACAACAGCTCCACCACAGCGTGGTCACGCAACGCGATCGGATCGGCCTCGGCGGCACCGCACTGTGCGGCGTCGAGTGCCGCGGCGGCCTGGTGCGGGTGCAGCACCGCAGGTAGGGCCCGGCGGGGCCGCGGTGCGACCAGCCGCAACCCCGGGTCGCTGCCCAGCGCGCCGACTCGGGTGGCCCAGGCGGTGAAGGCGCGAGCCGCCGCGGCACGGCGCGCCAGCGTGCCGCGGCAATGGCCAGCGCGGTGCTGCGTGCCCAACCAGCCGCGCAGCAGCGGGAGGTCCACCGCCGCGAGATCATCATGGCCCGAATCCGCCAGGTGCCGCAACAGGGCGGTGACGTCGCCCCGGTAAGCCCGCACCGTGTGCGGGGAGAGCCCCCGCACGGACCGCAGGTATGCCGCGAAACGCTCCCGATGCGCCGCCAGGGCATCCGGTAGCGAGTCGGGTGTCAGCCGGTCCTCGCTCACTCGCAGCACGTTGCGCTACCGAGGGCGCCAGGTCAAGCACCGCCACGCCCGATGTCGGGCGGCACCCGGTGCCAACCGCTCACCCCGCACCCCACCAGCCCCCGCAGCTCCAACAAGGGCAGCGCGGAACGCACCCGGTGCAGCGGCACCCCAGATTCGAGCACCAGTTGCTCGGGATGCCGGGGAGCCCGCGGCGGCAGCGCCTCGTACACCGCCAGCAGCTCCGGGCCCAACCCGTCGGTGGGCTGGCGCGGTGTGGCTAGCGGCAGCGCAAGGTCCGCCCCGATCCGCCCCACCGCTTCCACCACCTCCGCCGCCCGAGTAACCAATATCGCCTGCTCCTCACGCACCAGCAGGTGGCAGCCGGCGGACGACGCCGAGGTGACCGGACCCGGCACCGCCATCACGACTCGGTTCAACGCGGCCGCCGCCGCGGCGGTGCGCCGAGCGCCGCTGCGCACACCCGCTTCGACCACGACGGTGCCGGCCGCGAGTGCGGCGATCAGGCGATTGCGGACCAGGAAGCGGTGTCGCGCGGGCCGAACGCCCGGGGGGTACTCACTGACCACCGCGCCACTCTCGGCGATCCGATTCAGCAGCCCATGATGGCCCGCCGGGTAGGCTCGATCCAGCCCACACGCCTGCACCGCGACGGTGCGGCCTTCAGCGGCCAGTGCACCCCGGTGTGCCGCGCCGTCGATGCCGAACGCGGCGCCGGAGACCACCGCGAAGCCGGCCTCGGCAAGTTCGTAGCCGAACTCGGCGGCGACATGCTCTCCGTATCCGGTCGCGGCTCTCGCCCCCACCACCGCCACCGTCCGCTCACCGAACTGGTCAAGGCGGCCAGCCCCCCGCGCCCAGAGCGCCACCGGAGCCCGCCAACGCTCGTCGCTCTGAGCATCAGGCGTGGTGAAGCAGGTGAACGCCTCGGCGGGCCACTCGGCGTCCTCGGGAACCACCAACCGGCCGCCAAGCGCGGCGATCGCGCAGAGATCGGCCTCGGCCCGGTCCTCCGCACGGCGGGCACTGGTCTCCCCGGCCACTCGGTGCGATACCTGCCCCTCGGCCACCAAGCGGGCCGCTCGCACCGGACCAACCTCGTTGACCAGCTCGGACAACGCGGGAGCGGGCGGCTCGGCGACCCGGTTAAGGTAGGCTCGGGCCCGGCGCAGCTCCCACTGTCCCGGCGTCACGGCGCCCTCCGGTCCCGCAGACCCATCGCCATGCTCACGTCTTCGACCAGCGGGCGATCCCGTCCGGCCAGATCAGCCACCGTCCAGGCCAGCCGCAACGTGCGATCCGCCCCTCTGGCGGTCACCATGCCCCGATGCAGCGCCGCCGCGATCGGCTCAGTCACCGCCCTCGGTAACCGGAACCGCCGCCGCAACACCGGGCCGGGCACCTCGGCGTTCGTGCTCCAGCCGGTGCCGACCCACCGCGCGCGGGCGGCGACGCGCGCCTGGAGCACCCGGGCGCGCACCGTCGCGGTGCTCTCCGGCTCCGCGTCGGCTTGACCCATGTCCTTCACCGGACGCATCGCCACCCGCAGGTCCACCCGGTCCAGCAGCGGCCCTGACAGCCGGCCCAGATACCGCCTGCGGGCCGACGGGGCGCAAGTGCAGTCCCGCTCGTCGGGCGGAGCGCACGGGCACGGGTTCGCCGCGAGCACCAGCTGGCACCGTGCGGGGTATCGCACCACCCCGTCCCGACGGGCCAATCGGACCTCGCCATCCTCCAGCGGGGTGCGCAGTGCCTCCAGCGACCGTGGCCCGAACTCAGCGACCTCGTCGAGGAACAGCACGCCGCGGTGCGCCCGGCTCACCGCCCCGGGCTTGGCCAGCCCCGAGCCCCCTCCGACCAGCGCGGCCACCGAGCTGGTGTGATGCGGCGCGACGAACGGGGGCACAGTGATCAGCGGGGTTTCCGGGGAGAGCAGACCGGCCACCGAGTGCACCGCGGTTACCTCCAACGCCTCCTGGTTAGTGAGCGCCGGTAGGAGGCCGACCATCCGCTGGGCCAGCATGGTCTTGCCCGTTCCTGGCGGGCCGGTGAGCAGCAGGTGGTGACCACCCGCGGCGGCGACCTCCACCGCCCAGCGGGCGTCGCCCTGCTCCAGCACGTCGCCGAGGTCGAGGACCGCAGCCAGCGGTGCCGGGCGCGGCGGGCCGGGACGCGCCAACTCAGTACCGTCAGGGTTGCGCAACCAGCCGAGCACCTCCTTCAGGCAGGTCGCACCGTGCACCCGCACCCCGTCGACCAAGCTGGCTTCGGCGAGCGAGGCGGTCGGCACCACCACCTCGCCGATGCCCACCTGACGGGCGGCGAGCACGGCCGGCAGCACGCCCCGCACCCGACGCAGCCGGCCATCCAGCGCCAACTCCCCAATCAGCACCAGTCCCTGCAGCCGCTGCGCCGGGACCCGGCCATCCGCGGCCAGTAAGGCGCACGACAACGCGAGGTCGTAGCTGCTGCCACCCTTGGGCAGGGTGGCCGGTGACAGCGCGAGGGTCATCCGACGCGGTGGCCAGCGCTCACCTGAGTTGAGCACCGCGGCCCGCACCCGGTCTCGCGCCTCGGACAAGGCGGTGTCGGGCAGCCCCACCATTTGCAGCCCTGGCAGTCCCGGACCGATATGGGCCTCGATCTCCACCAGCACCCCGTCGACCCCGTGCAGCGCCACCGCCCATGAGCTGGCCAGCGACATCAGAACGCACCCCGCAGGTGCTCCACGGTGACCGGCCCATCCGGTGGGCACAGCACCGCCAGGACGTCGAAGCGGATCTCGCACCAGCCGACCCGATAGGCCCGCAGCCACGCCGCCGTGACCCGCCGGATCCGCGCCGCCTTCGCCGACGTCACACTCTCGGACGGTTCCCCGTACCCGGTCCCGGACCGGGTCTTGACCTCGCACACCACCAGGCACTGCCCATCGGTGGCAATGAGATCCACCTCGCCCTCCCGGCAACGCCAGTTGCGCGAGAGCACCACGAGCCCCATGCCCGCCAGATAGTCCGCCGCCAGGTTCTCGCCACGCCTGCCCAGCTCGTCACTACGGCGCTGTATGTCACTACGGCACTGGGCCGCCTGCGCTGTCGGCTCCATCGAAGTCCTCCCCGTTGCTCGGTGATTCCCAGCCATGAGGCTGCCGCGTCGCCTCGGCGCGGTCGAGCTCGCGCGGGCAGAACTGTGGACAACTGAGGTGGTGTGGACAAGTGGCGCGCGCAGCGCGGATAAGTCACGAAAAATGTCAGGGCGCTCACGTACGCTGCCCCCATGAGGGGCCTTCACTGCCGCAACCCAGGTCCAGACGCAGAACCGGACGCAGAACCGGACGCAGACCGGGACCATGGCCGAGACACTGGCTGAGGCGCCGTTCACCCTCACCGACGGGCCGCGCCGCCGCGCCAGGTACGCCGAGCTCGCGGCGACCGGTCCGGTGCACCGCATCGCGCTGCCCACCGGAACGCTGGCCTGGCTGATCACTGGCTATGACGAGGCACGCCAGGCGCTGCACGACCCACGGCTGGTCAAGACGGCGACGCTGTTGTCCAGGGACCTGTTGTCGCCCGAAATTTTCGCGGCGTGCAGTCACCACATGCTCAACCGCAACCCGCCGGACCACACCCGGCTGCGCCGGCTGGTCACCGCCGCGTTCACCCGCCGCCGAATCGAGCGACTCGCGCCCCGCATCCAGCAGATCACAGACGAGCTGCTCGACGCCATGGCCACCGCGGCGCACACCGACCTCATCGACTCGTTCGCCCAGCCACTGCCGATCACCGTGATCTGCGAGCTACTCGGCGTGCCGGCGCAGCGCCGCACCGAATTCCGTGAGTGGTCCGCCATCCTGATCAGCGGAGCGCTCGCCGGCCCGGACACGTTCGCCGCCGCGGCCACCGGGATGGTGAGCTACCTGCGGGAGCTGGTTGCCACCAAGCGGGCCGCGCCCGCCGACGACCTGATCTCCGCGCTGGTGGCGGTCCGCGACGGCCAGGATCTCCTCTCCGAGGACGAACTCACCTCGATGGTGTTCTTGATACTTACCGCCGGCCACGAAACCACGGTCCACCTGATTGGCAATGGGGTGCTCGCCCTGCTCACCCACACCGAGCAGTGGGCCCTGCTGCGCGCGCAACCGGATCGGTTACCGGACGCGGTCGAGGAACTGCTGCGCTTCGACGGTCCCGTGCAGGCGGCCACCTTCCGCTTCACCGTCGAGCCGGTGGACATCGGCGGGGTCACCATCCCGGCCGGCGAGATCGTCATCCCCGGCCTGCTAGCCGCCAACCGGGACTCGGCCTGCACGGCGCGGCCCGACGCACTGGACATTACCCGCGCGGAGAACCCGCATCTGGCCTTCGGCCACGGCATCCACCACTGCCTCGGCGCGCCACTGGCCCGGCTGGAAGGCCGGATCGCGCTGGGCACGCTGCTCGCCCGCTTCCCCCGGCTGCGACTCGCGGTGCCCGCCGAGCAGCTGACCCGGCGGCCAGGAGTGATCCTTCACGGCCTAGACGCGCTCCCCGTGCACCTGCGCTGATAGCCAGCATCAGCAGCAAGGCGATCAACCGCCGAAGGGACCGTTTTCGGGCAGCCGTAGGTCCGGTTTGTCCACTTCCTCAATGTTGACGTCCTTGAACGTGAGCACTCGGACGTTCTTGACGAACCGGGCCGGCCGGTACAAGTCCCACACCCAGGCGTCAGACATCCGCACCTCGAAGTACACCTCGCCCTCGGCGTTGCGGGCCTGCACATCCACCGCGTTGGCGAGATAGAAACGCCGCTCAGTCTCGACGACGTAGGTGAACTGGCCAACAACGTCGCGGTACTCCTTGTAGATCGACAGCTCCATCTCGGTCTCGTACTTCTCGAGATCCTCGGCGCTCATCGACGGCCCACCGGTCGCTTCATTGGGTGCTGGCTCCTCCTGCTCGCAGGCGTTGCGTGGTCTGCGCGACTCCCCCATTCTGGACCACCCCCAACCCCCCGCCTGATCCCCCCATCGGCGCTGCTCTGGCCCGAGCGCCGCGGCACGCTTGCGCGGTCACACCGTGTCGGCGCGCCGCCAGCCCAACGTTGACGTAGCTGAACCGGTGCTCGGGGCCCGGGCCATGCGCCAGCAGGGACGCGTTGTGCTCCGCGGTGCAGTACCCCTTGTGCGCGGCGAAGCCATACCAGGGCGATCGCTCGTGCAGCTCCCCCATGATGCGGTCGCGAGTCACCTTGGCCAGCACCGAGGCCGCCGCCACGCACGCCGCAGCCCGGTCCCCACCGATCACCGCCAGGTTCGGAGCGGTCAGACCTGGCACGTGGAACCCGTCGGTGAGCACATAACCGGGGTGCACGGCGAGGTCCGCGACGGCTCGACGCATGCCCGCCAGGTTGGCCACGTGCACACCCCACTCGTCGACCTCCTCGGGTGGGATCACCACCGCACTCCAGGCGAGCGCCCTGGTGACGATCAGGTCATGGTAATGCTCTCGGCGCGTCGCGGTGAGCAGTTTTGAGTCGGTGAGCCCAACCAGCGCCGCCGCATCAGCCGGGCGCAGCACGCACGCCGCGACCACCAATGGGCCAGCACAGGCTCCTCGGCCGGCCTCATCCACTCCGGCGACCGGACCCAAGCCTTTGCGGTTCAGGACACGCTGCAGAGCCCATGTACCAAGATCCCCACGCATCACCGCCCTCGGCGGCCACGCCAGGGTCTGCTGGCCGCGAAACGCCACGGCCGGCATGCTCGTCAGCGACGCCTCCGGGAGAGCACCCGCTCCCGCAGGACCCGACCACCTCGCGACAGCGGCCAGCTCAGCAGCACACCAGCACCCACGGGAAGGCCAGCGGGCAAGGACGACCGAGAAGTATCCAGCGCACCGAGTGCGTTGGGATGCTGCGGATCTGGGTCGGCGAGGATCTGCCATCGAGAAATCGGAAGCACGATCACTCGCGCCTTGCCGATGACATTGCTCACCGGCACAGTGCCCGATCGATTGTCCGCGATGTGCCGCCGCGAGTCCGCGCTGTTGTTCCGGTTGTCCCCCATCATCCACAAGTTGCCCTGGGGCACCGTGACGGGACCGAACTCCTCCTGGGGTTCATGTCCGATGAACACAGCGTATGGCTCGGTCAGCGGCTGTCCGTCGACCATGACCCGGTTCTGTTTGTCGCAACACTGCACGGTCTGGCCACCCACCGCGATCACTCGCTTGACGAAGTCGCGCTCATCCGGCGGCGCGAGCCCGATCAGTGATCCAGCGTCCTGAAGCACGCGGACCAGGAGGTTATCTGACCGCTGGCTGGTGAACTCGCTGGCCCACGAGTCGGTGCCGCGGAACACCACCACCTCCCCCGGTCTCGGATCGCGAAACCGATAGGTCAGCTTGTCGACCAGCACCCGATCGTTGGTGCAACCAGTGCAGCCATGCAGGGTGGGTTCCATGGACGCGGAGGGGATCACGTACACCCGGGCCAAAAACGTCTGGATCAGGAACGTGAGCACCAGCGCGGTGAGCACCAGGATCGGCAGCTCACGCCAGAACGAGCCCTTCTTCCGCTTGGACAGGCGATGGCGGTGCACGTGGGAGCCGGGAACATCACCGGGATCCATGTCACGGGCGGGTTCAGTCGAGCGAGCCAGGTGAGCCACGTCCTCAGGCTATCGACAGGCGGCCAACGCCCGGGAATTCAGGACGCGGACGCGGTCTCACGCTTTTCCTTGATCTTCGCGGCCTTACCCCGAAGGTTGCGAAGGTAGTACAGCTTGGCACGTCGAACCGCGCCGCGGGTGACGATCTCGATCTTGGCGATGGTAGGAGCGTGCACCGGAAAGGTTCGCTCCACACCGACCCCGAACGATACCTTGCGCACAGTGAAGGTTTCCCGCACTCCCCCACCCTGACGGCGGATGACCGCGCCGTGGAATATCTGCACCCGCTGCCGCGAGCCCTCAATCACGCGAACGTGCACCTTGAGGGTGTCACCGGGCCGGAAGTCGGGGACATCGGACCGCAATGACTTCGCGTCCAGGGCGTCCAGGGTGTTCATCAGGATTCCATCCTCGTCATCGTGTGCTGCGCGCGGGACTGAAGAACCTTAGCCGGGGGCTAGCCAGGCGGGACCAATGGGGTCTTCGGGGGGTCTTCGGGAGAGCACTCGAGCACGGCGCGGTCCCGCGCGTCCAGCGTGCCGGGTGGCAGCGCCGCCAGCAAGTCCGGACGTCGCGCCGCGGTGCGCTCCACCGCGCGGTCCCGGCGCCAGCGAGCGATCGCGGCGTGGTTGCCCGAGCGGAGCACGGCGGGCACCTCCCGGCCCCGCCACACCTCGGGGCGGGTGTAGCACGGCCCCTCCAACAGACCGTCAGAGAACGAGTCCTGCATCGCCGAAGCGGGATTGCCCAGCACCCCGGGCAGCAGCCGCGCCATCGCCTCGACCATCACCAGCACGGCGACCTCACCCCCGACGAGCACGTAGTCGCCGAGGGAGATCTCATCGACGACCACTCGGTCGGCCGCGTCGTCAAGCACTCGCTGATCGATGCCCTCGTAGCGGCCGCAGGCGAAAACGAGCCGGGGCTGGGTGGCCAGCTCGGCGGCCAGCTCTTGGGTGAACGGCACTCCCGCGGGGCTGGGCACCACCAACCGCGGTGACAGTTCACCGGCAAGCACCTCGTCCAGCGCCGCACCCCAAACATCAGGCCGCATCACCATGCCAGGCCCACCGCCGTAGGGTGCGTCGTCCACCGACCGGTGCCCGTCGTGGGACCAGTCCCGCAGGTCATGCACCGTGAAGGTGATCAGATTCCGCTCGATGGCCCGGCCGAGCAGCGCCTCTCGGGCCGGGGCCAGATACTCTGGAAAGATCGTCACAACCTGGATCAGCACCGAGTAACACCCTCAGTCGAACAAACCAGCAGGGGGGTCGAGCACCACCGCGCCACCAGCCAGATCCACTGTAAGCACGATCGCCCGCACAAAGGGCACCAACGCCTCGCCGTGCGCTGTCCGCAGCAGCAACAGGTCGTTGGCCGGAGCGTGCACAACCTCGCGCACCGTACCCAGGGTCGCGCCGTCGGGTCCCACGGCGGTCAGGCCCTCGAGCTGGTGATCGTAGAACTCGTCAGGGTCGTCCAAGGTGGGCAGCTCGGTGACCTCGACGGTCAACACGAGGCCACGCAGTTGCGCTGCTGTGTCTCGATCGAGCACCCCGGCGAATCGCACGAGCCAGGCCGCCCCGTGCGGGCGGGCGGCCTCCACCGTGAGGGTGCGACCGTTGTCCCGGCCTAGTTGAGCATCCTTCCCGCGCAGCTGAGAATCTTCCCCGCGCCGCTGAGAATCTTCACAGCGTAGCTGCGCGCCGACGGTGAACCGCTGCTCGGGGAAGTCGGTGCGCACCTGCACGGCCACCTCCCCACGCAGGCCGTGTGGCCTGCCGATCCGGCCGACCACCCGACGCGTATCCCCGCTCACTGCCGTCAGCGATCAGTGTCGACGACGTCGACGCGAACGCCACGCCCACCGATGCCGCCCATGACCGTGCGCAACGCGGTGGCGGTGCGTCCAGACCGGCCGATCACCTTGCCGAGATCGTCAGGGTGGACATGCACCTCAAGGGTGCGGCCCCGCCGCGTGGTCACCAGTTGAACGCGCACATCGTCAGGATTGTCCACAATTCCCCGGACGAGATGCTCGAGCGCGTCCGCCAGCATGGTCACACCTGGCCGTCCGCGACCTTCGCAGTGTCCTCCCGCTCGCCCGGCTCAGCTCGAGCCGTTTCCGCAGCCACCTTCGGAGCATCCGCGACCTTGCTGGTGTCGGTCTGGCGGGCAGCCTTCTTCCGTGGCGTGGTGGCCGCGGTGGTCGGCATCTCACCAGCCTGCGCCAAGGCCTGGTTAAACAACTCAGCTTTGTCTGGCTTGGGCTCTGCACGCCGCAGCGTGCCCTCGACACCCGGGAGGCCTTTGAACCGCTGCCAGTCCCCCGTGAGCTGGAAAATGTGTTGCACCGGATCGGTGGGTTGCGCCCCGACGCCGAGCCAGTACTGCACTCGCTCCGAGTCGACCTCAATGACGCTGGGGTGCTCCTTGGGATGGTATTTGCCGATCGTTTCGATCGCCTTGCCGTTCCGGCGGGTGCGGGCGTCGGCAACGACGATCCGGTAGTACGGCTGGCGAATCCTGCCGAGCCGCATCAGCTTGATCTTGACAGCCACGGGGCGAGCTACTCCTGTCAATGAGCGAGTGTTCATGGTGAGCGCGCGCGGCCCATGGTGGGGGCACGGACCGGCGATGCTCGCGAGGTCAGCGGTCACGACGCGATCAGAGGGCACGCCGCGACAACAGCGTCCTATTGTGCCAGAGCCCTTGGCGCACCGGACACTCCGGTCAGACCTCAAGCGGGCACGACACCTTGGGTGATCAGCAGGAGCCCGATCGCGGGCAGGAAGTTGTTCGTCTGGTGAGCGGCGATGCTGGCCAGCAGGTTGCCGGTGAACAATCGGGCCAGCCCGATCGGCAGTGCGACCACCACCAGCAGCGGAGTGCGCAGCAGCTCCAGGTGCGCGAAGGAGAAGAGCACCGTGGTCAGCCCGAAGATCAACCACCGGTTCCACCCCCAGTACTCCAGCGCCCGCCACAGCACACCACGGTAGATCACCTCCTCGCACACCGGCGCGAGGAGCCACACCACGAAGAACAGGGTGAGCCCCAACCCGAGTGACATCCGCTGACCACCGAACACCTCCCCCACGGTCGAGTTCGCCTGGCTTGCGCCCACCCAGCGCGCCCAGAGCGCGCCGGCCGGCAGGGTGATGACCATGCCGCCGATGCCCAGCGCCAGACCGACGCCGACGTCACGCGGTCGCCAATGCACCGAGAGCTGGCCGCGCAACCGATGCGCTAGGTTCCCCGTCCCCCGGCTAAGGCGCCCAGCGCCGGCCACCGCGACCATGGCGGCCACCACGGTCGGCACCACGAGCACGATCACCAGCGCGCCACCGGACAGGCGCGGAGCACCAGGACCCGCGCCACCGTGCCGGAAGGCCAGCGCGAAGGGCACCAGGACCAGCACCGACACCACCAGGAAGGTCACCTCAGCGGCCGCGGCACAGGCGAGCATGAGCCAGCCGCGACGGGTATCGGGTATCACCTTGGGCAGCACAGCGCTCACAGCACCCGCCCGCGCAACAGCAGCAACGCCGGGTTCCGCAAGGTGTCGGTGTCTAGCCGCGGGTCGGTGCGCGTGACCAGCAGGTCCGCCGACGCGCCGGGCACCAGACCGGGAACTCTCAGCCAGTCGCGAGCCGCCCAGCTCGCCGCGGCCAGCGCTTGGGCCCCGGACAACCCCACGGTGCGCAACGCGGCGATCTCATCGACCAGCCGGCCGTGTTGAATGCCACCGCCAGCGTCGCTGCCGGCATAGACCGGGATCCCCGCCTCGACGGCGGCCCCGACGGTATCTCGGACCCGGGCGTGCAGCGCGCGCATGTGCGCGGCGTAGCACGGGTACTTGGCGGCGCGCTCGGCGATCTCCGGGAACATCTCGATGTTGATCAGTGTGGGCACCAGGGCGGTCCCGCGCGCAGCCATCTCAGTGATGGTGTCGGCGGACAGGCCGGTGCCATGCTCGATGCAGTCGATGCCGGCGGACAGCAGACCGGGCAACGCCTCGGCGCCGAAGACGTGCGCGGTGACCCTGGCCCCAGCGGCGTGCGCGGCGGCGACCGCCTCGACCAGCACGTCATCGGGCCACAGCGGCGCGAGATCGCCGCTGCGGCGGTCGATCCAGTCGCCGACCAGCTTGACCCAGCCGTCCCCGGCCGCCGCCTGCTCCCGCACCGCCTCCGGGAGCAGGCCGGGCTCATCCAGCTCCACTCCGATGGCCTGGATATAACGCTTGGGGCGGGCCAGGTGACGGCCGGCCCGAATGATCCGCGGCAGGTCGGCACGGGCTTGCAACGGACGGGTGTCGATCGGGACTCCACAATCCCGGATGAGCAGGGTGCCGGCATCCCGGTCGGTGGCGGCCTGCTCGGCGGCCTCGGCCAGGCTCACCGGCCCCCGCGCCCCGATACCGACGTGGCAGTGCGCGTCGACCAAACCCGGGAGCAGGTAGCCGCCGTCGCAGACCGTGATCGCACCGGGCACCGGATCGGCACGGATCACCCCATCGGACACCCACACCTCGCCGGGTTGCCCAGCGGGCAGCAACACCCCACGCAAGTGCAGGGCCTGGGGGGCCACCGTCATTTCTTGGTCATTTCTTGCGGAACAGTTTCGACGGATCGAAATCGGGCGGCAGTTGATCCAGGCCGGACAGACCGGACAGGTCGGGCATGCCCCCAGGCGGTGTGCCCGGCAGTCCCCCCGGCAACCCCTTCGGCAGTCCCCCCGGCAGGCCACCGCGCGTCTTCGGCGGCGTCGGTCCCCGCCCCTTGCCCTTGCCCTTGCGGCTCTTGCGGCCGCGGCGTCCCGGTCCGGCCCCGGGGAACCCGAGCCGGCCGGCCATCTGCTGCATCATCTTGCGAGCCTCGAAGAACCGCTCGACCAGCTGATTCACCTCGCTGACCGCCACACCTGAGCCCCGGGCGATGCGCTGCCGCCGAGAAGCATTAATGATCTTCGGATTGGCCCGCTCGGCGGGGGTCATGCCGCGAATGATGGCTTGCAGCCGATCCAGCTGCGTGTCATCAACCTGGGCCAGCTGCTCTTTCATCCCCGCCGCGCCGGGCAACATCCCGAGCAGGTTGGCGATCGGACCCATCTTGCGGATGGCCTGCATCTGCTCGAGGAAGTCCTCCAGGGTCAGCTCACCACTGCCGATCTTGGCGGCGGTCTGCTCGGCCTGCTCGGCGTCGAAGGCCTGCTCAGCCTGCTCAATCAAGGTGAGCAGATCGCCCATGCCCAGGATCCGGCTTGCCATCCGGTCCGGGTGGAAGACGTCGAATTCCTCCAGTTTCTCCCCGTTGGAGGCAAACAGGATGGGCGCACCGGTGACCTGCCGGACCGACAGCGCGGCGCCACCACGAGCGTCGCCGTCCAGCTTGGTCAGCACCACGCCGGTGAAACCGACACCGTCGCGGAAAGCCTCGGCGGTCGTCACCGCGTCCTGGCCGATCATGGAGTCGACGACGAACAGTATTTCGGTGGGCTCCACCGCCTCGCGGATCTCGACGGCCTGGCGCATCATCTCGGCATCAATGCCGAGCCGGCCGGCGGTGTCCACGATGACGATGTCGTGCTGGCGGGCCCGGGCCTCGGCCACACCGCGGCGTGCGACATCGACCGGATCGCCGGCCCCCTGATCCAACTCCGCGCTCTGACCCGTCGCTTGCGCGCCACGATGGGGCGCGAAAACCCGCACCCCGGCCTGTTCGCCCACTATCTGCAACTGGGTAACCGCGTTCGGTCGCTGCAAGTCCGCGGCGACGAGCAGCGGGGTGTGGCCCTGGTTGCGCAGCCAGCGGGCGAGCTTGCCGGCCAGCGTCGTCTTTCCGGAACCCTGCAGGCCAGCCAGCATGATCACAGTCGGGGGCGACTTGGCCAGCTCAAGCCGTCGAGTCTGCCCGCCCAGGATGCCGACGAGCTCCTCGTTGACAATCTTGATGACCTGCTGCGCGGGGTTCAGCGCACCGGAGACCTCCGCACCCTTGGCGCGCTCTTTGATCTGCCCGACGAACTGGCGGACCACCGGCAGCGCGACGTCGGCCTCCAGCAGCGCGATACGGATCTCGCGGGCGGTGGTGTCGATGTCGGAGTCGGAAAGCCGGCCCTTGCCGCGCAGGCCGGACAACGCTGACATGAGCCGGTCAGAGAGGGTGTCGAACACGCCACCAGCCTAGCCGCGCCGCTGTGAACACAAGAGCCTGGATCGCCGGCAGCCCGGGCCCTCCCCCGGGCTGCCGGCGATCCGGCAAGGGCTCGCGGCAGTCGAAGCGGCACATCCGCGGCCCGATTCTTCGGCCCGAGCCGCAGCCCCGCGTCCGCTCGATCACGTCCGAGCCACCTGAGCAGCATGCCGACGCCAGGCACCGCCGGGGAGCGTGAATACCCGCGATCGCGGTTGAGTAGGACTACTCGACCGCGAGGCTGAGGTCTCGTGAGACCGGCCTGCATCCGCTACGGATGCAGGCCGAATCGGGCTGCGGGTTGATCCGCGGGCAGCGGCCGGCCAACCACCGTATTGGCCGGCTCCGCCCGCTCGGCGTACTCGGCGTACTCGGTCTGCTCGGCGTACTCGGTCTGCTCGGCGGGAGTCGGCTGATCAACCACACCGAGCGCATCCACCAACATGCGATGCACCTCGGACAACTGACCGGTCACTTCAGAGCGCAGCGCTCTGGCCGCCGTGACCTGCCGGGTGACCTTGATCACCCGGTTGCTCAGCCGCTCACCCGCCATTTTCATGATCAGATGCAGCGCGGCGACGCTACGGGTCTGGTAATCGCGGGTCCAGGCGTCCGTCTCGGATTCGCGGCGAGCGATGTCCCGCTCGGATTGCTGCTCCGCCCGCTGGCGTCGGGCCGCGGACTCCAGCTCCAAGCGCTCACCCTGCTGACTGCCCTGCGTCAGCAGCTGATCAGCCTCGGCGCGGGCGCTCTCACGCAGCGAGGTGCTCTCCCGTTCAGCGGCGCTCCGCAGCTCGGAGGCCTCGTCCTCGGCCATCTGCAACATGCTCTGGATCCGCGCCGTCGCCGTAGCCAGCGGGGATCGCTGCAGGCGGTCGACCTCGGTGGCCGCCGCCGCGGCGTCCCGCCGTAGACGATCAACCTGTCTAGTCGCCTCGGCGGCTTCCTGATGCAGTCGTTCGAGCTTCTCGTTGAGGTCGGCTTCCCGCCGCAGCGCGGCGTCGCGTTCGGCTCCGATTCTCGCGACATGCGCTTTGAGAACGTTGACGTGGTCGATGACCTGCTGGCGGTCGAATCCACGCAACACGATCTCGAACGGCGGGGGTAAGGGAACGACCTCGTCCCGGGTTCCGTGCATGCGGCCGGATGGTAGCCCCGACGCTCACTGGGCCGCGCTGAGCACCGCGAGCTGGACCTGCTCGCGCACCTCCGGCGGAAGCTCACTGGGGCTGCTGGGGCTCCCGGGAGAGGTGGGACCAGTCAGACCGAACGAGTCCACTACGGAGCTGCCCAGCGTGGCGACCCGCGCCCAACGGACAGCGACCGCGTTGCTCTCCAACACTGCGGCGACCCGGTACAGCAAGCCGATCCGGTCAGTGGTCCGCAGTTCGAGGACCACCGCTCCGGTCGCTTCGTCGTCGAACCACAGCACCTTGGCCTCGGCGTCCCCGAAGCCCGTTTCGGACGCCGCGGTCGTGCCGTAGTCACGCTCCTTGGCGGCCAGCGCGTCCGCCAGTGCCAACGTGCCCTCCAGCGCCCGAATCACATCCTGGCGCAGCAGCGCGGCATCTGGCGGGCGACCAAAGCGTGGCGAGACAGTGAAGCGGTTCACCGCCGCGGACCCTCCCACAAGCTCGGCGACCCGGATGTCCGCCGCGTGGACTTGCAGCGAATGCAACGCGAGCACGCCAGCGGCTAGGGCGAGCACACCGGGCCGGTCAGGGGTCACGACCATGATGATGTCGGTCGCGCCCGGCCCCGCCGGGGAGCTCGCCGCCACGTGCGGTGAGCCGCTGGCGATGACCCGCTCCGCCAGCGCGACCTGCTCGGCGGTGAGCGGCTCCGGCTCCGGCACCGGCCGGCCGGCCAGCACCCCCCGGCAACGCTCGGCCAGGTCACGGAGCAGCCCGGCACGCCATTCGGTCCAGACACCGGGGCCGGTGGCCAGACTGTCGGCCTCGGTCAGCGCGACGAGCAGCTCCAGCAAGGTCGAATCCCCGCCGAGAGTCTCCACCACTCGCCGCGCGGTCGCGGGATCGTCAAGGTCCCGGCGGGCCGCGGTGTGGGGCAACAGCAGGTGGTGGCGCACCATCGCGCGTAGTGTCGCGACATCCGAGCTCGGCAGCCCGAGCCGGTGCCCGATCCGCTCGGCGAGCTCGGCGCCGACGATGCTGTGGTCGCCGCCGCGGCCCTTGCCCAAGTCGTGCAGCAGCGCGCCGAGCAGCAGCAGGTCCGGGCGCGCGACCGCGGTGGTCAACCGAGCCGCCTGCGTGGCGGCCTCCACCAGATGCCGGTCCACGGTCCACACGTGTGCCCGATCCCGCGGCGGCAGGTCACGCACCGCACCCCATTCGGGGAACAACCGGCCCCACAGCCCGGTGCGGTCCATCGCCTCGATCACATCCACCGCCGCCGGCCCGGCACCCAGCAGCGACAGCAACTCCTCCAACGCCGACCGCGGCCACGGTCGGCGCAGTTCCGGAGCGGTGTCGGCGAGCGTGGCCAGAGTTCCGGTGGCGACCGGCATGCCAGTTCGCGCCGCCGTCGCCGCGACCCGCAGCGCCAGCGCCGGGTCCCGCGCCGGGTTGGCGTCACGGGCCAGCGCCACCTGGCCGCCATGCTCGACCACCCCGTCGTCCAACGGGCGGCGCTGCGGTCCCCGCCCGAAGTTGCGCAGCCCGGCCAGCCGGGCGCGCCGCCTGGCCGGCCCTCGGACGGGCACCGCGGCCGCGGCGGTGCGCAACCCGACATCCACCGCGTAGACAACGGTCCGAGCCGCCCCGGACAGGCGCCTGGCCAGGTCGAACCGGTCACCGAGCGCCAGCGCCACAGCCACCTCGTCGGCATCCTGGGCACGGAGCACGTCGTGGCCTCTGCCGGCGAGCCGGTGCAGCTCGGTGCGCACGTCCAGCAGCAGCTCACGCGCCGCGCACACGTCCGGCCCGGCCCGGTCCACGAGTTGGCCGACGGCCAGCGCGTCCAGCAGCTGCACGTCCCGCAACCCGCCGTGACCGTTCTTGAGGTCCGGTTCCACCCGGTGCGCGATGTCACCGCTGCGCAGCCAGCGCTGCCGCGTTGACTCGGTGAGCTCGTCGAGCCGGCCGCGGATCCCGGTGCGCCAGGCCCCCCGCACGACGGTGTCCATCGCGGTGAACAGCGCGCTGTCCCCAGCTATCAGACGGGCGTCCAGCAGCCCCAGCGCGGCGCGCAGGTCGGTAGCCGCCACCTGGACGGCCTGTCCCACGGTTCGCACGCTGTGGTCCAGGTCGATGCGGGCGTCCCACACCGGGTACCACAGTGAGTTCGCCAGTTCGGTCACGTCACGCTTGCCGTCATGCAACAGCAGCAAGTCCAAGTCGGAGTACGGCACGACCTCGCGGCGGCCCAGAGCGCCCACCGCGACCAGCGCGCTGCCATGCCCGACGCCCACCTCCGCGCACCGGGAGGTGAGCCACAGCTCGTAGAGGTCCGCCAGCGCTGCCCGCAGCGCCGCGGCACCACGCTGGCGCTGCCGCGGATTCGTGCGGAGCAGGGCGGTTCGGGCGCTGCGCAACTCGGCGGCGGCGCCATCCTGACCCCCGCCCGGACCCCCGCGACCGGGCAGAGCTCCGGAGTCCGCCATCGCCGTCCCTTCCGTCTCGCAGTGAGAGCGTGAGCGCGGCTAGAGCGCGTCTAGGCCGCGTTCCCCGGTTCGCACCCGGACCACGGTCTCCACCGAGGTGACCCAGACCTTTCCGTCCCCGATCTTTCCGGTCCGGGCCGCATCGACCAGCGCATCAATGGTCTTGTCCACCAGCGCGTCATCCACCACGACCTCGACCCGGATCTTGGGCACGAAGTCCACCGAGTACTCCGCACCCCGGTAGACCTCGGTGTGCCCCTTCTGCCGACCGTGGCCCTGGACCTCACTGACCGTCATCCCGAGCACCCCGGCTTGTTCCAGGGCGCTCTTGACGTCCTCCAGCGTGAACGGCTTGACGATCGCGGTTACCAGCTTCATCGCCACTCACCCTTCCTGGCCGGCGGAGGCCGGCACCTTGCCTGCGGGCAGCGCATCGGCCCTGTTGGGCGAGACGCTCCCGGTGAAGATCGTGCTGAGCTCGTAAGCGGCCTCGGCGTGCTCGGTCTCGTCGATACCGGTCCGTTCGGCCTCGTCGTCCACCCGCAGGCCCATGGTGTATTTCAGCGCCAGTGCGATGATCAAGGCCACCACGAACGAGAAGATCAGCACCGCGAATGCGGCCACCGCCTGGCGCCACAACTGATCGAAGCCGCCCCCGTAGAACAGACCATTGACTCCGGCAGGCGCCACAGCGGTAGCGAAGAAGCCGACCGACAGGGTGCCCGCGAGACCGCCGATGAGGTGCACGCCGACCACGTCGAGCGAGTCGTCGAAACCGAACCGGAACTTGATGCTGACCGCGAGCGCGCACACCACGCCGGCGATCGCTCCCACCGCGATCGCGCCGAGCGGCGAGACCGAGGAGCAGGACGGCGTGATGGCAACCAAGCCCGCCACGACGCCAGAGGCGGCACCGAGGCTGGTGGCCCGGCCGTCCCGGATGCGCTCCACGAGCAGCCAGGCCAGCAACGCCGCGCAGGTGGCCACGGTAGTGTTGATGAAGGTGATACCAGCGGCGCCGTCCGCGTGCAGGGCTGAGCCGGCATTGAAGCCAAACCACCCGAACCACAGCAGTCCCGCCCCGAGCATCACGAAGGGCAGGTTGTGCGGGCGCATCGCCTCCCGAGGCCAGCCCCGGCGCTTGCCGAGCACCAAGCACAGCGCCAGGCCGGCGGCACCCGCGTTGATGTGCACCGCCGTCCCGCCGGCGAAGTCGATCGCCTTGAGCCGGTTGTTGATCCAGCCACCAATCGGTGCGCTGCCCCCGTCGGCCGAGAACACCCAGTGCGCGACCGGGAAGTACACCAACGTCGCCCACAGCGCGGCGAACACCAGCCACGGCCCGAACCGCAGCCGGTCGGCCACCGCGCCCGATACCAAGGCGACAGTGATGATCGCGAACATCGCCTGGAACGCGACGAACACCGTCGACGGGATGCTCCCCACCAGCGAGGTCGCGACGTAGGATCCGTTGTGCGCAAGCTTGGTGCCGTACAGGCCCTTGAGCCCGGCATGCTCGAACGGGTTGCCGATCAGACCGTAACCGGCGTCATTGCCGAATGCCTCCGAGTACCCGTAGAGCACCCAGAGCACGCCCACGACTCCCATCGCGGACACGCTCATCATCATCATGTTCAGGACGCCCTTCGAGCGGACCATGCCGCCGTAGAAGAACGCCAAGCCCGGAGTCATGAGCAGCACCAGAGCGGAGCTGGCGAGCATCCAGGCAGTGTCACCAGTGTCTGGCACGGGCTCACTCCTTCGTGTCGACTGCGACACCACTATCGGGTGGCACGTGTGAAAAGAGTGAGCATGGAGTGTTTCCGCTGGACGCACGGTATGTTTCAGCCACGTTAACTATGACGGCTCCAGCATGACGACCATGTTGCGCAAGCGGCTGCGTACCCGGTACCACCACCCGCACGGCGGGGAGGTCAGTCCAGCAACGCGGCCACAAAGGCGGCGGGCTCGAATGGCGCAAGATCATCGACTCCCTCACCAAGGCCCACCAGTTTGACCGGAACTCCCAGCTCGCGCTGCACGTGGAAGACGATGCCACCCTTGGCGGTACCGTCCAGTTTGGTCAGCACGATGCCAGTGACGTCGACGACCTCGCGAAATACCTTGGCCTGGGTTATCCCATTCTGACCGGTGGTGGCGTCGAGCACCAGCAGCACCTCATCGACCTCGGTCTGCTTGGAGATCACCCGCTTGATCTTGCCCAGCTCGTCCATCAGGCCGGTCTTGGTGTGCAGGCGCCCGGCGGTGTCGATCAACACCGTGTCCACCCCATCAGCGCTGCCCCGCTTGACCGCATCGAATGCCACACTGGCCGGGTCGGCACCCTCGGCACCGCGCACGACCTCAGCACCGGCGCGCTCACCCCAGGTAACCAGCTGATCGACGGCGGCGGCCCGGAAAGTGTCGGCCGCGCCGAGCAGTACCCGCCGGCCGTCGGAAACCAGTACCCGGGCCAGCTTGCCGGTGGTGGTCGTCTTACCGGTGCCGTTCACCCCGGCGATCAGCACCACACCGGGGACGCTCGCGCCGTCGGCGCCCGTGTGCGGCAACGCCCGCACCGCCCGGTCCAGCTCCGGACGCAGCGCCTCGATCAGCACGTCGCGAAGCGCCGAGCGGGCCTGCTCGGCGCTTCGCACACCACGCGCGGCGAGTTCAGTGCGCAACCGCTCCACGATCTCGGCGGTGGTGGCCGCGCCGAGATCGGCGAGCAGCAGGGTGTCCTCCACGTCGGTCCAGGAGTCCTCGTCGAGGTCCCCCGCGCCGAGTAGCCCCAGCAGGCTCTGCCCAAACGCCGAGCGGGACCGGGACAGCCGGCCGCGCAACCGCACCAGCCGACCGGCAGGCGCATCGATCGGTTCCACCAGCGTGGGTGCTGGTTCGGCAAGAACCGGTTCAGCGGGAGCGGGTTCAGCGGGAGCCGGTTGCGCGGCTGCTGGTATGGGCGGAGCCGTCAGAGTCGGGGCTGGTTCAACGGGTCGAGGTGTGGTCGGAACCGCCGGAGCGACACTCGATGGCGGGGTCAGGCCCCCCGCCGTTGCGGGCTCGGGCGATGTGGGCTTGGGAACGGCCGGAGCCGACGCGGGAGGTTTCGACGGA
>JBDTAX010000050.1:0-15671 GCA_039924425.1 Pseudonocardiaceae bacterium
GGGCCCACCACCACCCGGCCTTCTCCGGGTGGGATCCGAGCCCGCGCTCCTTCGTCGAGGGGTTGTCGACCAAGCCGCTGGAATGGGTGGCCGCCCGGTTGTCTGATCTCGACGCCCTCCTCGAACAAGCCGGCATGGCGGCGGCCGACGTCGGTGCCGGCGACGCCGAGGCGCTCCAGCTGGCCGTCCCCGAGATTGCCGACGTGCTGGGTCGATTGCTCGACCGGGTGCAGGCGGGACAGCTGGCGCTTCCGCCGGTCGACGAAGAATTGGCCAGCGCGCGTATCGGCTGGCTGTGAAGTGGTGCCGGCAACCGGGACCGTGCGCGGTCCATCGCCGGACCGCCAGACCCGCAGCGCGACCCTACCCGTCTTCGCTGCTTGCTGCGCCGCGTTAGCGGCCACCCCACGCCGGCTCCTGCGACCCCGCTGCCCCGACGTGCGTTTGCTTGCCCGCCTGCAGGACGTAGGAGTGCCGCGAGCTCGCGCTGTCGTGCGCCTCACGGCGTTGCCCCAGGCCCGCATGAGCGCTCCAGCAATGGTGATCGCCGAAGGGGCTCGATGGCCCTGGCGCCTCGCACTGGGAATGACAACGTTCCTCGTGGAGCACCCGAACGCGCGAATCCTGGTGGACCCATCGATGTGCACCGACGTCCATCAACGGGTCCTGCCCCAGTTGCCAGCCCCATTACGGCTGTTCGTCGCGCCGGATCGTCCCGTGACTGGGCTTGTTGACGCGCTCACGCGGATTGGCCGAGATGTCGACGACATCGACTTCGTCCTGCCCACCCATCTGCACTGGGACCACGTCTCAGGGATCCTCGAACTTCCCCAGCAGGTTGCTGTGCGGACGCAGCAAGTTGAGCGCGACTTCGCTCTGGACGCTGGTGGCCCTCCGCTGGGAGTCGCCAGGGCTCCGCTTCGAGGGCGACGGTTCGACACCTACGACCTTGACGGGCCGCCGGTGCTCACCTTCGAGCGCAGCCACGATCTGTTCGCCGACGGCTCGGTCGTGCTCGTGGACCTCGCCGGCCACACCCCCTGGCAGCGTCGGAGTCCTGCTCAACCTCGATGGCGACCGCCGGGTGCTCCTCGCCGGAGACGCTGTCTGGCATCGGTTGCAAGTCCGCCTGCTGCGGGCGACAGCGCCCTTCCCGGGGCAGCTCGTGGACGCCGACCGCGACGCGGCATTCGCCGGCGTCCACCGCCTCCACGCGCTGCCACCCACCATCGAGATCATCCCGAGCCACGACCGCGACGCCGCCGAACCCTGGTCGAGCGCACCATGATCGCGAACTGTGTGCCAGAAACGACGCGGGGAGGCTGTTGCCTGTTCGCGTCGCCAGCGGTTCACTTGACAGACCCCACCCGTGCGACGGTGCACAGAGCCGGCGACTACGGGCGCGTGCTGGCGCCCGGTCGGCGGCAACGCCGTTAGAGCCACTCCGCAGAAAGAGCACGCGTTCCGGTCCCGGCGCTACCCACTGTAACTAACCTGGACCATTTACCGATCGCGACAGGTGACCTATAGTCGATACCATGAATCGGGGACGTCGGGGGCGGTGCCAAGTCCCGGCATGGCTTATTAAATTTTCCTCCCCGCTCGTGCTCTTTGTCGCGCCGTTCCTTTGGTTGTACTACCACATTCCTGCCGTAGTTATTTTTTGGGCGATACTGACGTCGTTACTCTATTATCTATTCGCCGCCCCGGCTATATGCGGAGCCGTTAAATCGGACAGCAAAGGCACTTGCGATAAAAACGTCTATGGTGTCCTGCGGGCCTGTGAGCTAGAAGCGCATAAGCGCAAGAAACGTCAACACCTGCTCCGTCAACTGCGGCATCCGTTAACCCGACCTCCTCCAGAGACCCGAGCGGCAGCCCCTCGTTCAACAGTTGGACCCACGCCGGTGTATTCCTACACTCCGCCCGCTCAACCCTCGCCGATAAAGCTGGAAACAGTAGTATCGGTTGCGGGGGTGGCAATCAGCGCCCTTTCCCTCATTCTCTCTTTCATCGTGTGGCAATTCCCTGTGAAATGATGATCTACTGTATCGCTTTGGCATCAGTGCGGTGCTGGGCGAACGACAGGTCGACGCCAGCGCGCCTCTCGGTGACCGACCGACGTAGTCACAAAGCTGGAGCCTAGGTTGGCACCTTACCGGTGGCAGTGAGGACGTCCGCCTCGGCTTGAAGCAGCTTGAGCTGGGTGGCACGCAGGCGCTGTGCCGCGGTTGCGGCGACTGCCGGTTCCGAAACGTGGGCTGCTTCCAGAGCTCGCAGAGCCCTCCCCAGGTTGTCGACGAGTCGCCGCTGCGCGTCCTCGATCTCCTTCTCCACGCGGATCGCCGCCTCCGGAGGCAGTGGGCGGGACGGGTCGTACACGAACGCGTGCTCCCTTTCTCGGCGCCACGCCACGAGACGATCGGCCAGCACTGGACCGAATTGCGGAACCTGCTGGACGCGCTGAATCTCGACGTCCCAGGCCGTGTCGATACCATAAGAGGACAGCATTGCCACGCGCCCGGTGCCGATTCCCTTAATATGAGCCGACTCGATCAGCTGTGCTTGCAGGAATTGCCGCAGTTGCTCCTGAGGCTTGTTCTCCTCCAGCTGTCGGTACCTCTCAGCCCGCTGGGATTGCAGACCACCCCACTGGCGTGATATCCGGGTAGCCGCTGCCCGCGCTGCGGCGTCCGCAGGAAAGCGGTTCGCCTGCTCGAGTTCCGTGGCGGCGTCCGCGTCTTCGCTCTTGGCGGCGCGGTAGGCGTTGATCCACGGCTTCCGGCGCCGTCTGCGTGCGTCGACGCCAAACACCAAGGCAACGGCGCCCAGAAGGATGAACAGCCCACCGTGCGGCAGTAGGACTAGCCCTCCCGTGATAAGCAGGAGGCCCAGCAAGTAGCTGCCCCAGGCCAAGCGGGGTGTTGTGGCGGCTTGCTGAGCGGCAGGGTTCGCTACGGCGCCAGAGGTCGCCGCAACCAGGGTCGGCGGCACTGGCAGAGGTACCGCCGCAATACGGCCAACTAATTGCTGGTATTCGTTTTCGTACCGTTGCGTGAAAGCGGTCGTCGGGACACCGAAGAGAAGCACGCCTGCACTCTGCTCGAAAACGCACCACGGGCACAGCGACGCTGACCGAGGATAGTAGTGCGCGGAATTACTCCGGCACTGCGCGAGCTCGGCGGCCAATTGGTCCAGAGCCCGCACCCACTCCCCGGCGGATGGCCGCGGATGCCGGGGAGTGGGAGGCGCGAATGCGGACTCAAAGAGCGCGGCCACCCGGGACGGCAGTATTTCCATGCCCACCGTGTTTGGCGGTCGCTGCATGTGGCGGTCGGCGGCGTGGGCGCCAAAGGCGAACCGATGCTCGACGATGGCGCGTTCAATCGGCATCTCGCCCGCGCCCAGGAAGCGCCCAGCGTAGGGATGACGCCCCAACATCAGCAGCTGAAAAATCGTGATGGCCAGCCCGAACGCGTCGTGGTCCGGGGTCCGAACCACCGAGTGCAACGGGGCCTGATGCAGCTCCGGTGGCAAGAAAAGATTCACCGCCACGGTGCACAGCAGCGGGCGCCCACCGGGCACGGGCACCTGAAAGCTGTCGACGTCAATGAGCCTGACGGTACCGTCGCCTATCACCAAGATTGAGCCCGGGTTCACATCACCGATAACCAGTCCCAGAGCGTGGACGGCAGCGAACGCGCGAGCGACGTTGCTGCTAACGCGCACAAGGAAGCGCCAGTCCGCGGTGGGGAAGTGCTTTCGGCGACTGCTCGGGGTGTAAAGGTGGTGAATGTCCTTGCCGCGTTCCACGACAGGGAGCAACAGGCCGCACGCTCGCCCCTTCTCATCGAGGACCAAGCCGGAGGGCCATGCGGTGAAGCGGCCGATGTCCGTCTGACTGAACTGGGTCAAAATCTTGATCTTTTGAGCTCGTTCCGCAGTCAAGGGAGAAGCGTAGACTTTGATCGCCTGAGAACGATGTCCAGCGAGTCGATAAACAGCTCCTTCGCCACCCTCGCCAAGCTTGTCGCCAAGCCGCAGTGGGCGACCCTGCTCGTCAACGAGGCGCGACAACGCCGGAACCGTCCGTGAGGCGGCTCGCCATCACGAGCGTCAGATCATCATCGGCACGCGACGTCACGGGGGGCGAACCCAGGTACTTCGCCAGTCCAGAGCTGAGCTCTCGATCCTCGCCATCGGCTGCGGATAGGCGGATCGGACTCAGCATCCGCTCGAAGAACGGACTGTGCACCGTCTGCTGTTCATAGTGCAGAAGGAGGTGCTGAAGGCCGTCGGTGAACATAGCGACTTCATGCTGAGCATGAGGAAGCATGTCGACTTGGAGCATCCGCATAGCTGTCGAGTCCGTGAGGAATGAGGTTGTATTGGCGTACTCGCCGCGCTGAGGCCAGAAAAGCCACGCCCACGAGTCGGTTCCGACCTCGGGAGTGACGATGGCACCGTCACCCACCTGCGCAAATGCCGACCACTGCTCGGCCAGCACCGCACAAAGCAGCGTCGCGGCCAGCTCTCGCGGCGGTAAGCCCAAGCGGTCGGCCTCGGCGAGGAGACCCTCGCGGGCACTGGCAACACTGTCCTTCAGCCAATCGGCAGTCGTGGGAAGGGGCGTAAGGTGCGACAACTTCCGTTCGACCTGCGCCAAGAGCTCGTTGCAGGCATAGGCGGCGCCTCGGGCACTTTCGGAGGCGCTGCCGGCGCCATCGGACACCACAGCAATGAGGACTTGTCCCCGCGGAGTCGCGACAACCTCGCAGCGATGGGCGTCCTGGCAGGGCAGGTCCTCGCGCACGTGGCTCGTGCCAGCTATTGTGGCCGCCGCGAACCGCCAGTTCGTTGGGTCGGGCACTGGCTCAGGCGGCAAATTATTTCCAAGAGCACCGCACTCGGTCACGCGACCGCCCAGCCTTGCGGAGTTGCGGGGTTAAGTAGCGGTACCTCCTCGCCTGGTTGGGATCGGGACACCGAGCTCATGGAGTTCGACAGCCAGGTGAATAGGCTACCGAACTCCAGTCCCCGAAGCTGCAACGGTTGACGCGTGGAGATTTGGGCGAGCACGTCCATATTGGCATCCTCAATGCCGACAGCGAAGAAACTGAATGCTTTGGTCTCCTCGCCCGAGCGGACACTCGCGGCAGCGTCCCTCCAGTTATCAGTCGGCGCGCCGTCTGTGATAAGAAAGATCCACGGCCGATAGTAGGAGATGCCCTGCTGGCGGTACAGCTGTTTACGCTGCTCAATGGTGTTGAGGCCAGTACTGATGGCTTCACCCATTGGTGTGCCGCCGTTGGCCCGCAGGACGGGGGGCATGAAGTTCTCGGCCGTAGTGAAGTCGGTCTCCAAGCGTACGGGACCGAAGGATAGGACTGCCACCTCCACGCGCTTGGCTGCTAGTCCATCACTAGTGAGCTGCGAGGCGAACGTGTCCAGGCCAGCGTTGAGCTCGGCTATCCGCTGGCCAGCCATGGAAGTCGAGGTATCCAGCAGCAGCAGACACGGGCAACGCGGCTCGGGATTGTCTACGAACTCGCTCGCGTCAAACGGGACCTGGTCGAAGCTCGTCATGTCATCATTCTCTCACCCGGGCCGGTGAGCGTCGGGGTAGCGGGGTAGCGGGGTAGCGGGCCGGGCGGCAGTAGAGGTAGGGACGACGGGTGACGTCACCACGCACGCAGCGGCTCCAAGTCGGCCAGAACCTGCCGGGCTTCTGCGGCGTCGGTGGGATCCCGGGCTAGCGCGATAGCTTCGGCGCGTAGTCGCGCCTCCTCGTGCCGCTGGGCCTCGTGGATCAAAGCCTCCCGGATCGCCGCGGAAGCGGATGTCCCGTCCGCGGTGAGAGCAGCCAGTGCTCGCGCGCTCTCGTCGTCGGGTCGGAAGGTAATCGTGGCCATAACACGAAGTGTAAGACACATGTGTGGCCATGATTGGTTAGTCCGTGAGCAGCAGGGCAACGGGGTAGCGGGCGAGGAGGTTGGTCAGCGGCACGCTGGTCGAGGCCGGGAAGCCGGTGAACGCGTCGGTCCAGGAACCTTCGGGCAGCGGCAACGCAGTCGTACCCCAGCCGCTGCGGGACGCGAGCCCGACGGGTAGCCGGGTGGCGACGGCGACCACGCCGTTGCGGGCGAACGCGATGGCGTGCGGTGCGGCGGGGCCGGTGGCGCGCAGCGGGGTGTAGCCGGTGAAACGCTCGGGATGCTCGCGCCGGGCACGCAGGGCACGGGACACCACAAGCAGCTTGGCCGCGCCGGAGTCGTCCACGTCGGGCAGCCAGCCACTGTCGATCCGCGCCAGCAGCTCGGCGCGGGCAGCGAAGTCCACCGCCCGGCGGTTGTCCGGATCCACCAGCGAGAGATCCCACAGCTCGCCGCCCTGGTAGGTGTCCGGCACGCCCGGCATCGCCAGCTGCACGAGCGCCGCGGCCAGCGAGTTCGACCGTCCGGGCGGGATGATCCAGTCCGCCGCTCGGGCCACCGCGGCGCGCAGCGCGGGGTCATCCAGCGCCGCGTCGGCCACAGCGTGCATGGCGGTTTCGAACGGCTCGTTCGGGTCGGCCCAGCTGGTGCGGGTCCGCGCCTCGCGCATCGCTTTGTGCAGGTAGGCGTGCAGCCGCTCCGGCGGCAGCGGCCACGCCCCGACCAGGGTCTGCCAGAGCAGGTGCCCCAGCGCCGGGTCGGGCACGCTGGCGCCGGCCGCCCGCGCCAGGCTGGTGAACTCACCGACGGTGCCCGCCCACCAACCCGGCAGCTCGGCGAGCACCGCCAGCCGGGCTCGGACGTCGGCGGAACGCTTGGTGTCGTGGGTGGACAGCGTGGTCATCCCGCGCGGGGCGATCTGCTCGCGGCGCGCCGCGGCGGCGTGGAAGGCCTCAAGGTCCAGCCCGAAGCGGGCCGGGTCGCCGCCCACCTCGTTGAGCGTGACGAACCGGGTCCCGCGGTAATAGGCGGTGTCCTCCACAGACTTAGCCATCACCGCGCCGGAGGTCTGCTGAAACCGGATAGCGAGCTCATCTGCGGGATCCCGCAGCCGCGGCGCGAGTACCGCCAGCGTGGTGGCCAGCTCGGGACGCCGATGCGCGGCGGCCGCCAGCGCCTGCTCCAGGTGCTGGGCCCCGTCCTCGGGCAGGTAGGAGCGATAGACCGGGAAGCATGCCAACACTTCGGCCAGCGCATCCGCCGCGTCGAGGACGTCGGAGACGTCGGAAGCCTCGAGAGTCTCGGGGGCCAGCGCGGCCAGACGGCGCAGCTCCGCGCCGAGCATGCCGGTGGCCACGTCACGCTTGCAGTCGTGCACCAACTGCGCCCAGTCGGTCCGGACGCCGGTCAGCTCGGTGTCCAGCGCGGTGAGTGTCGCTTCCCCGGCTGGGTCGACGAGCACGCCGTCGACTTCGGCGAGCGCGTCGTAGCCGGTGGTGCCCGCCACCGGCCAGGAACCGGGCAGCTCTTCGCCCGGTTCGAGGATCTTCTCCACCACGATCCAGGCGTCGGGGGCGTACTCGCGCAGCCGGCGCAGGTAGCCGGCGGGGTCGGTGAGACCGTCCGGGTGGTCGACCCGCAGCCCGTCCACGTCGCCCTCGGTGACCCAGCGCAGTACCTCGGCGTGGGTGGCGGCGAACACCTCAGGGTCCTCCACCCGCAGCGCCGCCAGCTCGCTGACCGCGAAGAACCGGCGGTAGCCCACGTCGGCCCGCCAGGAGACCAGCCGGTAGTGCTGCGCCTCGTGCACCCGTTGTGGGCTCCCGTCGGCGGTGCCGGGTGCCAGCGGGAAGGCATGCTCGTGGTAGCGCAGCACGTCCCCGTCCACCCGCAGGTCGGCCAGCGCGTCGGCGGAGTCGGCCAGCACGGGCAGGCGCAGCGGCCAGCCGGTGATGTCGAACCACCGCGCGAAACACGACGAGGGCCCGCGCCGCAGCACGTCCCACCAGGCGGGGTTCGCGCGCGGGTCGGCCACCCCCAGGTGGTTGGGCACGATGTCCACCACCAGCGCCAACCCGTGCTCGCGAACGGCGGCCACCAGCGCCCGGCGGCCGGGCTCCCCGCCGAGCGCTTCGGATACCCGAGTGGGGTCGGCCACGTCGTACCCGTGGGTCGATCCGGGCATCGCGGCCAGCAGCGGCGAGGTGTACACCGCGCCGACGCCCAGCGACGCCAGGTAGGGCACCAGCGCGGCGGCATCGGCGAAGGTCAAGCCTGGGCAGAGCTGCAACCGGTAGGTCGAGACTGGGCAGTGCCAGCTGTCTTGGGCCATGGCCTCGAGTGTGGCGGTGTTACGCGGAGCGCTCCAGTACCACCATCGATCGAGCGGTAATGGTGATCTTGGCGTCTCCCTCGGCCGTGATGCCGGGCAGCCCCGGTAGCTGGCCGGTGGCGGTGTCCAGCACGACGGTCCACTCCTGCCCGTAGCCGTTGCCGGGCAGTCGCACGGAGATGTCCGCGTAGTGGGCGTTGAAGCAGAGCAGGAATGACGTGTCGGTGACCCGCTGGCCGCGGGCGTCGGCGTCCGGGATGCCCTCGCCGTTGAGGAACACGGTGAGGCACTGGCAAACCTGCGCCCCCCAGTCCCGCTCGGTCATCTCCTCCCCGGATTCGGTGAACCACGCGATGTCGCGCAGCTCGTCGCCGCCCCGGATCGGGCGGCCGGCGAAGAACCGGCGGCGGCGGAACACCGGGTGCTCGCGGCGCATCGCGATCAGCGCCGCGGTGAACGTGATCAGCTCCTGGTCGGCGGAGTCCCAGTCCACCCAGGACAGCTCGTTGTCCTGGCAGTACGCGTTGTTGTTGCCCCGCTGAGTGCGCCCGAGCTCGTCGCCGTGCAGCAGCATCGGGATGCCCTGGGACAGCAGCAAGGTGGCCAGCATGTTGCGCCGCTGCCGAGACCGCAGGGCCAGCACCTCGGGATCGTCGGTGGGGCCCTCCACCCCGCAGTTCCAGGAGCGGTTGTCATCGGTGCCGTCCCGGCTGTCTTCGCCGTTGGCCTCGTTGTGCTTGTCCTGGTAGGAGACCAGGTCGGTGAGGGTGAACCCGTCGTGCGCGGTGACGAAGTTGATCGACGCGTAGGGCCGTCGCCCGTCGGCCTGGTAGAGGTCGGACGAGCCGGTGAGCCGGAAGCCGAACTCGCCGAGCGTGTCCGGCTCACCGCGCCAGAAGTCCCGCACGGTGTCGCGGAACTGGCCGTTCCACTCGGTCCACAGCGGGGGGAACTTGCCCACCTGGTAGCCGCCCGGCCCGAGGTCCCACGGTTCGGCGATCAGCTTCACCTGGCTGATCACCGGGTCCTGCTGAACCAGGTCGAAGAACGTGGACAGCCGCTCCACGTCGTAGAACTCGCGGGCCAGCGTGGAGGCGAGGTCGAAGCGGAACCCGTCGACGTGCATTTCGGTGACCCAGTACCGCAGCGAATCCATGATCAACTGAAGGGTGTGCGGGTGGCGCACGTTGAGCGAGTTGCCGGTGCCGGTGTAGTCCGTGTACGAGCTGAGGTCATCGGCGTCCAGGCGGTAGTAGGCGGGGTTGTCGACGCCGCGCATCGACAGGGTCGGGCCCAGGTGGTTGCCCTCGGCGGTGTGGTTGTACACCACGTCGAGGATCACCTCGATGTGCGCCGCGTGCAGCTCCCGGACCATCGACTTGAACTGCGAGACCACCTCGTGCGCCCGCGGCCCGACGGTGCACGGCGCGGCGTAGCCGTTGTGCGGGGCGAGGAACGCGACGGTGTTGTAGCCCCAGTAGTTGGTCAGGCCCCGCTGCGCGAGGTGGTGGTCGGTGATGAACTGGTGCACCGGCATCAGCTCCACCGCCGTGACGCCCAGCGTGGTGAGGTGATTGAGCATCACCGGGTGCGCGAGACCGGCGTAGGTGCCGCGCATCTCCGCCGGAATTTCCGGGTGGGCGATGGTCAGGCCGCGTACGTGCGCCTCGTAGAGCACCGTCTCGTGGTAGGGGGTGCGCGGGTGCCGGTCATCGGCCCAGTCGAAGAACGGGCTGATCACCACCGATTTCGGCGCGTGGGGGGCGGAGTCGGCGTCGTTGCGCGCCTGCGGATCGTCGAATCGGTAGCCGAACAGTGACGCGTCCCATCCCGGGGAAGTCGACACCGCCTTGGCATAGGGATCGAGGAGCAGCTTCGCCGGGTTGCAGCGCCGCCCGGAGGCCGGATCGTACCGGCCGTGCACTCGATACCCGTAGTGCTGGCCAGGCCCGACGCTGGGCAGGTAGCCGTGCCAGACGAACCCGTCGACCTCGGCCAGCCGAACCCGCGTCTCGGTCGCGTGGGCGTCACCGCTGTCGAACAGGCACAGTTCCACGGCGTCGGCGACTTCGGAGAAGAGCGCGAAGTTGGTGCCCGCGCCGTCGTAGGTAGCACCCAGCGGGTAGGCCGCACCCGGCCACGGCTGAAGGTTGGTCATCGATCTCCTCCATCCGGATCAGGGCCGGAGGGGCAACAACCGTGCACCTGAGGCGCCGGTCACCGTATACGACGGCTCCGGGCCCCGGTAGGCCACGCAGGTCACAACCTCTTGTGTAAAGATATATCGTGTAGTATCGTGACAGTATCAACAACAACGAGAGGTTGTCACCATGTACAACACACGAGGACACAGCGGCGAACGCCGCTCTCCGGGCCGAGACCATTCCCTCCGAGGCGAGGGACGTGGCCGTGGCCGGGCGCAGCGCGGGGATGTCCGCGCCGCCGTCCTGATTCTGCTGGCCGAGCAGTCGATGCACGGCTATCAACTGATGCAGGCCATGACTGAACGCACCGGCGGGGCGTGGCGGCCCAGCCCGGGCGCGATCTACCCGACCATCGCCCAGCTCGAAGACGAGGGACTGGTCAGCGTCGAAGCCGAGGGTGGGCGCAAGCTCGTGTCCCTCACCGACGCTGGACGCGCCCACCTCGACGATCCACGCCACGGGGTGACCGATCCGTTCGCGGCGATCACCGCCGCCGACGGCGAGGCCCCCCACCTGCGCACCGCGGTCTCCGAGGTGCACAGCGCCGCCAAGGCGGTCGCCATCAACGGCACGCACGCCCAGGTCGCCGCGGCTGCGGCTGTGCTCGCCGACGCGCGGCGCGCGCTCTACCTGATCCTCGCCGAGGACCCCAGCCCCACAACCGAAAACCCCAGCCCCGCAACCGAGGACACCGGAGGCGCCGCATGACCCGGCCGCGCGGAGGCGGGCGACGACGACCGCCTCCGCTGCGTGCCCACGTCCTCAGATCCGTGATGGTGACCCCGAGCCTGGCTCGGGTCACTGTCGGCGGCGAGGCCCTGGCTGGTTTCACCTTCCCAGGGCCAGCCAGTCACTTCAAGCTGTTTCTCCCCGCGCCCGGTGAGCGCGAGGTCGACTTGCCCGGACCCGGAGCGGACGGCCTGGTCACCGTCGACCCGGCCGTCCCGCGCATCATGCGGACCTACACCGCGCGGCGGTTCGACCGGCTGAGACGCGAACTCGACATCGACCTGGTTCTGCACAGCGACGGGCCGGCCGCACACTGGGCGGCGAACGTCACCCCGGGCGACCGGATCGCACTCAGCTCGCCACGCGCCTCCGGATTCACCCTCCCCACCGACGCCACCTGGTTGCTGCTCGGTGGAGATACCTCAGCGGTACCCGCGATCGCCACCATCCTCGAGAGCGATCTCACCGTTGAGACCACATGCCTCATCGAGATCAGCGATCCCACCGAGGTGATCGATCTGCCGACTCACGGCTCGCGCGAGGTGCGGTGGTCCCTGCGAGATCCATCAGCCGCACCGGGCTCGTGCCTCCTACACCACCTCCGGTCCCGCGACCTTCCCCCGACGCCAGGATTCGTGTGGATCGCCGGCGAGGCCGCCAGCATCCGCCAAGCCCGCCAGTACCTGCTGACCGAGCACGGACTCGACCGCGACCATGTCGTCACCCGCGGCTACTGGCGCACCGGAGCGGCGAATCACCCCGACCACGACTACGGCGACGACCTCCAATAAGGATTCGGGATACCTCGCTTCCTTGGATTATGTGGTGGCGTGTCCTCGACCACAGGATCGCCGTGGCGTCCGCTGGTATGGCACGGTGGTGGGTGTCGCCCCAGACCCCGGTGACGCCGTCGGTTGGTACGTGACGCACACTTTAGGGGACTGTATGCCGGTCATCTTGAGGTCTGTTCCGTTCACACCCCAGCGTCGGGATCAGCGCGAGTTCGCTGTTCGGGATCGCCGGGTCTCCGTGGAGGGGATAAGTACTCAGTACCTTGAGGCTGGGGCTGGACCGCCGCTGTTGCTGCTGCACGGTTACGAGCAGAGCGCGACTAGTTGGCGGTGGGTCATCCCGGCCCTGGCCCGGACACATCGGGTGTTGGCCGTGAGCCTGCCCGGTCACGGAGGCAGCGCCCCGGCGGTCGGTGGCTACGCCCCGGGGCGCGACCTGGCCCCGTTCGTGGCCGGCTTCCTCGCCACCCTCGGGGTGGGGCCGCTGGAGGTGGTCGGACACTCCGTGGGAGGGGCGGTCGCGCTGCGGCTGGCCCTGGCCGACCCCAGTCGGGTGCACACGTTGACCCTGGTTGGCAGCGCGGGGCTGGGCCGCGACGTCAACCCCCTGCTTGTCCTGGCCACGCTGCCGGTCCTGGGCGAGCTGGCGATCCTGCTCAGCCGGGTGCCGGGAGGTGACCTGCAGCGCACGACCATGTCCACCGCGATGCTCTTCGCCCAGCCGTGGCGGGCCCCCGCGGAGTTCGTCACCGAGCAGCACGCGCAGGTACGCCGGGCAGGCCAACTCGAGGCCGCCACCGCCATGGCCCGTGCCCTGTTCGACGTCAACGGGCAGCGTGAAGTCCTGTTTGACCAGCTCCATAACTTGACGATGCCAACCCTGGTCGTCTGGGGTGCGTGTGACTACGTGCTACCCGCTTACCAGGCTCAGGCCGCGGTCGACCGCCTGCCCGCGGGGCGGTTGGTGTTGTTCCCCGATTGCGGACACCTGCCCCACGTGGAGTGCCCTGATCGGTTCGCCACCGTGCTCAGCGAGTTTCTCACCGAGCACCAACACCCCGGCCACCTGGCGCATCGGGCGCCGCTACTCGCGCAAGTCGATCTCTGAGAAGGCCCACCATGGCGCCACCCCCGCCGCGCCTGCCATCAACAGCGCCGAACCGACAGCCGCCCGAGGCCTACGGCAGCCAGGCTGGCCGCTACGAGCAGCGGACTGGCGCCTTTCGCTACTGGCGCGAACTGCTGGTCGACCAGCTGCCCGCGCGGCGCGGTGACACGGTCCTCGATGTGGGCTGCGGTACTGGGTTGTGCCTGCCGCTGCTGCAACACAAGGTGGGCGCCGCGGGGATGATCGTGGGGATCGACGAATCCGAGCAGATGCTCCAGATAGCCGGCGAGCGGGTGGCCAGGCACGGCTGGGACAACGTGCGCCTGCTCGTCGCCCCGGTGGCGCGTGCGCCGATCGAGGGCACGGCGGACGCCGCGCTGTTCTGCGCGGTGCACGATGTGTTGCAATCCCCGGCGGCGCTGGACCACATTTTTGATCATCTGCGTCGCGGCGCGCCGGTGGCCACTGCCGGCGGAAAGTGGCCGGCCCCGTGGTTGTGGCCGCTGCGGCCATGGGTGAGCGCGCTACACGCGCCGTTCGTCAACGATTTCACCGGCTTCGACCGGCCCTGGCGACTATTGGCTGAGTTTGTCCCCGACCTGCGGGTTCACCAACTGGCCTTCGGCACCGGGTACCTCGCGCTCGGCCACGCCAGGGGACGCTAAGCGATCCATGAGCGCTTGGCGTAGGTCCCAGGGTCTCTAGTGTTTAGGCCGTAGGTGAGGGTGGCGGGGAGAGTTTGGGGTTGAGCCATGGGTGGTGGCGGAGTGCCCGCCAGGCGAGATGCCAGGGAAATAGGTGAACGTAGTTGGTGCCGGTGGTGGGTTGGTGTTGTTCGTAGACGTCGTCGCCGACGAGGATTGTCACACCCCACGCGGTGAGCTTGGTGATGGCGTCGTGGATCGCGGGGAAGCTGAGCTGTGCCCGGTTGCTGAACGGCATGGCCACCACGGGCTGGTGTTTGCCGACGGCTTCCACGAGTAGGCCGAGTGGCAGGGTGTCGGAGATGCCCGCCGCCCACTTGGCCAGCGAGTTGCAGGTGATCGGCGCGACCACCATGGCGTCGGCGGGCGGGAGCACATCAGGTGCGTCGGGTTCTTTGTACTGGTGGCGCACGGGGTGGCCGGTCTTTGCCGCGAGGGCGTCGGCATCGATGAACCGGTAGCCGTGCGGACTTGCGATCACGCACACGTCCCACCCGTCGGCGTGGGCCAAGTCCACCAGCTTCCCGACGTCACGGGCGGCGGGGGAGCCGGTGACGATGGCGTAGAGGACCGGTTGGCCGTGGTCGTTCATGGCCCCCGTCTTAGGTTCGGATGCCGCACCAGGCGGCGAAGTGCCGGAGGCTGGCGGTGGATCGGGCGTCCCGGGCGGCGAGGACGTGCACGGTCTCGTGGACCTGCGGGTGGTAACGGGTGAGTTGGGGCGCGATCCGGCGGGCGTGTTGCAGGGAGTTCAGCGCCCGGGCCCGGTCTCCGTGCAACAGCCAGGCCCGGGACAGGTCGATCCAGTGGTGACCGGCCCGCGACGGCGCGATGTGCGCCGGGAGGATCAGCTTGGCGGCCCGGGTGACGGCGGTGGTGCCATCGGCCAGTTCGATCGGCACGGCTACCTCGTGAATGCTCACGTTGACCGGGCCAAAATTGGTGCTGTAGAAGTCGGCCTCATCGTGCCCGGCGACAGCCAGTGACCGCGCGGCGATCAGGTGTTCGGTGGCGAGGTCGGTGTTAGTCGCGCGGGCCGCGATGATCGAGGCACGAAGGTGCAGCGAACCCCGCACCGCAGGCACCGCTGGGCTCGCCGGCGCGAGGTCCACGATGGCGTCAGCACGCTCGATGCTGCGCAGCGCCGCCGGGTACGCGCCGTCGAACATCAGGATCAGGGAGTGGTTGTACTCGGCGACAGCCGCTCGCAGCGGGTCATCGCCGCGCGCTGCGGCCGTGCGGGCGCGCTCGTCGGTGAGGTGCGCTAAATCGAGGTGCCCGAGCCGGTACAGGGCAACGGTCGCATAGCGGTAGGCGGCGGAGAGCATTTCGTGAACGCCGGGACGAGCGTCTACGCGGCAGGCGTTCGCGGTGGCATGCAGATGGCGCAGCAGGTCAGGAAGGCTCCGTACCACCTCGGCGTACTTGCCTTTCCGGAAGACCTCGTTGATTTCGGCCATCGCGGCGCGCAGGTCGTCCAATGGGCGCAGTGAGGTGTCCAGCTCGGGGTCGTCGCCTTCGACCAAAGCTTGCCGCAGCGCGGGAACTCCGGTCTGCTCGGATGTGGGGTGCGCGTTGTGGGCGCCGTAGGGCTGCTCGGTGATGTCGATCACGCTGACAGTGAGTGCCCGGGCGATGGCCGCGATGAACGACGGTGACGCCGCTCGCTCACCGCACTCGACCTTGCGCAGTATCGAGTACGACACGTTCGCGCGCAGGGCCAACGCCTGTTGAGTCGCCCCGTGGATCTTGCGCAGTTCGGCGATCCGCTGGCCCATTCGGGGCGGGTGCTGGTCGGACATGGCTTCCGTCAGGCTCCTTGCTGGTGGTCGTTCGATCAGCGTGCCACTGATCGGGGGGATCGACCAAG
>JBDTAX010000051.1:0-5689 GCA_039924425.1 Pseudonocardiaceae bacterium
AGCCCACCGGGTTTGACGTCGGTGCTCAGCGTCTTGAGCACGGTCTGGCGGATCCCGCTGGGCAGGCCCACCTCAGCGCCGCCGTCCCGGGACAGCCGCACATCACGGGTGGTGATCCGCACCACGCCGTCGATGAGCTCGATCACTCCCAACCCGATGACCTCGGTGGGCTGACCGGCGAAGTTGATGGTCGCCACCAGCCGGATCGGTGCCCGGTCGCTCGGCGCGCCATTGCCGGACGACCGGGCATCCGCCAGCGACAGTTCCTTGATTTCCTGTTCCGAGGGCTGCTGGATCTGGAGGTCGTCGATCCCGATCGCCCGCCCGAGGTCGGAGTCCTTGACCCGGACCTGGCCGTCCACCCGCTCCACTCGCACCGAACGGAGGTTTCCCGAGATCACCTCGGGCAGTGGCGCGTCGACGTCGTGCAGCGTTGCCTCCACATCGAGGTCGTGTAGCTGGTCCACGGACACCCCGCTGGCCCGCACGTCGATGGAGCCGTACCGGCCAGCAACCGCCTGGGTGAGGAACGGGAAGCCGTTGATCCGCACGGAGGGGTCGCTGGGCAGTCCGAGCCGCTCACGCAGCCGGGTGGCCACCGTGTGCTCGGCGACTGCCGCGGCGCCGAAATCCGCCGCCACGAGCAGGGCCACCACGACCAGCACCACCGTGATGAACTTGCGCACCCGGCGCCACCGTCCTGTCTGTCTCGCGTTTTGTGTTCATGGTCGCAGGCGGCACGGTATTCTCCGCAGAACACCTGGCAGGTCGCGGCCCCACCTGGATCTGGACCCGGTGCTGGCACCGTAGGCCGCCAACGGCAGGAGGGAGCGGGCATGGAGCTGTTGCTGCTCACCGCGGATCCCGGACCGTCCTCGGTGTTGCCCGCGCTGTCCTTGTTGGGGCATGCCGTGCGGTCGGCCGCCCCGGAGGTCGCCGCCCTGTTAGACGCCGGACCGTACGACGCGGTCCTCGTCGATGCCCGCTCGGACCTGGCTGGTTCGCGCGGCCTGTGCCGCTTGTTGGGATCCACCGGACTGGATGTGCCGGTGGTGGTCGTCATCCAGGAGGGCGGTCTGGTGGCGTTGTCCGCCGACTGGGGAACCGACGAGATCCTGTTGCCCACCGCGGGACCGGCCGAGATCGACGCCCGGCTGCGGCTGCTGGTCGCGCGGCGCGCCACCGAGTCCGCCGCGGGTCGCGGCCACTCCCTGGTGCTCGGCGAGCTGGTGATCGACGAGGCCACCTACACCGCTCGGCTGCGCGGCCGGCCGCTGGACCTCACCTACAAGGAGTTCGAGCTGATCAAGTACCTCGCGCAGCATGCTGGCCGGGTGTTCACCCGCGCGCAGTTGCTGCAGGAGGTGTGGGGTTACGATTTCTTCGGCGGCACCCGCACGGTCGACGTCCATGTGCGGCGGTTGCGGGCCAAGCTCGGTCCGGAGCACGAGCAGCTCATTGGAACGGTGCGCAACGTCGGTTACAAGTTCGTCCGACCGGTGCGCAACCTCGGTTCCCGGGAGCGGGCTGAACACGACCGCGCCGAGCATGACCGCGCCGTGGCGCGGGACGCCGAGACCGCAGACGGTGCTGATCCAGACTGGGCTGATCAAACACGGGCTGAGCCAGCCCCGTCACTGCCCGTGCAGCGGAGCTGACCACCCGGTGACCCCGGCGCTGAGCTGGAGCGTTGCGCCGACCGAGGCGCAGGTCGCCGCCGTGCTGGGACTGCTGGCCGCCGCTGCGGCGGCCGATGACGTCAACCCCCTGTCTGAAGCGGCCGCGCTGCGGCTGCACCATCCCGGCGCCGGGTCGGTGCACCTGCTGGCCCACGACGTCGCGGGCACGCTGGTCGGCTACGCGGGACTGGACGAGCGCGTCGAGCGCCGCGGCGCCGAGTTCGTGGTGCACCCGGGGCACCGGCGCCGTGGGGTGGGCGGCGCGCTGCTTACCGCACTGCTCGATCGGGTGCCTGGGCCGCTCTGGGTGTGGGCACACGGCGAGCACCCAGCGGCGCTGAGGCTGGCGCGGCGGGCCCGGCTGGAGCGCCTGCGCGAGCTGTTCCAGCTACGGCGCGCCCTCGCTGAGCCGATCCCGCCGCGCGCCCTGCCCGCTGGAATGGCGCTGCGCGCCTTCGCGCCAGGCGCGGACGAGGCTGCGGTGGTGGCGGTGAACGATCGCGCGTTCGCCTGGCATCCCGAGCAGAGCCGGTGGGATGTCCACGAGCTGCTGATGCGTGAGGCGCAGCCGTGGTTTGACCCCAAGGGGTTCCTACTGGCGGTGGACCCAGCCGACCGACTGCTCGGCTTCCACTGGACCAAGGTGCATCCCGACGGCCTCGGTGAGGTCTACGTGCTCGCGATCGACCCCGACGCCCAGGGCATCGGCCTCGGCGGCGCGCTGACCGCTGCGGGGCTTGCGCATCTGCGCGAGCGAGGGGCGCCCGAAGCGATGCTCTACGTCGAGTCCGACAACGCCGCCGCCCTGCGGACCTACCAGAAGTTGGGCTTTGTCCACCACCATTCCGACGCGGAGTTCTTGTCGCGGAGTGACGCGTGAGTGGCGATGCGAGTTATAGCTGGCAACGCCACTCACGCGTCGCTCCGCGACAAGAACCCGGATTCCCGATCGGTGACGTACTGTCGGAGAAGTCGACGTTGCCACTGCGGCATGCGGTGGATTGGTGCGAACGGGCGACCGCGCGGAGCTTGTGGAGGTAGGTCACCGGCCGAGTACGAGGCCCTGTACGAGCTGGGCGACCTCATCAGCTGGTCGCCTGACACCGACAAGGAGTCCTCTACCGCCCTGGGGTGGCGTAGTGAAGGTGCGGGTGGTCGGTGAGAGAGGGCGATGATGGAACTGGTTGCGGTGCCGCTGGACAGTGGTGGCGTGATCGTCGTGGAGATGGACCACATTGAAGGGGGTGTGGTCAAGGCCGGGCGGCCGGGGCAGGTTGTGGCTGAGGCAGCGCAGACTTTGGAGGCTGCGCTGGAGTCGGTGACGTCGGTGGCGCAATCCATCTTGGCAAAGCTGCGCCAGTCCCGCTCGCAGGAGATCACTGTGGAGTTCGGGGTCAATCTCACGGTAGAAGCTGGGGCGGTGATCACTAAGGCTGCTGGTGGGTGTCATCTGAAGGTCACACTGCACTGGGGACAACGCGATGACACCGACCGGTGAGCCGCCGAACCTGCCGGGATCAGGGACCGGTTGGTCGGTTGACCTCACCCCTGGCACAGTGCAGGTTCTCGACATCCGTGGCCGGCCCGCAGGGACCGGTTTCCTCGTCGGCGTAGGGCTGGTGGTGACCTGCGCCCACGTCCTGTCCAGCTATGGCGGGACTGCGGAGCCCCCGACCGTCCCAGTAACCGTGCGGTTTGTTCACCTGGACGAGGGTGCGCGGATCGCCCGGGTCGAGCCGCAGCTGTGGCGCAGCCCAGAAAGTGAGGACGTCGCGTTCCTCCGCCTGGAGGGCGTGCCGCCAGCGCAGGCCCAGCCGCTTGCGCTGGGTGCCTCACGGGAAGTTCGTGGGCACCGGGTGAAGGCGTTCGGGTTTCCTGCCAATGCGCCCAGCGCGGGTCATTACGGCTATGGCGTCGCCGGTGATCGGATCCTTGGCGACGGCGATGTGCCGCTGCTGCAGCTGACCGAGTGCGGCGAGGTGACTGAGGGCTTTAGCGGTGGCCCGGTGCTCGATGAGCGCACCGGGCTGGTCGTGGGGATGGTGAGCTCGGTGGCCCGTCCCGATCGACTTGCTCGTGGCCAGGCGACCGCCTACGTCACACCCACCGAGACACTCCGCAAGATCTGTCCGGAGCTGGCTGTCTCGCAAATCTGCCCTTACCGGGGGCTGGAGTCGTTCACGATCGCCGACGCGGAGTGGTTTCACGGCCGCGGCCACGCGGTGGACGCAGTGCTGGCCAGCCTGCGTCACGATCGCCGGTTCCTGGCGCTGCTGGGTCCCTCCGGGAGCGGCAAGTCTTCGCTGATCCACGCCGGTGTCCTGCCCGCCCTGGCCCGCGGGGAGATTCCCGGCAGCGACCGCTGGGGTTGGCTCAGCGTGCGGCCCGGGGCCGAGCCCTTCGCGCAGCTGGAGCAGGCCGGTCTTCCGGACACCGCGGCTGGGCTGCCGGTAGCGGCACAGCGCTGGCTTGACGAGCACCCAGAACACGAGCGGCTGGTGCTGGTGTTTGACCAATTCGAGGAGCTGCTCACCGCCACGGCACCGCCGCTGCGACGGGCGTTGCTCGAGCAGCTGACCGCCGTGGCCGAGCAGCAGCTAGTCACCGTGATCGTGGTGCTCCGGGATGATTTCTACGGTCGGCTGGCCGCAGCCGCTCCTGGTCTGATGCGGCTGGTGACGCAGGTGCTGGTCAACGTCCCTGCGCTGGTGGAAGCCGACGAGCTGCACGCCATCATCGCAGCGCCGGCCGCCCTCGCCGGCCTGCCCATCGAACCGCGCCTGGTCGAGCGCATCGCTGGGGACGCCGCAACCGCCGCGCTACCGGTGGACGTGCCCAGCAGCGGTGCAGCCATCACCGTGTTGCCCCTGTTGGAGTTCGCCCTGACTGAGCTCTGGCGCCGACGGGAGGACGGCCGGTTAACTCACCGCGCCTATGAGCAGATCGGCGGGGTGGTCGGCGGGTTGGCCCGCTGGTGCGACCAAGCCTACCAGGAGCTGCCGCCGACTCAGCAACCTCTCGTCCGCCGGATCGTCACGTCGCTCGTGAGACTCGGCGATGAGGCCGCCGACATCCCCGCCACCCGTCAACGGCGCACCCTCGCTCAACTGCGCGCCGACAAGGCGGACACACCGGGGGATAGTGACAGTGACGTTGACACCGTGGTCACCGTGCTGGCCAGTCGGCGGTTGCTGATTACCAGCCGCGACCCCACCAGCGACGAACCCATCGTTGAGCTTGTTCACGACACGTTGATCCGCGAGTGGGGCCTGCTGCGCGAATGGCTGGCAGAAGACCACAACTTTCTGGCCTGGCGTGCCGACGTTGAGAACGACCGCACGCAGTGGAAAGACAGCACCGGCGAACGAACCCCGCACGACACCGAGCTGCTGCTGCGCGGCAGTGCCCTCGACCAGGCGCTGTACTGGCTGCAGCTGCGCCGAGACGAGCTGAGCAACGAGGTTACCGAGTTCATCCAACTCAGCGACGGCGCTCAACGCCAGCGCCTCACCCGCGACCGCCGCCTTATCCGCCTGCTGGCGAGCTTGCTTGTGCTGGCCGTCGGTCTCGGCTTGTTCTCCGGTATCCAGACCGTACAAGTGACCGATCAGCGTGACCTGGTCTTGTCCCGCCAGCTCGCGGTCAACGCCACCAATCAACTGGTCATCGATCCAGAGCGGAGTCTGCTGCTGGCCCGGGAAGCATACAAGGTCAGTCCAACCCCCGAAGCCGAGGCGGCGCTGCGCCAAGCCACGTTGGACTCACAAGTGCGCGGCACGCTCCGTGGCCACCAAGGTGCGGTGTTTGGAGTGGTGTTTGGTCCGGATGGGAAGCGGGTGGCCAGCGCGGGCGCCGATGGCACGGTGCGGGTGTGGGATGCGGCCGGTATCGGTGACCCCGTCACGCTGCGGGGTCACCAAGGCGCGGTGTTTGGAGTGGCGTTTGGTCCGGATGGGAAGCGGGTGGCCAGCGCGGGCGCCGATGGCACGGTGCGGGTGTGGGATGCGGCC
>JBDTAX010000052.1:0-20806 GCA_039924425.1 Pseudonocardiaceae bacterium
CGAGCCTGCTGGCCGGGGTGCTCGTACCGCAACCGCCCGGCCACCTGATCCGGGGAATGCCCCGCCCGCAGCCCGCCCACCACCTCAGCCCGCAGCTCAGCACAGGGTGTCATCAGGCCGCATAGACAATCCGTGCACTTGCCGCGACGTCGTCCCTGAAGTACCGGCTCAGGTCGTGGTAGGTCCGCAGGTCGACGGCCCGGCCAATAGTCGCCTCCAGCTCGCGCTCCATCGCCGCTAGTGCGAAGAGTCCCGGGGTGTGGCCTGGCTCGAACTCTACGAGTAGGTCCACGTCGCTGTTCTCATTGAAGTCACCCCGCAGCACTGAGCCGAAGAGCGCCAGCCGTGCGATGCCGTACCTACGGGCGAACGCCGCGAGCACTGTATCGGCAACCTGCAGTTCCGGACGTAACTCCATGATGTGATGATCGCAGATATCATTCACGCCTGAACCCTGGCCTCTCAAAATCGGTCGGGCGGTGCCGGCCTACTCGGTGCCCGCGCCAGCCAGCGGTCGCGGGCTGCCCGTGGTGGTGCCCGGTACCGGCAGGTGCTCGCGGGTGCGGCAGCTCGCCCAGAACGCGGCTATCGCCACGACCACCGAGGCGGCACCCAGGACGTGCAATGAGACCAGTAAGTCAGGTACTCCCGTGAGGTACTGCACCACACCGAGCGTGCCCTGGGCGAGCACCACGCAGGCCAGCACTGTGTAGCGCCGCCACGCCCGCGTCGGCACACCCACCGCACGCAGCGAAAACCCCAGGCCGGCGAGCAACCCCAGGAAGCCGACGAGCAGGTCGGCGTGCAGCTGCGCCATCGCCGGGACACCGACCGCGAGCCTGGGGGTGGCGGCGTTGCCCGCGTGCGGTCCCGCCGCGGTCACCAGGGTCCCGGCGCTCAGCAGCGCCGCCAGTGCCGTGGTTGTGGTGTACAGCAAGCCGCGCAGCGGCCCCGGCAAGTGCCAGCGCGGCGGCGCGTCGCCCTCGGCGAACGCCGCGACCAGCAGCACCGCTAGCCACACCAGCACCATCGAGACGAGGAAATGCACGGCGACGGTCCACCAGGCCAGCCCGGTCAGGACCGTGATGCCGCCGAGGACGGCCTGCACCGCGACACCGAGGGGCATCGTCGCTGCCAGCAGCACCAGCCGCCGACGCCGGGGCCGGACCGCCACTGCGATGACCAGGCAGGCCAGCGCGACGAGGCCGACCACGCCGGTGAGCAGCCGGTTGCCGAACTCGATCCACTGGTGCAGGGTGGCGACCTCGGGATGCGGCTGCGGGACCAGACTGCCCGGGAAGCACTGCGGCCAGGTTGGGCAGCCCAGTCCGGATCCGGTCACCCGAACCACCGAGCCGGTCACCGCGATCCCCGCCTGAGCGATCACCGCAGCGATAGCGGCTACCCGCGCCAAGCTCGCCAACGATCGCCCCGCGCCAAACACATCACAGATCCTAGCCACCCTGCCATTCGGAGCCGAATGGCGATGTCCGGGGTGCGTGAACCGCTATTCGGCCCCGAACGGTGGGGTGGGGTTTACGACAGGCGCAGGGTGCGGGTGGAGAGGGTGGCGGCTAGGGCGGCCCACGCGAGCAGCACGCCTAGCGCGGTCCAGGGGATGGTGCCTTCGGCTAGTGCGGTGTGCAGGCCTTCGGCCAGCGCGCCGGAGGGCAGCGCGCCGGCGAGTGTGGCGAGTGGTCCGGGCAGGGCGTGCACGGACAGCACGATGCCACCCGCCACGACGAGTGCCAGCCAGACCATGTTCGCCACCGCGAGCACCACCTCGGCCCGCAGCGCTCCGCCGAGTAGCACCCCGAGCGCGCCGAACGCCGCGGTGCCGGCGAGGATCAGCAGCGTGGCGGGGGCCAGACCGGCCAGCTCCGGACGCCAGCCCAGCGCCACCGCCACCGCCCCGAGCACCACCAGCTGCACCAGTACCACCCCGAGCACCGCGAGCATCCGGCCAGCGACCAGGGACCAGCGCGGCAGCGCGGTGGCGGCCAGCCGCTTGAGCACCCCGTAGCGGCGGTCGAAGCCCAGCGCGATGGCCTGCCCGGTGAACGCGGTGGACATCACGGCCAGCGCCAGAATGCGCGGGGTGACGTTGTCCACCCGCGGGTCGGGCACCGGCACCACGTTCAGCACGGTGAGCCCGATCAGCATCCCGAGCGGGATGAGCAGGGTGAGCAGCAGCTGCTCACCGTTGCGCAGGGTGAGGATGAACTCGGTGCGCGCCTGGGTGAGCAGCATCCGGGACAGCCGGCCGCGGCCCGGCGCGGGCGCGAAGGTGCCGGGTGGGAAGGTAGTGGGGGGCACGGCGCTCACGGCCGCAGTTCCCGTCCGGTGAGCTCGAGGAACACGTCTTCCAGGCTGCGCCGGGACACCCGAAGCCCCTCCGGGAACACTCCCTGCTGAGCGCACCACGCGGTCACCGTGGCCATCGCCTGCGGGTCGATCAGGCCCTCGACGAGGTACTCACCGGGGTGCGGTTCGCTGGCCTGGCACCCCGGTGGCAGCGTGCCGCCCAGCGGTTCGAGGCCCAGACCGGGCCGGGCCTCGAACCGCAGTTGCCGCTCCATCCCAGCCGAGGTCAGCTCAGCCGGGCTGCCCTGGGCCACCACCCGTCCGTGGTCGATGATCACTACTTGGTCGGCCAGCGCCTCGGCCTCCTCAATCAGGTGCGTGGTGAACAGCACGCTGACGCCGTCCGCGCGTAGCCGCCCGATGATGTCCCAGACCAGCCGTCGGGCCTGCGGGTCCATCCCGGCGGTGGGCTCGTCGAGGAACACCAGCTCCGGCCGCCCGACCAGAGCGCAGGCCAGCGCGAGGCGCTGCTGCTGGCCGCCGGACAATCGCTTGTAGGGCACTCGCGCGACACCGGTGAGCCCGAGCACGTCAAGCAGCCACTCGACGTCCAGCGGCCGCGCCGCGCAGACCGCGACCAGACTGAGCATCTCAGCGGCGCGCACACCCGGGTAGGCCCCGCCGCCCTGGGGCATCACCCCGACGCGGGGGCGCAGCGCGGCGCCGTCGGCGACCGGGTCCAGCCCCAGCACTCGGACCACGCCGGCATCCGGGCGCTGGAACCCCTCGCACACCTCGACTGTGGTGGTCTTGCCGGCACCGTTGGGGCCCAGCAGAGCCAGCACCGTGGCCGGCGGCATCCGCAGGTCGAGCCCGTCCACGGCCCGGACGGCGCCGAAGTTCCGAACCAGGCCGCGGACCTCGACGGCAGCCGATGACGCGGGCGGGGTCACGTTGACAGAGCCTAGGTCGCGCTCCCGGATCGGTGCCCACTGGCCTGTAGGGCCCCAGAGAATGTCCCAGAGAATGTCCCAGAAAATAATGCGGGAGTGTGGGCGCGAACCAGCATGATCGGCACCACCAGGGTGATCGCCGCCGCTGTGATCGCCGCGGGTAGCACCCAGTCCCGGAACATGAAGTCCGAGCCGGTGGGCGCCACCATCACCGCCAGGACCGCACAAGCCACGACAGCGCTGGCGCGAAAGGCCGGGCGAGTAGCCGAGCCCGCCAACGGGATCACGGCCCACAGCAGATACCACGGATGCACCACCGGCCCCAGCAGCACCACGGCACCCAGCGCGGCCCCGAGCCCAGCCAGTGGCTCAACCCGTCCTTTCCAGCAGCGCCACAGCAGCAGCAGACAGAGGCCACCAGCGGCGGCCAGTCCGGTGGCCCTGGCGAGCGTGAGCACCGAGGTGATGTGATCACCCAAGCCGAGCAGCGTGCCGATCCACCCGCCGAGCAGGCCGAGCTCGGTGACCACCGACATCCAGCTGCGCACCGCGTTGGGCGTGCCGAGCGCACCGACCCAGCCGAAGCCGAGCCCGGTGCCCAGCCCGATCGCCACGGTGGTGGCCACCGCGATCCCACCGATCGCCGCGGCCGCCCACACCACGTCGCGCGGGCGGCCACCTCGGTGGCGGGCGCACCAGACGATGACGAAACCGAGCGCCAGCGCGGCGGGAACCTTCACCTGGGCCGCGGCCGCGATGAGCGCGCTGCCGCCGAGCAGGGTTGGTCCTCGCGCGGGGCCGCGCAGCACCAGCTCCAGGCCGACCAGCATCAGGCCAAGCATCAGCGCCTCGTTGTGCACGCCGCTGACCAGGTGAAACAACACCAACGGGTTCGCGACGCCGAGCCACAGGGCGAACACCGGCGACACACCCACCCGGCGGGCCAGTCGAGGCAGCGCCCAGACGATCATCAGCAGTCCAGCTACCGCCAGAGCTCGGTGCGCCAGCACAGCGAGCACCACGTTGTTCCCCGCGATCCAGTCGATCGCCCTGCCCAGGGTGAGGAACAGCGGGCCGTAGGGTGCCGGAGTGTGCCGCCAGATCGTGGGGATCCCCCGAACCAGCGGATTGGCCACGCCCAGCGCGTCAGCCGGACCGAGTACGTAGGGGTCCAGCCCGCGGTTGATCATCGCGCTCTGCGCCAGGTAGCTGTAGACGTCCCGGCTGAACATCGGTGGGGTGACCAGCAGCGGTGCCGCCCACATCAGCATCGTGCGGTCCAGCTCCGCCCGGTGGAGCGGTCGGGCTCGTCTTGGAGCGGTCAGTGCGCCGAGCCACAGCCAAGCGAGCACCACCATGACGATGCCGGTGTAGGCGAGCGCCAGCGACGCGGTGGGCATTCGTGGGAACAGCCCTAGCACCGGAAGCCCGATCACCGGGTTGCCCAGCACCGGAGCTGTCCCCGCGCCGAGTGAGCCCAAGCCCATGAGCAGCGCCCCGACGGTGCCGAACCGGCGCACCGTGTCCAGCTGGCGGGTCTCGGTCGGATTGAGAGCCCCGGATCGGGCCTCGAATCGGCGACGTATCCGTGGTAGCGGCGCGAGCGGGAGTGCGCCACCAGCACGCACTTTCCCGGCCACCACGCCGCGAAGGGTAGCGCCGCGGTGCGCCAGCATCCGGGTCGGAGCACCCCGGAGCTTTGCGCTCACCCTCTGAAATAAGTAACATGGGTGTTGTGAAAACCATCGGAGCCGCCAGCGGGGAGGGTCGGACCCGCGAGTCGGTGGCGCGGATCCTGCTGGAGCACGGTCCGGTGACAGCCGCGCAGGTCGCTGAATTGCTGGGCCTCAGCCCCGCCGCGGTGCGCCGGCACCTGGACACCTTGCTGGCTGACGGGCAGGCCAGCTACCGCACAGCGCCGCGCCGAGGTCCCCGCGCCCGCGGTCGTCCAGCCAAATTCTTCCTGCTCACCGCCGCCGGCCGGGCGCGGTTCGAGCACACCTACGACGATCTGGCGGTGGCCGCGCTGCGCTTTCTGTCCGAACGTGACGGTGAGCAGGCGGTGCGCTCGTTCGCCGAGCGCCGGGTGACGGAACTGGTCGATCGGCACCGGGCCGAGGTGGTCGCCGCGCACGACCCGGTCGCGCGTGCGCAGCTACTGGCGGTCGCCCTGAGCGCGGAGGGTTACGCCGCGTCAGCCGAGCACGTCGGCGCCGGTGCGCAGTTGTGCCAGCACCACTGCCCGGTTTCGCACGTCGCCACCGAGTTCCCGCAACTGTGCGAGGCCGAGACCGCAGCGTTCGCCGACCTGCTCGGTGTCCATGTGCAGCGGTTGGCCACCATCGCCCGCGGCGACGTGGTATGCACGACTCACGTTCCCGAGACTCGGGTGCCGCACGGTGCTCGCAGGACTGTTCCCCCCGCTCTGACCACAGAATCTCTGACCACAGAGTCAGCCTGACCATGACAATACAGCTTGACCACGACCAGATGGAGGCGTCTGAAGCATGACGACTGCCCCTGAGCAGGATGTGCGAGCGCGAAACGCCCCGAGTGCCCCGCTCACCCAGGAAGAGACGCTCTCCAGTCTGGGCCGTTATGAGTACGGATGGGCCGACTCTGACGCCGCCGGCTCCAGCGCGCAGCGCGGCCTGTCCGAAGCTGTGGTCCGGGACATCTCGGCGAAGAAGAACGAGCCGGAGTGGATGCTGGAGACCCGGCTGAAGGCACTGCGCCTGTTCCGGCGCAAGCCGATGCCGCGGTGGGGTGCGGACCTGTCCGGCATCGACTTCGAGAACATCAAGTACTTCGTCCGGTCGACCGAGAAGCAGGCCACGTCCTGGGACGATCTGCCGGATGACATCAAGGCCACCTACGACCGGCTGGGCATCCCCGAGGCCGAGAAGGCCCGGCTGGTGGGCGGTGTGGCCGCGCAGTACGAGTCCGAGGTGGTCTACCACAAGATCCGCGAGGATCTGGAGGAGCTTGGTGTCCTGTTCCTGGACACCGACACCGCGCTGCGTGAGCAACCGGAGATGTTCGAGCGGTACTTCGCCAGTGTGATCCCGGCGGGTGACAACAAGTTCGCCGCGCTGAACACCTCGGTGTGGTCCGGTGGGTCGTTCATTTACGTGCCGCCCGGCGTGCACGTCGACATCCCGCTGCAGGCCTACTTCCGGATCAACACCGAGAACATGGGCCAGTTCGAGCGGACGCTGATCATCGTTGACGAGGGCGCGTACGTGCACTACGTCGAGGGCTGCACGGCGCCGATCTACAAGTCCGACTCGCTGCACTCGGCGGTCGTCGAGATCATCGTCAAGAAGGGCGGCCGCTGCCGCTACACCACGATCCAGAACTGGTCGAACAACGTCTACAACCTGGTCACCAAGCGGGCCACCGCCGCCGAGGGCGCGACCATGGAGTGGATCGACGGCAACCTCGGCTCCAAGGTCACCATGAAGTACCCGTCGGTCTGGCTGATCGGCGAGCACGCCAAGGGCGAGGTGCTCTCGGTGGCCTGTGCGGGCGAGGGCCAGCACCAGGACGCCGGGGCGAAGATGGTGCACGCCGCACCGCACACGTCCAGCACGATCGTGTCCAAGTCGGTGGCTCGCGGCGGCGGTCGCACCTCCTACCGCGGGCTGGTGCAGGTCAACGAGGGCAGCCACCACTCCCGCTCGACGGTGAAGTGTGACGCCCTGCTGGTGGACCAGATCAGCCGCTCGGACACCTACCCCTACGTCGACATCCGCGAGGATGACGTGTCGATGGGCCACGAGGCCACCGTATCCAAGATCAGTGACGATCAGTTGTTCTACCTGATGAGCCGGGGGCTGGCCGAGGACGAGGCGATGGCCATGATCGTGCGCGGGTTCATCGAGCCGATCGCCCGCGAGCTGCCCATGGAATACGCCCTGGAGCTCAACCGGCTGATCGAGCTGCAGATGGAAGGAGCCGTCGGCTGAGATGACGGCTACTGTTCCGATAGTTTCCCGAGGTCAGCGGTTCACCTCCTACGACGTGGACGCCTTCGAGGTGCCCACAGGGCGCGAGGAGGAGTGGCGGTTCACCCCGCTACGGCGGCTGCGCGGGCTGCACCAGGGCGCCGCGGCCACCGGCACCGCCCAGGTCAGCGTGTCGGCGGTTGACGGGGTCACGGTCGAGGACGTGGCGCGTCTCGACCCGCGGCTGGGCGACGGCGGTGTGCCCGCCGACCGGGTCGCCGCGCAGGCCTGGCGCTCCGCGACGCGGGCCACCGTGGTGACAATGCCGGCGCAGACCAAGATCGAGGACCCGGTGATGATCACTGTCACCGGGCCGGGCGCCGAGGCGCTCGCCTACGGGCACCTGCAGGTGCGCCTGGAGGCGTTCGCCGAAGGCGTGGTGGTGCTGGACTACCGGGGCAGCGGCACCTATGCGGAGAACGTGGAGCTGGTGCTCGCCGACGGTGCCCGGCTGACCCTGGTCAGCGTGCAGGACTGGGCCGACGACGCGGTGCACGTCGCCGCGCAGCACACCCGGCTGGGCCGCGACGCGGTGCTGCGAGCCACCACGGTGAGCCTGGGCGGCGATCTGGTCCGGCAATCCCCGACGGTGACGTTCACCCAGCCCGGTGGTGACGCCGAGTTGCTCGGGTTGTACTTCGCCGACGCCGGGCAGCACCTGGAGCACCGCTTGCTGGTGGACCACGCTGTCCCGCACTGCCGGTCCAGCGTCGCCTACAAGGGCGCGCTGCAGGGCAGCCCGGGAAAACCCGACGCGCACACCGTGTGGATCGGCGACGTCCTCATCCAGGCTGGCGCCGAGGGCACCGAGACCTTCGAGGTCAACCGCAACCTGGTGCTCACCGACGGCGCCCGGGCCGATTCGGTGCCCAATCTGGAGATCGAGACCGGAGAGATCGTCGGGGCTGGGCACGCCAGCACCACGGGCCGCTTCGACGACGAGCAGTTGTTCTACCTGACCTCCCGCGGCATCCCCACCGAGCAGGCTCGCCGGTTGGTCGTGCGGGGTTTCTTCGGCGAGATCCTGCAGAAGATCACTGTCACACAGGTCCGCGAGCGGCTGGCGGTGGCGATCGAGGCTGAGTTGGAGGCGGTGGGGGGATGACCGGGGTCCGGGTCTGCGGCCTGAGCGATCTCAAGGACGACGTGCCCACCGGCTTCGCGGTCGACAACGTGCCGGTGGTGCTGGTCCGCCAGGGCGAACAGGTGTACGCGCTGGCGGATGTCTGCTCGCACGCTGAGATCGCGTTGTCCGAAGGCGAGATGACCCGCAGGGGTCTGGAGTGCTGGCTGCACGGATCATGCTTCGACCTGGCCACCGGAGCGCCGTCGGCGCCACCGGCGTCCGAACCGGTGGACACCTACGCCGTGACCATCGACGGTGACGATGTGTATGTGGATCCGTCCACGGTGACAAACCGACCAACCGCTATCGGGAGCTGAGACCACACCGATGACCATCCTGGAGATCAAGGATCTGCACGTCGCGGTGCCCACCGACGACGCGGCGGCTCCCGAGAAAGAGATCCTGCGCGGCGTTGACCTGACCGTCCGGGCCGGCGAGACGCACGCGATCATGGGGCCCAATGGGTCGGGCAAGTCCACCCTGGCCTACTCGATCGCCGGGCACCCGAAATACCGGGTCACCTCGGGGCAGGTGCTCCTGGACGGTGTCGATGTGCTGGCCATGTCGGTCGACGAACGAGCTCGGGCGGGCCTGTTTCTCGCCATGCAGTACCCGATCGAGGTGCCCGGCGTGTCGATGTCGAACTTCCTGCGCACCGCCGTTACCGCGACCCGCGGCGAGGCGCCCAAGCTGCGCACCTGGGTCAAAGAGGTCAAGGCGGCGATGACCGAGCTGGATATCGATCCCGCCTTCGCCGAGCGCAGCGTGAACGAGGGTTTCTCCGGCGGTGAGAAGAAGCGCCACGAGATCCTGCAGCTGTCCCTGCTCAAGCCCAAGATCGCGGTGCTGGACGAGACCGACTCGGGACTGGACGTCGATGCGTTGCGGGTGGTCTCCGAAGGGGTGAACCGCTACCGGGCCAGCGGTGACGTCGGTGTGCTGGTGATCACCCACTACACCCGCATCCTGAAGCACATCACGCCCGACTACGTCCATGTCTTCGCGGGCGGGCGGATTGTGGAGTCCGGTGGGCAGGAGCTCGCCGCGGTACTGGAATCCGGAGGTTACGAGCGGTTCACCCGCCACCAGGAGGTGACGGGGGTGTCACCGTGACTGCTGTGATCACTGGGCCGTTGACGGCCAGCGAGCAGGAGAAGATCCGCGCCGACTTTCCGATCCTGTTCCGCACGGTTCGGGACGGTCGGTCGCTGGTGTACCTGGACTCCGGAGCCACCTCGCAGCGGCCCCGGCAGGTGCTCAACGCCGAGCGGGCCTTCTTGGAGCAGCACAACGCCGCGGTGCACCGCGGCGCGCACCAGCTCGCCGAGGAGGCCACCGACGCCTACGAGTCGGCGCGGTCCCGGATCGCGGCGTTCGTCGGCGCGTCGCCCGGGGAGGTGGTGTTCACCAAGAACGCCACCGAGGGGATCAACCTGGTCGCCTACGCGCTGGGCAACTCCTCGACCGCCGGGGGTGCGGCGGAGCGCTTCGCGCTGGTGCCGGGGGATGAGATCGTGGTGACCGAGATGGAACACCACGCCAATCTGGTGCCCTGGCAGGAGCTGTGCCGGCGCACCGGCGCCACGCTGCGCTGGTACCAGGTGACCGACAACGGCCGGCTCGACCTCGACTCACTGGAACTCAGTGGGCGCACCAGAGTGGTGGCGTTCACCCACCAGTCCAACGTGATGGGCACCGTCCCGCCAGTCGCGGAGCTGGTCCGCCGGGCCCGCGAAGTCGGGGCGCTGACAGTGCTGGACGCCTGTCAGTCGGTGCCGCACGTTCCGGTCGATCTCACCGCGCTGGGTGTGGACTTCGCGGCGTTCTCCGGGCACAAGATGCTGGGCCCCTCCGGGGTCGGTGTGCTCTACGGGCGCCGTGAGCTGCTGGAGACGCTGCCGCCGTTCCTCACCGGCGGGTCGATGATCGAACTGGTGCGGATGGAGAGCTCCACCTACGCCCCGCCGCCGCAGCGTTTCGAGGCCGGTGTCCCGATGACCTCCCAAGCTGTCGGCTTGGGCGCGGCGGTGGATTACCTGTCGGAGGTGGGCATGGATCGGATCGCCGCGCATGAGCGGGCGCTGACCGAGCACGCACTGAGTGGCCTGTCGGAGCTGGACGGCGTGCGGATCATCGGTCCGACCGACACCGAGCATCGGGGTGGCGCGGTGTCGTTCGTGCTGGACGACGTGCACCCGCACGACGCCGGGCAGGTGCTCGACGACCTGGGAATAGCGGTGCGGGCCGGGCACCACTGCGCCTGGCCGTTGCACCGCCGCTTCGGGATCGCCGCTTCGCTGCGGGCCAGCTTCGCGGTGTACAACACCCCCGCTGAGGTCGACGCACTGCTGGCCGGGGTGCACGAGGTGCGTCGTTTCTTCCGGGTGCGCGCATGAAACTGGAGCAGATGTACCAGGAGATCATCCTGGATCACTACCGCAACCCGCACCTCAGTGGCCTGCGAGAGCCCTTTGGCGCCGAGTCCTACCAGGTCAACCCGACCTGCGGGGACGAGGTGACGCTTCGGGTGGCACTGGAGGGTGACCGGGTGACCGACGTGTCCTACGACGCGGTCGGTTGCTCGATCAGCCAGGCGGCGACGTCGGTGCTCACCGATCTGGTGGTCGGCCGGACCGTGGCCGAGTCACGGGCCACCATGGAAGCCTTCGTGGAGATGGTGCAGAGCCGCGGTCAGGTGGAGCCTGACGAGGATGTGCTTGAGGACGCGGTAGCTTTCGTGGGGGTGTCGCAATACCCGGCCCGGGTGAAATGTGCCCTACTCGGTTGGATGGCGTTCAAGGACGCCGTCGGCCGGGCGGAGGTCGCCGGCTCAGACAACGCCGGCTCAGACAACGCCAGCTCAGACAACGGGGCACAGCGAGCGGAGACACCATGAGCGTGAACGAGGAATCTGACGTCGTGCGTGGTGCCGCCGGGATGCCTGCGGCCCCGGTGCCCCGGTCGCAGGCCGAGCTGGCCGCCCTCGACGACCTTGAGGAGGCCATGCGTGATGTGGTCGACCCGGAGCTGGGCATCAACGTGGTCGATCTGGGTCTGGTCTACGGCATCCGGGTCGATGGCAACGTCGCGACCCTGGACATGACGCTCACCTCCGCGGCCTGCCCGCTGACCGATGTCATCGAGGACCAGACCCGCGCCGCGCTCACCAGCGGCCCTGGTGGGGGACTGGTCGAGGACGTGAAGATCAACTGGGTGTGGATACCGCCGTGGGGTCCAGACAAGATCACCGAAGACGGCCGGGAGCAACTACGCGCCCTGGGCTTCACCGTCTGAGCTGGGTTTCACCGTCTAACCCCTGCGCAATGTAGTCACTTGGCAGATACCGCACATGCTAGCATGCATGCATGCGGACGACGGTGGAGATCGGCGACGAGCAGCATCGCGCGCTGAGCGCACTCGCTCAGCGCCGAGGCTTGCGCGGTTTCTCCCAGCTCATGCAGGAAGCCCTCGACTCCTACCTCCGAGATCTGGGCGAGGAAGAGATCACCGTGCTTCTTGAGCTCGAGGGCACGCTTGGGGAGCGCGACGAAATGGAGCTGCGGGCGCGGATCGAGGCAGCGAGGGGGATATGGCGGGCCTCGTAGTCGCTGACACGGATCTCGTGATTGACTTTCTCCGTGGTCGGGGGCCGGGCGCGCGGCTGACCCGTCAGCTCCTTGTTGAGCGACGCCTGCGGCTGACCTCGGTCACCGGTTTCGAGCTGCGAGTAGGCGCGGACTTCCTGGACCGGCGAGACCAGATCCTGCGCCTGTTCCGGTCCCGGACGCTCGCGCTGGATCTTGTATCGGCGCTGAAAGCGGGGGAGATCGCCGCCAGCTTGCAGAAGGCCGGCTCGCCCATCGGGCTCGCGGATTGCTTGCAGGCGGGAGTCTGCGTGCGGCACGGGCTGCCGCTCGCGACACGCAACCGCAAGCATTTCGACCGGGTCGAGGGCTTGGAGCTCGTCGACGTCGACGCTTCCTGATGACGGTGTGGGCACCCGCCAGTTAGGCCGAGCCCACGCCCACCACTCTCATCAGGCCGCCGACCGCTCGAGCGGTCGGCAATGCCGGGTTCCCTGTCGGCGGGTTCGCGTCGGCCAGCATCCCAACTATGATGTAGGTTACATTTTTCTGATCTACTCAGCAGTCTGATCAGGTGATCAAGCGGTTCTTCTGTGCAGCGGATCGGGTTCGAGAGCACCGCTGTGGCCAGCAACAGAAGGAAGGACCATGACAGTGGCTGAGACGTCGAGTCCGACGGTGTGGCGGCGTTGGCTGGCGTTCGAGCTGGCTCGGTTGCGCCAGGAATCCGGGCTGGACCAGAAGAGCGTCGCGAAGGCCCTCCGGTGCACGGTGGGCAAGGTGTCCTATTACGAGACCGCCGAGCGGCCTGTGGTGGTGCGGGACCTGGACGAGGTACTGCTCCCGCTTTACAACGTGGCGCCGGAGAGGTGGCCGGTCTACCTCCAGGCGTGCCAGGACTCGCGGCAGAAGGGCTGGTGGGAGAGCTACGGCACGGATACCCTGCCGAGCTGGTTCTCGTTGTTCGTCGGGCTCGAACAAGGGGCGTCGCAGCTGCACACCTACGAAGCCCAGCTCGTCCCCGGCCTGTTGCAGACCCGGGAGTACGCCGACGCCGTCACCCGGCGGGGCACCGCCGAACGCGCCGAAGCCGAGATCGAGCGCCTCGTCGAGCTGCGCCTGACCCGCCAGGCCGTGTTGCATCGCGAGCCCGACCCGCTGCGCCTGCGGGCGGTGCTGGACGAGGCCGTGCTCCGCCGTGTCGTCGGCAGCCCCACGATCATGCGCGACCAACTGCGCCACCTCGCGGAGCTGGCCCGCCACCCCAAGATCACTGTGCAGGTGGTGCCCTACGCCAACGGCGCGCATCCGGGCATGGCCGCCGGTCCGTTCAAGATCCTCGGTTTCCCCTGGCCTGCCGACCCTGGCGTGGTCTATCTTGAGCACCGAGGTGGTGGCCTCTACCTGGAACAACCGTATGAGATCGAGACACACACCGTCGCGTTCGAGCATCTGCGGGTGCTCGCGCTGCCGTCGGACGAGTCCTCGATCATGATCCAGAACGCTGCGGAGGAGTACTCATGACCAACGCCCCCCTGGACGCCATCACGATCGATCAACTGGCGGTCGCGGCGTGGCGCAAGTCCAGCTTCAGCGGCGACCAAGGTGATTGCGTCGAGACCGCTCTGCTGGCCGACGGCCGGATCGCCGTCCGCAACAGCAACGACCCCGAGTCCGACATCGTCTTCTTCACCCGCGCCGAGATGGACGCCTGGGTCAAAGGCTGCAAAGCCGGCGAGTTCGATGACGTGATGTAACGGTAGTCGCAGCCGTTACATCACTCCGAGCGTGGCCGCCGGGCCAGGATCTGTTCGACGGTGACGCCAACCGGTGCCCAGGTGATGCCCGCTATATCGGCCATCGGAGCATAGGGCGGCGCCGTCCACTGCCACACCGCGGCGAAGCTGCGCTCGATCTCAGTGCGAGCGTCCGCATCGGTGACCGGGCAGTTCGCGAGCGCCAGCTCGCGGGCGGCACCGGCATCGCCGATCCGCACGGTGACGGTCCACCACGCTCGAACCTGAGTGGCGGCACCCGACTGTGGCTCGGGCTCGAGCTCATCGCAGCCCAGGTCGATCGTCTGGAGCCGGACCACCCCGGACTCGAGCAGCGGCTCCATGCCGGTAATAGGTTCGAGGCACCACTGCACCGCGGCCGCATCGCTGGTGGCGATCTCCTCCTCTGTATCCGGCAGATCATCCGGCTCGTCCGAGGGTAAATCGAGTAGGACGATCCCACCGCTGAACGCCCGCAACGCTGCCGCCCGCAACGTGTGGCTGTTCTGGATCGTCACATCGGCGATCACAGTTCGTGCGTAGGTCTCCCGCGCCCGGCCGCGTCCCGAGCGCGCCGGGGCCGCTACGTCGAGACCGGCCAGTTCGAACAGTCCGGGCTGGTCGTTCATCAGGCTCCCTTCGCCGGTGGAGCACCGTATCGTCGCAGACCTTCGACGGCGCCCTTCCGCTGGAGAGGCCGGTGACGGCAACGGGTACGGTCTGTCACGGCCTCGTGGCGGGTAGTCGGTTGGTGTCGGAGGGAGACTAGCGATGACGAGTGTGGCGCCTGTGACCGCTGCGGAGTCTGTGCTGGTCAAGCAGGTGGTGGATTTTGTCAGGTGGGTCGGGGACGGCCGCAAGCTCACCCAGAAGGGAGCTGTCACCCTGGCCGACGCCAGGGTTCTCGTCGATCTGTTGGGTACTGGGGACGAGCTCGATCCCGCGATCGGTGCGCGGGTGTTCAAGACCAAGTCGAGTGTGGATCTGCTGGGTCTGAGCCTGGTCGTGGAGTGGGCCAAGGCGGCGCGACTGGTGCGGGTCGTGCGCGGTCGGCTGGTGCCGGTGAAGAAGGCCGCCGCGCTGCTCGAGCGCCCGGCGGAGCTGTGGATGGCGTTGTTCGAGGTGTTTGAGCGGCTCGGCCCGGCGTTTCTGCCCTCGGGATTTGGCGAGTCGTTTCTGCGCACGGAGTTCGCTGCCGGCGTCGATGCGCTGCTGTCCGCGCTGTATGGCCGCGACGGCGCGGTCGGTCTGGGCGAGCTGCGCGATCTGGCGTGGCACACCGTGACGGCGCCCTACGCGCTCGATCACGCCACCGACATCCAGCTGAGCATGGCCCGGAGCATGAACGACCGCGATGTCCGGCGCACTCTGAGCACGCTGGCCCGGCTGGGTGCGGTGACTCTGACTGAGGACTCCGCCGAGCTGACCGCAGCCGGCCGGCGCGGGACCGGTTGCCTGCGCGGGGAGCCTGAGCCTGGCGATCCCGTGTACCAGATCACCGTCACGCTGGCCGAGGTGACGGATCCGCCCGTGTGGCGGCGGCTGCTGATCCCGGCCACCCTGTCGCTGAGCGGGCTGCACGACGTGATCCAGGCGACGATGGGCTGGCGGGACAGTCACCTGCACTGCTTCACCGACAGCAACCGCACGTACGGTCCGCCGGACCCGGACCTTGAGTTCACCGACGAGCGCTCAGTGCGGCTCGGCGACCTCGACTCCGGCGCTATCGGCTACACCTATGACTTCGGCGACGGCTGGGAGCACGAGATTGTCATCGAGGCGCTCGGGGCGGCTGTGGCGGGCGAAAGTTACCCCCGATGCATCGGCGGCGAGGGCGCTTGCCCGCCGGAAGACTGCGGTGGGGCGCCGGGCTATGCGCATCTCCGGGAGGTTCTCGCTGATCCGGGCGACGCGGAGCATGACGACATGGTGCAGTGGCTGGGTTTGGCGTACGCCCGCGAGTTCGATCCGGTCACCTTCGACATCGAGCTGGTGAACCGCATACTCCGCGCGCGGCGCTGGGCAGCTCAGCGGCTGTAGTGGTACCGGCATGCGGCGATCCTGATCTCATCTTCCACGATCCGGTACACCAGCCGGTGCTCATCGGTGATGCGGCGCGACCAGTAACCCTCAAACGCGTGCCGCAGCGCTTCCGGCTTGCCGATCCCCTCGTTGCCGTTGCGGATGATGTCCTGGATGAGCGCGTTGATCCGGCGCAGCACTTTGCGGTCCTGCGCCTGCCACCACAGGTAGTCTTCCCAGGCGAGCTCGTCCCAGACCAGCTTCACTCGATGAGATCATGGATGACGCCCGAGCCCGACTCGAGCCGGTCGATCGAGGCGAGCAGCCGACGCGCGTTCGCCGGGCTGCGCACCAGGTACGCCATCTCCTTGAGCGACTGGTAATCGTCCAGGGAGACGATCACGACCGGCTCATGGCCCGCCCGCGTGATAACGACCTCCTCGCGGTCGTCGACCACGGAGTCGAGCGTCTCCGCGTAGCGCGCGCGAGACTCGGAATAGCTCATCGTCTTCACCGGGACTCCCTCGGGTTTACGTACAACAAACTGTACTCCCGTGGCGGTCTGCCCACCAGACGACGACGCCACTCGCCAGCGGTTCAGCACACAGCATTCTGCCCCACGCGCTACCCTATTTTTGTGCGTAAGACCAGCGTCTACCTAGATGACGCCGACGCTCGGCGGCTCGCGATGCTTGCCGAGCGCGAGGGTGTATCCCAGGCATCCTTGCTTCGTAAGGCCCTCCGGGCGTACGTGCCGTAGCCCCGAGGAAGCCGTACCTTCGCGCTCCACGGTGTGGGCGAGGGTGTCTCGGTGGCTCGGTGGCCGACGTGGACGCCGCCACCCTGCTTGAGGGTGTCGGCGCGCCCCTTCGCGGGCGCGTGCTTCGGGATAACCGCCGGCTAGCGCCAGCTCCAGATAGCTCCGTTTGTCCAGCTCACTGATCCAGTCTGTGGTGAGGTCGGCATCGAGCAGTCGGCTGAGGAAGGTCTCCTGCCGACACCCGATCTCGCCCTGGCTCAACGGCCACAGGGTGTGCCGCTCGGATCCGGCCCGCGAGCGTCTCCGACACCTCCCGGTTGGCGCTGAGCTGCGACGAGCCGGTGATCAGGAAGCGGCCCGGTCGCGGCTGACGATCGACGGTGGCCTTGATCGCCAGCAGGAGCTCGGGCGCGCGCTGGATCTCGTCGATGACGAACAGCCCGGGCCGACCTTCGACGAACCCCCTCGGATCACCTCTTGTGATGGACAATCCACGATGAGATCGTGGACGATCCGCCACCCCCAAGTGGACGTGCTTGGCAGTCAGGGAACGTCAGTAGCGGCAACCTGCTCGTAGTGCTCCACGTTCGGGAACGGGTCGTAGAAGTGATGCAGCAGCTGGCGCCACTGCTGATATTGCGGTGAGCGGCGGAAGCCCTCGGTGTGATCTTCCAGGCGTCGCCACTCGACCAGCAGGAGATACGTGCTCGGGCGCTCGATACAGCGGGACAGGGTCAGTCGCTGGAAGCCCGGCATCCCCGCGATGATCGGTTCGGCCCGGGTGAAAGCCGCCTCGAAGGCCATCTCCTCGCCGGGTTTCACGGACAGCAGCGCATGCTCAAGGATCACCGTCACATTGTGCGCTCTGCGTGCGTCCAGTTCGACAACAGAGTCGTCGCGGTTAGCCATCACAACGCTGTTGCCGAACTCGGCGCATCTAGGGGCGGGTCAGGCTGAGCCTGCCTGGCGTCCGCGGCAGTGGAACGGGTTTCGGTGGCAGAGCCAGCGAGGGTGTCCAGGATGGGCTGGCCGTACTTCGCTAGCTTGTTCTCGCCGACACCGCTGATGGTGCTGAGCTCGGCCAGGGTCGAGGGGGACTCGGTGGCGATCTGGCGCAGGGTCGCGTCGTGGAAGATCACATAAGCGGGTACGCCCTGCTCCTTCGCGGTGGCGGCGCGCCAGGCACGGAGCCGCTCGAACACCGACACCGCCGCCTCGGGCAGCTCGACGGGTGCGGCGCGACGGGGCTTGGCCGTTTTCGGGGCGGCTTGTTCGGGTTCGCGGCGCAGCAGGACCTGGCGCTGGCGGCTCAGCACCTCGGCGCTGGAGTCGGTGAGCACCAGCGTGCCGTAGTCGCCCTCGACGGCGAGCAGCCGCTGGGCCAGCAGCTGGCGCACCACCCCGCGCCACTCGTTCTCGCGCAGCTCGGTGCCGATGCCGAACACGGTCAGATTGTCGTGGCCGAACTGAGTGACCTTGGGCGTCTGCTTGCCGAGCAGGATGTCGATCACCTGGCCCGCGCCGAACTTTTGGTGGCGTTCGCGATCCAGGCGCAGCACGGTCGACAGCAACTTCTGCGCGGCGATCGTGCCGTCCCACGACTGCGGCGGCGCCAGGCAGGTGTCGCAGTTGCCGCACGCACTGGCCTGCTGCCCGAAGTAGCCCAGTAGCTGCCCTCGGCGGCACTCGACCGTCTCGCAGAGGCCCAGCATGGCGTCAAGATTGCTGCCGAGACGGCGGCGGTGCGCGGCGTCACCCTCGCTGGTGTCGATCATCTTGCGCTGCTGCACGACGTCGGCCAGCCCGTAGGCCAGCCAAGCGGTGGCGGGCAGGCCGTCCCGGCCGGCCCGGCCGGTCTCCTGGTAATAGCCCTCGACAGATTTGGGCAGGTCGAGGTGGGCGACGAAGCGCACGTCGGGCTTGTCGATGCCCATGCCGAACGCGATCGTGGCGACCATGACCACGGCGTCCTCGCGCAGGAAGCGCGCCTGGTTCGCGGCGCGGGTGCGTGCGTCGAGCCCCGCGTGGTACGGCAGCGCCTCGATCCCGTTTTCCGCCAAGAAGACCGCGGTCTTCTCCACCGATGCCCGCGACAGGCAGTAGACGATGCCCGCGTCGCCGGGATGCTCGGTGCGCAGCAGCTCCAGCAGCTGCCGCTTCGGCTCGTTCTTGCCCACAATGCGGTACTGGATGTTCGGGCGGTCGAAGCTCGCCACGAAGTGCCGAGCCTGCGCCAGGTTCAGCCGGGACGCGATCTCGGAGTGGGTCGACTTGGTAGCCGTCGCGGTCAGCGCGATGCGGGGCACAGCGGGCCACCGCTCGTGCAACGCGGACAGCGCGAGGTAGTCGGGCCGGAAGTCGTGCCCCCACTGGGCCACGCAGTGCGCCTCGTCGATGGCGAACAGCGAGACCGTGCCGCGGTCCAGCAGCTCGCCCGTCGACTCGACGCGCAGCCGTTCCGGCGCCAGGTAGAGCAGGTCCAGCTCACCACTGAGGAAAGCCGACTCGACCCGGCGGCGCTCGTGGGCCTGCTGCGTGGAGTTGAGGAACCCGGCCCGAACGCCGAGCGTGGTCAGCGCGTCGACCTGGTTCTGCATCAGCGCGATGAGCGGCGAGATGACGACGCCGACACCTTCTCGTACCAGGGCGGGAATCTGGTAACACAGCGACTTGCCGCCGCCGGTCGGCATCAGCACGAGCGCGTCACCACCCGCGACGACGTGCTCGATGATCTCCCGCTGCGCTCCCCGGAACGAGTCGTAACCGAAGACGCGCCGCAGCACCCGCACAGCATCGCCTACGTCGAGTCCCGGGTCGCCAGCAGCCATCCGGCGATCCTAGGGCTGCGGTCACCACCGAGGCGCGGCGCTCGCCCCTCGTGCGGTGCCTGGCCGATCGGCGGTGACCTGAAGGCCGATCATCTGTGTCTCGTTTGACGGTTCCGCGGAACACCGCGACGGTTCTGCGGAACACCGTGCAGTCCCACGGGGCTTGATCACCGAAAGTGAGCCGTAGCGGTGCGGTCCTGAACGGCCACCGCTCACTTTCGACGATCTTCGTCCCGCTCCGGGCCGACAATGGGGGCTTGTGTTCCGGGCTCGGCGCGGTCAGTCGATGCCGACCGCCTTGCGCACCTGTGCTAACACCGGTACTGCCCGTTTGCGGGCCTTCTCGGCTCCTGCCGCCAGCAGCGCATCCAGCTCACTGTCGGGTTCCATCAAGGCGTTGTACCGTTCGCGCAGCGGGCTCAACTGCGCATTGAGCACCTCGAACAGTTGGTTTTTCAGATCTCCCCAGCCTATGCCTCCCTCGCGCAGCCGCCGTCGCGTTCCGGCGACGATCTCCGGTTCGGCGAACTGGTCCAGAATTTGGAAGATGGTTGAGCTGTCGGGGTCCTTGGGCTCCTCCACCGGTGTGGAATCGGTCGGGATTCGGCGCACCATTTTTTTGAGTTGCGCCTCACCGCAGAACAACGGAATGGTGTTGTCGTAGGACTTGCTCATTTTCCGACCGTCCACGCCGGGCAGGGTGCGCCCGGTTTCAGCGTCGGGAACGACGGCCTGAGGAATCTTGAACGTGAAGCTGTCTCCATAGACGTGGTTGAACGACCCGGCGATGTCGGCGGCGATCTCCACGTGCTGCATCTGGTCACGCCCGACCGGCACCACGTCAGCTTCCATGATCAGAATGTCGACCGCCATCAGCACCGGGTAGTTGTACAACCCCATGTTGATCCCAGCATCCAGGTCGGTCTTGCCCGACTCCTCGTTGCGGTCCCGCGCGGCCTTGTAGGCGTGCGCCCGGTTCATCAGGCCTTTGCTGGTCATGCACGACATGATCCACATCAGATCGAAGATCTCGGGGACGTCCGACTGGCGGTAGAAGACGACCCGATCCGGGTCGAGGCCGGCGGTGATCCACGTCGCGGCCACCGATCTGGTGTAGTGGCGCAGTAACTGCGGATCACGAACGGTCGTCAGTGCGTGGTGGTCAGCGATAAAATACAGCGCCTCGTATTCCTGGGCGAGTGTCAGCGCTGGCTTGATAGCGCCTATGTAATTGCCGAGATGTGGCTCGCCGGTCGGCTTGATACCGGTTAGCGAGACCTTGGCGGGCAACGCTGACATCAACCTCGCATCCTCTCTGGAAAGGAATCGACATGCGGGTCGCAACCGCGGCCGACGCAAGTCGTGATCTTACCAGCCAGCGCTCGCCGTGCCGCGGGCGCGCCGCGCGGCGGTGTCCCCGGTGGCCACAATGGTTACCGGGGACACC
>JBDTAX010000053.1:0-11047 GCA_039924425.1 Pseudonocardiaceae bacterium
CGCCTTCCGTGGTAGATGACCGGCGCGCACCAGGCAGCCGAGGGTGTCGCAGATGACTCGGGTCGCGATGAGCGCGGTGATCTCGGCGTTGTCGTAGGGCGGGGAGCACTCCACGACTTCGATGCCCGCCAGCGGGCGGGCGGCGATGAGCTGGATGAACTTCAGCACTTCGCGAGGCAGGAAGCCACCGGGCTCGGGCCACCCCGTGCCGGGGACGAACGCGGCGTCCAGGCAGTCGACGTCGAAGGACAGCCAGACCGCGTCGGTGCCGTCCCAAGCGACGTCCAGGGCGCGTTGCGCGGCAGCCTCGATACCCATCTCCACGCAGTCGGTGACGGTCATGATCGTGGTGCCGCGTTCCCGACCAACAGCCACCCCGGGCCGGGGCGCCTGCCACCCGCCGATGCCGATCTGCACCAGGTTGCGCGCCGGCACGTTGGGGATGTCGGTGGCGTGGAACCACGGGGTGGTGTGCATCCGCTCGTCGAGGTCGGTTTCCTGGGTGTCGACGTGGCGGTCGAAGTGGATGATCCCGAGCTTGCCGCCGCCCAAGTGCTCGGCGACCGCGCGGGTGGTCGGGAAGCCGATGGAATGGTCGCCACCCAGCACCACCGGAAAGGCGCCGGAGGCATAGACGTGCCCGACCGCCTTGGAGATCTGGTCGAAGGTCTTCTCGATATTGCCCGGGATGGTGAACACATCGCCGAGGTCGGCGATGGTGATCGACTCCCGCAGGTCAACTCCGAGCTCAAAGCTGTACGGCCCGTACAACGCGGAGATCTTGCGGATTCCCTGCGGGCCGAAACGGGTTCCGGACCGATACGTGGTGCCCCCGTCGAAAGGGGCGCCGAGCACCGCCACGTCGTAGTCGCCGCAGCGGTGGACGTCTTCGACGTAAGGTGCCTTGAGAAAGGTGTTGATGCCGGCGAAGTGCGGCAGCTCGCCGCGGGAGAAGGTGGGGATCCGCCGGTCGACGATCGAGGCGGCGCCGGGCAGGCCCAATTCGAGGCCCCGGGCGATCTCCTGTTCCGCTTTTGTCGAGGGCAGCGCCGCTTCCGCCTCGACGGCGTATCGCGCCTCTGGGCCATAATTGTCGTGCAGGTCGTCCATGGTGGGCCTTTCCCGTCCACAGCGCCCGGCCGCGAGGCAGCCGGACGTGGCTGGCCTCCCGGGCTTTTGTCCCGCCGTGGAACGGGCAACGCGCTGCCCGCCTGCACCTCTCGGTCCAGACTCGCTGCGGACAGCGACGGAACCCTAGATGCGCCTCACCCACACGAGTGAGTCACTACCATCACACGACACCAATGTGACCATGGTGTAACCACTGTGTTGCGGTAGCGTCACCTGTATGCGTATCCGTATTATCGACGCGTTCGCCGACCGGCCGTTCACGGGCAACCCCGCGGCCGTCTGCCTGCTGGATGCCGAGAGCTGGCCCGACCAGCGCTGGATGCGGCAGGTCGCCGCTGAGATGAATCTTTCCGAGACCGCCTTCGCGCACCCGCTGCCGGGCAATGGTGCCGCTGACTGGGCGCTGCGCTGGTTCACCCCCACCGTCGAAGCCGACCTGTGTGGGCACGCCACCCTGGCCACCGCCCACGCATTGCACGGCGAACGAGGAGCCGCCAGCACCGTCCGGTTCAGCAGCCGAAGTGGCATTCTGGTCGCCCACATGCACCACGACGGCACCATCACCTTGGACTTCCCCGCCGCGCCGGCCACCGAGATACCCATCCCCGATGGGCTCCCCGAAGCGCTGCGCGCCAAGCCCGACGCCACCTACCACACGGGTAATCTCGGCGATCTCCTCGCCGTGTTCCCCGACGAGGCAAGTGTGCGCGGCCTGGACCCCGATTGCGCCGCGCTGGCCCACCTGAACCGCCGCGACGGCGGCCGCGGGGTCATCGCCACCGCTCCGGCGTCGGATTCGGGCGACGGCTACGACTTCGTCTCCCGCTTCTTCGCACCCGCCGTCGGCATCCCCGAGGATCCGGTCACCGGCAGCGCGCACACCGCCCTGGCCCCCTACTGGTCAGGCCGCCTGGGCCGACGCAGCCTCACCGGGCTGCAAGCCTCGGTCCGTACCGGACTGGTCCGCACCACCATCCACGGTGACCGGGTTCACCTCACCGGGCGGGCCATCACCGTCCTCGACGGCACCCTGCAGCACACCGCCCGGCCAGCGGATCACGCCAGCGCTTCGGGCTGAGCCGGTCAGACCTTCTATGATCTCGGGCATGACGACGCCATCGCGGGAGCGGCTCCGCGAGTGGTCCGCCGCGCTCACGCTCGGCCCGCTGAACCCGGCCGACCCGACGGAGACGCGGTACGTCCCGCTGGCCGACGCCGGCCGGGCCGCGGTCGACGAGCTGCTGGCGACGATCGAGCTGGCCTTCGACTCCACCACTCAGCTGCTCTCCGGGCCGTCCGGCTCCGGCAAGACCACTGAGCTGAGCCGGCTGCGAGGCGAACTGGAGCGCGCCGGCTACCACGCCGCGATCTTCGACATCGGCACCTACGTCAACGAGTCCTCGCCGATCGACGTCACCGAGTTCCTCATCGCGCTGGCCCTCGGCGCGCACGACACGCTCAGCGCGTCCGAAGCGGACCCCAGACAGGGGTTCGCCGGCAGGCTGCGCCGCCTCCTGGACCGACTCAAGATAAAGGTCGAGGTCCCGGGCCTGTCCGCCAGCGTGTCGCGGGACGGTGTGGAATTCGAGGCGCTGGGCGCGTCGGTCGAGGTCGAGCTGCAGCGTGAGCTCAAGAGCAGCGAAGCGGTTGTGACGGAGCTGCGGCGCAAGCTCACCTACCACATCGGGCAGCTCTACGAGGAGGTCGCGGCCTTTCTCACCACGCTGCTGCCCACCGGTGACCCAGGCCTGGGCTCGGTGCTCATCGTGGACGGCCTGGAGAAGCTGCGCGGCACCACCGAGAACGACCTGGCGGTGCAGGAATCGGTGCAGGCGCTGTTCGTCGCGCACGCCAGCAAGCTTAAGTTCGACTCCCACCACATGATTTACACCGTGCCCACCTACCTGCAGTTCACCTCGCCCGGCGCGCTGCCGTTCGACCCCGGGTACTGCCGGTTCCGGTACCGCACGTCCGGCCGCGCCCCGGCCAGGCCGCAGGCACCGTCGCCAGGACGCTGACGGAGCTGCGCGAGGTCGTCTCCCGCCGGCTCCCGGTCGATGAGATCTTCGCCGGCAAGCAGCTCGATGCGATCATCCAGGCGTCCGGGAGCCACCTGCGGGACCTGTTCACGCTGCTGCGTCAGGTGGTCAACCTCACGCTCCGCAGGTCGCTTTCGCCGCCGCTGCGTGACGAGCACGTCGAGGAGGCGATCGGATTGGTGGCGCACGACTTCCTGGTGATGACGGCGGAGCAGGAGGTGTTCCTGCGCGGGGTGGCCTCCGGGGACGGCACGGTTCGGCCCGCGGAGTCGGAGGTGCAGCTGATGGCCCGGCTGCTGCAGAGCCACATGCTGCTCGGTCACCTGAACGGCCAGGACTGGTACGAGGTGCACCCGCTGGCCAGGAGAGCGCTCGGCCTGCCATGAGCGAGCGGCGGCAGGCGGCCCGGAGCCTGCACCGGGATGTCGAGGCACTCTGGGAGCGGATCCGGGCGGAGTTCGTGCTCCGCGACGGGTTCTGGCTGGCGGTGCTGTTCGGCGCCCAGGCCCCGGACGTCGCCGAGCTGGTGGCCCGCACCCGCGACAAGTCCCGCATGCAGGCCAAACCCGCCACGCCCGACGCTGCGCCTGCGGGTCGCGGTGAACTCACGCCGGTGCCCGGCAAGCCCATCCAGCCCTCGCCCAAGGTCGGGGCACTGTTGAAGCGAGCCGCAAGCGCGGTGCGGTCGGGCCACATCGGCCCTGCGATAGACGCGAGCCTCGGCGCGCTTGATGCCGCGGCGAGCCCGGAGGACGCGCTGCTCGCGCACGCCTGGCTGGCCCAGGTGTGGGCCAAGCAGGACGAGCCGGTCGAGGCCACCCGGCACGCCCGGATCGCGCTGGAGGGCCGGCTTCCACTTGAGCTGGACACCACGGTGGCGCTGCTAGAGATCCTGTCTGGCTCACTGGATGGCGAGATTGCGCTCGAGGCCGCCACCGCCCTGGTTGAGCTGCACCGCGAGCTGGTGCGGCGCTCCCCAGACTCGCCCACCGCACTGCGCGACCTCTCCGTCTCCCTCGACAAGGTCGCCGGCATCCAACAACGACGCGGCCAACTCGACGACGCCCTCACCGCCTACACCGAATCCCTGCACCTGCGCCGCCGCATCCACACCACCTACGGCGACACCCCCCAATCCCTCCGCGACCTCTCCGTCTCCCTCAACAACGTCGCCGGCATCCAACAACGACGCGGCCAACTCGACGACGAAGGAAATCCCGAGTCTGGCGAAGGCTGATTCGCCTAAACCACAAGCCCCTGAGGCCGCTCCGAGAAATCCGCACGCGGGCACTGAGTCGCACCAATTCCGGGACCTGCGGGTACAGTACGAAAGATGTCGGGCGAACTCGATCTGGCCGGGCGCATCGCGCTCGTCACGGGAGCCAGTGGCGGCATTGGTGGCGCGATCTGCCGGCGGCTCGCCCGCGATGTCGCGGGGATCGCCCTGGCCTACGGCAGCAACGCCGAGCCGGCCGAGGCACTCGCGGCAGAGATCGTCTCCGGCGGCGGGAGCGCCCGAGCATTCAGCTCCGACATGGCGGATTCGGGCGCTCCCGAACAGCTGATCGACGACGTCGAAGCCGCGCTCGGGCCGATTGACATCCTGATCGCCAATCACGGCATCGCGCGTCCGGCCCGCTACGAGGACATCGACGCCGCGACCTTCGACCACACGCTGGCGGTCAACCTCCGGGCGCCCTTCCTGCTCGCCCGCCGCGCCTTGCCAGGAATGCGCGAGCGCGGCTTCGGCCGCGTCCTGTTCATCTCCTCGGTAGCGGCTTTCCGCGGCGGGGTGATCGGTCCCGACTACGCCGCCTCCAAGGCCGGACTGCACGGCCTCGCGCACTTCCTGGCCAGCCGCGTGGCCGCGGCCGGCGTCACCGTCAACGTGATCACGCCAGGATTCGTCGAGACCGCAATGCTCCCCGGCGATCCGCAACAGTTGGCCAAGTTGACCCCCGTCGGCCGGGTCGGCCGCCCGGAAGAGGTCGCCGATCTCGCACACGCGATCCTGCGCAACGGCTACATCACCAGCCAGGTATTCAGCATCGACGGCGGGATGTATCCCCGCTGAGCAACCAGGACCCAAGACCAACGTCTTGAACAGCGGGAACACTCTCACTGGCGGCCGAGCCGCGCCGCGCCCTACAAGTTCACCCGATCGAGTTTCAGCATGACGTATCTGTTGTGCATGACGCCTCCGCTGGGCCTTGCTCGTCCTCCTTTCGGCGGTTACTGGTTCAGATGGCCGAAGTGCAATAATGTTGAGATGCGGAAGCTGCTGAACAACGACGTGTCGGAGACCGGGAGGCCGCCTCACGAAATTAAATCATTTATTTTAAGCCACTGATCTTGTTTTTTAATTCTACGCGTGGGAGGTGACTCATGTCTTTTTCAGTCGACGTTTCCAATTCATTGGCGCAAGCCCCGTTGAGCGCACTCGGGGGCGCCGCTCCGGCCGCCCTCGCCCCGCGATCGGTCAGTGGCGACCGGCTCCGCAAACTCGTCCTCGACCGTACCGGCGACCTGGACCTGGCCCATCACGTTCGGGTAGTGTCCCAGGTTTTGCCGTTCAAGGTCAGCAGCTACGTGGTCGACGAGTTGATCGACTGGGACCGCGCGCCCGAGGACCCCATCTACCAGCTGACCTTTCCGCACCGGGACATGCTCGAGGTCGAGCACTTCGCGCTGATCGAGCGAGCGTTGCTGCGCGGTGATCGAGCGGCTTTGCGCCAGGCCGTCGACAGGGTGCGAGACGGGCTGAACCCGCACCCCGGTGATCAGCTGAGCATGAACGTCCCGCAAGATGTCGAGCTCGACGGCTGGGGCATGCAGCACAAGTACCGCGAAACGCTGCTGGTGTTCCCGCGCCAGGGGCAGACCTGCCACAGTTACTGCGGCTACTGCTTCCGGTGGGCGCAGTTCGTGGACCGGCCGGACCTCAAGCTGGCGGTGTCCGGACCGGGGGCGATGACCGCGTATCTGGACGGGCACCCGGAGATCACCGACGTGCTGATGACCGGGGGCGACCCACTGGTCATGCGCACCGACCTGCTTGCCAGCTACCTGGAGCCGCTGCTCGAACCGGGCCGCGAGCACGTCGAGACCATCCGGATCGGCACCAAGGCGGTGTCTTACTGGCCGTACCGGCTGCTGTCCGGGCCCGACGCCGACGACCTGCTACGACTGCTGGAACGTCTGGTCGCCGCGGGCAAGCACGTCGCGATGATGCTGCACCTGTCGCACTCGGCCGAGCTGGGGACCGACGCGGCCCGCACCGCGCTGTCCCGGCTGGCCGCGACCGGCGCGGTGCTGCGGGCACAGGCCCCCGTTGTCCGGCACGTCAACGACGACCAGCGGGTGTGGGCGCAGCTATGGCAGGCCGAGGTGCGCAACGCCGTCGTGCCCTATTACATGTTCGTCGAGCGGGACACCGGCGCGCGGCGCTACTTCGGGCTGCCGATCGCCCGGGCACTGGAGATCTACCGCGGTGCGCTGCGGCAGGTTTCCGGCCTCGGCCGGACCGCGCGTGGCCCGGTGATGTCCGCGTCACCGGGCAAGGTTGTCATTGACGGCGTGGTCGACCTCGACGGCGGGGCGGCGTTCGCGCTGCGCTTCCTGCAGGCGCGCCAGCCGGAGCTGGTCGGCCGGCCGTTCTTCGCGGCCTACGACCCGCACGCCGAGTGGTGGGACGATCTGCGCCCTTACAGCCCGCGAGACCGCGAGTTCTTCGGCCTGCCCGGGGCCTCATGACGCCGCCTCGGCACCCTCAGCCCCACCGCTCTGTGTCAGCGCCGTCGATACACGCTGGAGCGGTGGTCGATGTCGAGAATCTGGACCGTGCGGCGGTCGAGATCGACGCGATAGATCACGCGATATGTCCCCCGCCGCGCACCCAAGCAACCCGCAAGCGGCCCGACCAAGGGCTTGCCCACTCGCGGCGGGTCCTCCGCCAACGGCCCGTCAAGAAAATCCAGTACGGCAGCCGCTACCGCCTCCGGCAACCGCTCCGCCAAGGCGCGCCGCGCCGCCGGCTGGACCCGAACCTCGAACCGGCCGTCCGGGTGGCCGCTCACGCTCCCGCGCGTCGCCGAGCAAGGTCCGCCCGCAGCTCGGCGACGGTCGTGCCAGGATCACCGGAATCGAGACTGGCGAGGCTCTCGGCGATCCGTCCGATGGCACCCTCGTCGCTGAGCACCTCCAACGTGATCTCAAGCCCCTCGAGGTCATCGATCGACACCAGCACGAACTGCGCCTCGCCGTTACGGGTCACGGTGATCCGCTCGTGCTGCTCACTGACCCGACGCCCCAGCTCGGACAAGCGAGCCTTGACATCGCTGAGCGGTAACGTGGCTCCGGACATGGGCCAAGTTTAGCTCAAAGCCGACCAGAATTCCGACCAAAGCAGCAGACCGAACCTCCTGCTGAGTGACGGCTCTCCGCGCCGGGCTCAACGACCCATACGACGAGGCCGGAAGCGCCGGACGCCATGCTCGGTAGAGCCCCTGGCCTGTCCTGCCGAGTAATGGTGATCAGCTGACTGTTATCCGGCCTCGGCGGCCTGCGGGACGGTTGAGTTGCCACCTACCCGAGGCTGGGGAACGACCCGGGCAACGGGCTTGTTCTCGGGCGTCGCTGGCCGGGCGGTGGGGTGTTCGACCAGGGCGAGTACCCGGGAGGCCATGAACCGCGCGGTGCGCACCGGTGTGCCGCCGCGGGTGACCTCGGTGACCTCCACGATGCCGCGGCCGTGGGTGATCTCCACCCGCCGACCGTTGCGGGTGGCCTCGATCTCGTAGGTCCGGGTGGTGCCGCCGGCGTCGATGACGATCTCGGTGCGATCACCCTTCATGACTTGCCGCCCTTAATGTGTGTCAGGGTCCGGGCCGGGCGCTGGTCGCCTCGCGGCGAAGAGCGCACCACGGCTTCAGCCGAACGACCGTCCGCGGTGGCGGAGTGATGTGGACCCGGGGACACAGCGCGCCCGGCCCGGACGACCGGTACAACCACCCATCCACCTCGGACATTCCCCTCATCAGCGCCCCCGGCGCGTTCCCGCAGCAGTTCCCGGGCCGCCGCGGTGAGCCAGCTCGGGGCATCGGCGAGGTTCCGCGGAACCGCGGGGCAGCAGCCGGTGGTCGCGGGGAGCTTGGTGGCCAGCTCCCCCAGCGGGTCCCCAGTCGGGGTCAACAGCAGGCGCGGCCAGGTCCGCGAGCCCGCCACCAGTAGCTCACCCTGGCTCAGGGCGGGCAGCAGACCCGCGCGCAGCAGCGAGGACTTCCCCGAGCCGGACGCACCGACCACGACCACCGGTCCGGGCTGGTCCATCCGTCGCCTGAGCTGGCGCAGCAAGTCCGCACAGAGACCCTCGCGGCCGCGAAACCACTGCGCCTGAGCGGGACCGAATGCGGCCAGACCCGGATACGGGCAGAGATCCTCCGCGCGGTTTTCGTCCGGGAAATACGTCGGCTGCTCTCGGGGTTGATAGGCCGGGTTGGTGCACAGCACCAGATCGATGATGGTGCCGCTGGCCCGCTGCTGAGGCAACGGCAAATTACGCGCCAGCGCCGCGCGCTCCAAAGCGTCGAACACGTACCGGAGGGTGAGCCGCAACGGGGCCTGTGGGTCACCCTCAGTGAGCAGGCGGATCAACTCGCCGGTGAACGCGGTATGCGGCTGGCCCACCGGGGCCAGCGCCACCTCATCTCGGGACGCCGCGGCCAGCACATACCCGCCGCATACCGCGGCGAAGTCAGCGATCTCCTCGGCGCCCAGCGTCTCCACCGCCCGACCGGAAAAACAGCAGTCCAACACCACGATGACGGCCCGGGCCCTACTGGCCAGCAACGCCTCCCGAACCGCCGAGTACGCCAGCGCCGTGTGCGTGAGCCGGGTCGGGCGCCGATCAGTCGCCGCTGTCGTCAGATACAGCTGACCGCTGGGGCTGATCACCCCGTGACCGACGTAGTAGACCAGCAACACCTCGGTGGCCTGCTCCGCTTCCTCGGCCAGCGCGATACCCACCTGAGTGGGGCTCTCGGGATCCCGCAGCACGCGGAGCTGCTCTGGAGCCACCCCGCACCGCTCCATCAGCGCCTGCCCCAGATCAACCAGCGTGCTCGACACCGCGGGAACGACAGCAGCCCCGAATCAGGCGCATACGTCCCGGTCCCCACCAGCAGCACCCGGGTCCCCACGCCACTGAGCATCATCACGACTCGCGAGCAGGCGCCCCGCCAGCGGCATCCTCACGAAGCAGGTCCGACAGCTCGGCGACCAACACTCGCACCGACTCCGGATCAGGCACCCGCTTAGCCGAGAGCTCCACCGCGCCGCCATCAGGACGGGTCACGCGGCAGATGAGATCACTGGTGCGATAGCGCAACCAGGCCACCACAGCGCTGGCCAACACCACCCCACCTCCCGGCGCCAACGCGATCTCCACCGCCAGCGGCAACGTCCCCAACCTGCCCGGGTCCGGGGCGGACTCCTTCAGATGCACCCGCCCGCGCAGCTCCTCTTCACCCACCAGCCACTCGCACAAAGAACGCAACTCACCGCCTGTCCCCGGCCCCTCGACCACCACCACGACATCCACAGCGCCCCCACTCGAACGGTTTCCGAGACCCCAACGAGCATGTCCCGAGTTCCGTGGAACGTCGGTGGCGGCCCGAAGCCGCCCGCACACGATGCCATTGTGCCGGTTCGGTCCGACTTGGCGGTACCGGAAGTCCGTAGCGATGGCGTGCGTCGTGAACTCGACGCCGCCGATGTTTTGTCGAAGTACTTCGCCTCACGCACCGGCTCCCGGGCCAAACGCCTCGAAGCCGACCGGCGCCGCGACACCTTCACCCAGCAGATCCAGGCGCAGGGCAAAACCTCGCACCAGGCCAGCACCGTCGAACAACTAGCCGCTAACGCCGACATCGCCGCTCACCTCGGCGTCGAGGTCGGCACGCCGGTCGGCGTCCGACGACGCGTCATGTACGCCGACGATGAGCCGTTGCAGCTGGGAGACAGCTACTACCCGCTGAGCATCGTCCAAGACTCCAAGATCATGAATCCCGCTGATGTCGTGGCAGGAACCGACCAGATACTCGAAGACCTCGGACACACCCCAACCCGCTACGAAGACGAGATCACCTGGCGGATGCCCACAGCGGAGGAAACAGCGACACTGCGCATGGTCACCGGTATGCCGGTCGGGCGTCTGCTCCGAACCACCTTCGACCAGCACGACCGGCCAGTTGAGGTCTACCTCGTAATCCTCCCCGCCGACCGCCACGTTCTCCTCTACGACGTCCCCGCAGACTGAGAGCGGGGCCGGCCCGCCGCATTCAGCGGGCTCAGCGGGGTAAATGGGGTGCCGATAACCCCGCTGAGCCCGCTGAATGCGGGGGTCACGGGGGTGGGTGGAGAGTGATGAGGAAGGCGGCGGTGAGCATGGCGGGGGCGTGGGGGATGTTGGGGTGACCGAGCAGCAGGGCGGGGGCGGCGGCGACGGCGGTTACCAGGCTGGCGGCTAGGACCGTTAGTAGCAGGGCGGGCCAGGAGGTTGCGGCGGTGAGGGCGCCTAGGGTGCCGGCGAGTTTGACGTCGCCGCCGCCCAAGGCGCCCGGCGCGACCAGGCGTACCGCGGCGTATCCGCCGGCCCACAGCAACCCACCGGCGGCGCCGCGTGCCAGCAGCCCGGCGTCACCGGCACCGAGCGCGGCGACGACCAGCAGGACGGCGACGACTGGATAGGCCGGCAGGGTCAGCGCGTCCGGCAGCCGCCGGGCGATCAGGTCGGCGCTACTCAACAGCACACCGGCCCAGCTCAACAGCAGCGGAACCGGCCACCACCACACCGGCAGTCCCCGCTCACCGACCACCAC
>JBDTAX010000054.1:0-7380 GCA_039924425.1 Pseudonocardiaceae bacterium
GTGGTCGGCGGCGGGGAAGGACAGCGCGTCCCCGGCGGCGGCCACGAAGTCCGCCGCGAACGGGTCGTCGAACAGTGCGTCCTCGCGTCGGCCTTCCGCGGCGCGAGCCGCCGCCACAGCCACCGCGGTCAGCCCCACCCCGGTCGGCACCTGGTACTCCGCCGGCTGGTTGCCCGCCATGCTCGCCCCGTCTCGTCCAGATCTCTCGCCCGCAACCAGGCAGCGTAGACCTGACGGGAGCGGACTGGGACACTTCGGAGCGATGGAACTCCAGCGGATCAGCGCGCAGCATCCCAAGATCAGACAGGTGCTGGCGATCCAGCGGAACACCGCGCCTAATCCCCGAAAAATGATCATTGCTGAGGGGTTGTGGGCGCATAACCTCCTGCTGACCCACAATACCTTCATCGACACGTTCCTGTGGTGCCCGGAAGCCGCTTACGGCGACGAGGCGCAGAAGCGAGCGGTCGAGTTGGCGTCGCGCGCGCACCTGGCCTACCAGGTTTCGGAAAAAACGTTGGCGCGTATTTCCGAACGCGACCGGCCGGACGGGTTGCTCTCGCTCGCGCTGTTGCCCACGTGGGAGCCGACCGACGTTGCGCTCGGCGAGTCGGCTCTGATCGTGGTGGCCGACGGCATGGAGATCCCGGGCAACCTGGGAACCCTGATCCGGACGCTGGACGCGGCCGGCGCGGACTGCTTGGTGTTGACGAATCGACGCACCAGACTAACCCATCCCAAGGTATTCCGAGCAAGCCAGGGCATGGTCCTGACCATGCCCGTACTGGATTTCGAACGGACCGAAGACGCGATGTCATGGCTCCGGTCGAACAACGTCGACGTCTATTTGGCCGACACGGATGGCGCGAAAAATTATCGATTGTTCGATTATTCAACCACCCGCACCGCCTTCATCCTCGGTTCGGAGCGTTACGGAATCCCGAAATCCTGGTACGAGGCGGGCCATGAACGCGTGTTCATCCCCATGCTGGGTTCGATCGACTCGCTGAACGTGTCCATCTCCGCGGCCGTATTCCTGTTCGAGGCGCGCGCGCAAAAAAACCACTGGTAGGCTCGCTACCCGGGGACGCGTGAGGAGAGCGCTGATGACTGCGTGGGACGGTCGCGGACTGCCGCCGGTGGCCGCCGAGCGGATGCGGCGCTTCGCCCGCACGGGTTTGCGCACCTCGCTGCTGACGGTGCCCGGGGCGGTCGGGGTGCAGTCAGTCGGCTTCGACCCGGTCGGCGAGGTGATGGGCTGCATCGTCGAACACATCGGGTGGAGCGGCTTCGGAGGCTGCGGCTACTTCGGTGGTTTCGGGGGCATCGGAATCAGCGGGGGGATCGCTGGGGGGATGCCCCCGGGGACTGTCGCCTCGTCCGGACCGGCCCGGTTCGTCGGGTTCGGGCCGTACGTCGACGCCCTGTACCGCGGTTACGGCACGGCACTGGGCCGGATGACCGAGGAGGCCACCGCGATGGGCGCCGATGGTGTCGTGGGAGTGCGGCTGACAGCGTCGCATCTTGGAGCGCAGGCCGGCGCCGAGAACCGCGAGTTCGTCGCGCTGGGCACCGCGGTCCGTGCCCGGTCGCGGCACCGCCCGGGCACGGTGTTCACCACCGAACTGGCCGGCCAGGACCTCGCCAAGCTGATGCAGGCCGGCTGGGTGCCCGCCGCCCTCGTCTACGGGATCTCCATGGCGGTGCGCCATGACGACTGGCGAACTCAGCGGCAGGCCTCGTGGGGTGCCGGCAACACGGAGGTGTCCGGCTACACCGAGCTGGTCACCCACGTGCGCGCCGATGCCCGCCACCGCTTCGACCAGCAGGCCCGGAAAACCGGGGCGCAGGGAGCGATCGTCTCCTCGATGGGCCTGTCGATCAGGGAGATCGAGCCGGCGGAGAACCACCGTGACCATGTCGCCGAAGCCAGCGTGTTCGGCACCGCGCTCGTGCGCTTCCACCAGGGCACACGCGCCCCGACCCGATCGTTGACCATCCTGCCACTGCGATAGCCGCGGAAACCGAGAAGCAGTAGGAGTAGTGATGACCGCCGACCCCACCGCACCCGGCAGCCCCCCCAACTTGCCCCCCAATATCCCACCTGGCATCCCGGACGACGCGATGCGCCGGCTCGCCGAGATGAAGCCGGGCCAAGCCACCAGCCTGTTCACCTCGGACCTGTCGGTGAACGAGTTCCTGCTGGTGCGGGAGGCCGGGTTCCGTCCCCTCGGGCTGGTGCTGGGCACCAGCATTTATCACGTCGGGTTTCAGATGGGTCGGTGGAACAAAAACCAGGAACTCACCATGCTGTCCCAGGCGATGTACCACGCCCGGGAGCTGGCCATGACGCGGATGGAGGCCGAGGCGAACCAGTTGGGCGCCGACGGAATTGTCGGCGTGCGACTGGAGATCGAGTTCAAGGAGTTCGGCGCGGACCTCGCCGAGTTCATCGCGGTCGGCACCGCGGTCAAAGCCGATGATGCCCAGGCGCCCGACGGGCAGCCCTGGCGCAACAACCAGAACCAGCCGTTCACCTCCGATCTGTCCGGCCAGGACTTCTGGACGCTGATCCAGGCCGGATACGCCCCACTGGGCATGGTGATGGGCTCCTGCGTTTACCACATCGCGCACCAGAAGTTCTGGCAGGCGATGGGCAACATCGGGCAAAATGTCGAGCTGCCGCAGTTCACCGAGGCGCTCTATGACGCTCGGGAGCTGGCGATGAGCCGGATGCAGGCTGAAGCTGAGCAGTTGGCCGCCGAGGGCATCGTCGGGGTGCAGTTGCTCTCGCTCGGGCATCGTTGGGGTGGGCACACCACGGAGTTCTTCGCGATCGGCACCGCGGTGCGCCCGATGCGCGCCGACCACGTGATCGCCAAGCCGCAGCTCGTCCTCCCGCTGACTGACTCATGACACTGGAACGCTCATGACGCTGGAACGCTCATGACATTGGAACCCAGTGGCCTGGGCCCGCTGGGAGACGTGCAGCTCCTGGCGGCGATGCTGCGAGCCGACCGCGACGAAGTCGCGGCCTACGCCCGGGTGCTGAGCGGCGCGCTGGCCCAGGCGCTCCCGGCGGGTATGGTGGAGATCGGCTACCAGCGCACCGCCGGGGACCGCTTGGCTCGCCGCCCGGGCCGCGCCGTCCGCCTCGTGGTGCACGGGGACAACCGCGATCTCGAACTGCGCGAAGGCCGGCGCGGCGAGCTCGAAGCGGAGCTGCAGCAGGTGGTGCGCGGGGTGGTGATCAGCCGTCGCGGCATCGGTGTGGCCGAATGGCTGCACGCGCTGGCGCAGGACATCGCGTCCGCCGCCACGCGGGACACGGCGGCGCGCGCGGCATTAGAGCGACTGCTCCACGGTTGACGCACCGAAAGCGTACTCATTGCCTGGTGAGGTATCAGCGCGGACGACGGCCTACTCCATAACCATGTGGAGAGGAGTCGGGGATGTTCGAGGGTACTCATACCAGTGGTCCATTAGCACCCGAGCTGGACGGTTCACCGCGCCGCGCCCTTATTCTGGCCGGGGGCGGTTTCAAGGTGGCGTTCCAGGCCGGCGTTCTCCAGGTCTGGTTGGACGAGGCCCGCGAGGGTGGCAAACCGCTGGAGTTCATGCACGCCGACGGCGCCAGCGGGGGTGTGTTCCAGCTCGCGATGTGGTGCCAGAGGATGAGCGGCCACCGGATCGCGGAGAACTGGCGGCGCACCTCGCCGATCCACGCCGCTCTGGAGCTGAACTGTCGTGGCTGGCTGCGCGGCAAGTCACTGCTCACGATGCGAAAGTTCCGCACCCGGGTGTTGCGGGACACTTGGGGGCTTGACTGGCAGCGGATCCGAGCGTCCAGCCGATCCGCCACGTTCAACGTCTTCGATGTCTCGGGGCAGCGGCTGCTTACCCTGCCGCCGGCACAGATGAGCGAGGATGCCCTGGTAGCTGCGACCTCCCTGCCAGGTTGGTACCCGCCGGTGATCATCCGCGACAGGACGTACATCGACGGGGTGTTCGCCACCGATGCCAACCTTGAGGCCGCCATTGAGGCCGGTGCCAACGAGCTGTGGGTCATCTGGACTGTCAGCACCGCCGGGCGCTGGCGCAACGGTCCGGTAGCCCAGTACTTCCAGGTGATCGAGGCCTGCGCCAACGGAGCACTGCACCGCAGTCTGGACCGGATTGCGCGCAGCAACCGGGCGCACGCCCAGGGCGGACCAGCACAGGGCAGGCCCGCGCAGTACCCGCACCCGGTCCGGGTCGTCCCGCTGGTCCAGGAAGTGCCGCTGCACTACCTGCTGGTCTTCGCGCGTCACAGCCTGGCGGCCGCCGTGGATCTGGGGGTGCAGCGGGGCAGGCAGTGGTGCCGGGAGCGCGGTCTGGACGTCTGTATGGAAGGCGACTCGCACACTCGAGGTATCAACGAGGACAGCTGCGTACTCCCTCACACTGACGACGTGCGCCAGTGGGCCGCGTGATGAGTGTCGGGAGGACAGACGTGGCGAACAGTCTCAGGTTGCGGCCTCGTGGGACCGAGAGCACGGTCTCCAAGTTCGACCAATGGCCCCGTGACGAGCAGCCGCGGGGCGCGCCGGTGTTCACCCACAACGAGCGCATCATTCCGGCGTCCCCGGAGCGGGTGTGGAATCTGCTGGTGGACGCGCAGGGCTGGTCGGAGTTCTACGCCAACGCGTGGTTCGTCGAGCTGGCGGACCCACAGCAGCGCGACCTGCGCAGCGGCAGCGTCTTCCGGTGGGTCACCTTCGGCATGCCGATGACCAGTTTGGTGGACCCCTGCAAACGCCCGCTGTTGATCGGCTGGCGTTGGCACAGCCGCTGGTGGAGTCGCGGAGCGCACGGGTACCACATCTGGTTGCTCGAATCGCACGAGCAGGGCACTCGGGTCGTCACCGAGGAGACCAACCGCGGCGTCGTGCCCAGCCTGCTGTACCCGGTCATTCAGCCGCTGCTCTGGCTCGCGCACAACTACTGGCTGCGCCAGCTGGCACGCCAGGTGCGCGTCCGAGAACCCTAGGGTGTGCACCAGGGTTTGCTCGGATCTTGCGGGGCCGGAATCTCCCTAGCGTCGGCATCGAGGCGAGAAGAAGGAGCGACTCGATGCCAGCACCAGCGAGTACCCAAATCCGGGAAAGCACCACCGCCCTGCTGCGAGCGGCCGACGACAAAAAACCCTTGGCCTGGGAAGAACTGATGAACCGGTACGGCCGCCTGGTGCGGTCCACTGTGGCCTCGTTCCGGTTACAGCCGGCCGACGCTGAGGACGCCGTGCAGAACACCTGGCTGCGGGTTCTGGAACGGATCGACACCCTCCGGGACCCGGAGTGCCTGGGGGGCTGGCTGGCGACGACAGCCAGCCGCGAGTGCCTCGCGCTACTCCGGCGCCGCAACCGTGAGGTACCTGATGACCTTGCCGGCAAGCAGCTGGTCGCGACGGACGAAGGACCGGACGCCGCAGTCGTCACCAGGGAGGCGCACCGAGCGGTGAACAGCGCCGTGCGAGAGCTCACTGGGCGCCGCCGGGCGCTGATCCAGATGCTGTTCTACCAGCCCGAGCGCAGCTACGCCGAGGTGTCCCACGCCACGGGCATGCCCCAGGGCAGCATCGGGCCGACCCGCCTGCGGGTGTTGCGAGAGCTGCGCGACACGCTGGAGCAGCGTGGTTTCGGTCCCCGGTCAGTTGCCAGCGCTGACAACTGAGAACGACTAGGTCGGGCGGCGCTTGCTCAGGACGCGGATCAGCTGCGTCCGGCGGCTGATCCCGAGCTTTCGGTAGATGTTGCTGAGGTGATATTCGACTGTCTTGACGCTGAGGAAGAGTTCGGCTGCCGCACCCGCGTTGGTGAGGCCGCGCTGGACCGCGAGGGAGACGTTGAGTTCCTGCGGGGTGAGCCGCAGCTCGATGATGTCGCCAGTGGCGGGCGTTTTCCCGCCACTGGACACCAGCTTGTCGCGGGCTCGTTCCACCCAGGGTGCGGCGCCGAGGCGCTCGAACAGCTCCAGTGCGTGGCGCAGCTGGACCCGCGCGTCCGCCCGGTTCCGGCTACGGTGCAGGCGGATGCCATAGGCGAGATGAGTCCTGGCGCGGGAGAAGGGCAGCGTGCTCTCGGAGTGCAGGCACAGGGCTTGTTCGAAACACTCCGCGTAGTCTCGGCGTTCCAGCAGCCCGTGACAGCGGGCGGCGGCGGCCCACGCCCACATGTGCCCGGTGCGTACGGCCAGCTCGTCGAGCTGCGCCAGCTTCTCGGTTGCCTGCTCGAGCCGGCCGGCCCCCGCGTAGGCCTCCACGAGATCGGGCAGGATCTGCAGTTGCAGGTTCAACGCCACCCGCGAGGCGCCGTCCCAGGCCTCTTGGAGCGCGTCGGCCGCGTCGTGCGGGCGGTCCAGGCCGAGCTCCAGCAACCCCAGGGCGATCAGGGCGTGCACCGTGGTGCCGGCGTGGCCGCCGGATCGCGCGGCGGCGATGGCCTGGGCGGCGTGCTCGCGGCAGCTGGCCATCCCGAACCCCGCTTCAACCCTGGCCAGGGCGCTCAGGTTGTTGGGCAGCTGGGCCAGCCAACCGGTCTGCGAGGCAAGGTCGACCGCCTCATGGGCTAGGGCGAGCGCGGAGGTCCAGTCGCCATCCATCCACTCCAGCATGGCCATTTGGGGCAGCTGGTGAGCGAGCAGCCCGGCCGCATTCGCCCGGCGGCTGGTCTCGACGGCGCGGGTGAGCAACGGTCGGGCCTCAGCGGTCCGCCCCAGCGCCAGGTAGCACGTCCCGCTGGTGGTGACGAGCTGGTCGATGTCGGAGGTGTCCTCCACCGCGAGCTGAGCGTGGCGCCCGCGCAGCAGCCCCTCGGCGCGCTCCGTCGCACCAGCCTGGGCGGCCGCGAGCGCGCCGAGGATGTCACAGCGCAGCGCGACATGCTCGTCGGAGCCCGCCAACCGAGCCGCCCGTTCGATCCCCGTGGTGAGCGCGGAGAGGTCATAGCTGGCCAGGCTGGCCTGGGCCGAGGCCAGATACGCCCGAGCCGCCACCTCCGGGAGGTGCTCTTCAATCCGCTCGGCGAAAGCGAACAGTCGGGCGCGGCTCACCTCGGGGGTTGAGCTCCACACGGCCAACCGGTGTTGCTCGCACTCGGCGACAGCGGCGATTGCGGGGTCCTCGGTCCAGGTGCGAACCTGCTCCAGCAGGTGGATCGCCTCCTGCACCGAACCCGCCAAGACCGCCGAGGAAGCGGCCGCGAGCAACCGGCGGGCGCGCTCGGTGCCGCTCGGGCTCAGACCAGCGGCCCGCTCGAAGGCGCGGGCGGCGAGGGCGTGGCTCGACCTGCGGCTCGCGGTCGTGCCCACCCGCTCCAGCGAGGCCGCCACCTCCTCATCCGC
>JBDTAX010000055.1:0-17840 GCA_039924425.1 Pseudonocardiaceae bacterium
GAACGACAACGCCGCGCGTTCGGACAGCTCTCATTGGTCTGGCGAGTCACTTCAGGGATGCTGGACCGAACCGGAGAAAAGCACCTGTCGTGGGCTACCGTGGAACGTGCCATGGCTGCTGCCGAGCGCAGCGATCACGATCTTCTGATCGCTGGGGCCGCTTGGCGACTGGCGGCGGCACTGCGAAGCAACGGGCTGCTCCCGGAGTCCATCGACGTTCCGGTCGCGGTCGCCGACACGCTGAGGCCCCTGTTGGCGCAGTCCCCGCAGCACGCGTCACTTTATGGAGCGATGATGCTCAGGAGCGCGGTGGGCGCGGCCAGTGTCGGTGACCACGCGGCGGTGCGTGACTACCTCCGGGAGTGTCACCGGGCCGCGCAGCTCACCGGCGACCGCAATGACTTCTGGACCGCGTTCGGCCCCACCAACATCGCCATTCACCGGGTGTGGCTGGCCACTGAAATGGGTGACCCCATCGACGCTCTTCGCCAGGCCGCGCACGTTGACGACACCAGGCTGCCTCCTGAGCTGGCCGAGCGTCGCGCCTCCCACTTGATCACCGTGGCCTGGTCACACTATCTGCGCCGGCACGACGACCACGCGCTCAACGCACTGACCGCCGCCAGGGCGGTCGCACCGGAACAGCTCCTGTTCACCCACCGCGTCCACGACATGCTGCGGCAGATGGTGCGCCGCGACCGTCGTGGCCGACGCGAACTACGCACGCTGGCCAAGTTCGTCGACGTGCAGTAGCGGGTGTACCACCTGGATATCTAGTGGTACACTTAGCGCATGCCGACCGCCCGACCACGCCATCAGGTCACTGAGACTCCCACCGTCGCGCACGCATTGGATCTTGCCGCACGGCGGTGGCCGAGCGAGCCACGTTCCAAGCTGCTGCTGCGGCTGGTCCACGTCGGCGGTATCGCCCTGGAGCAGGGGCAGGATGAGACGATCCGTAACCGGCGCGATGCCATTGATGCGAGCAGCGGCAAGTACGCCGATGCGTTCAGGGGTGACTACCTGGCCGAGCTGCGTCAGGACTGGCCCGAGTGATCACACTGGATGCCAGTCTGGTGATCGCGCACCTGTACCCGCACGACCTACACCACCAGGCGGCAACCGAGTATCTCCGCGGCTCGGCGGAACAGGGATTCATCATCCACTCGCTGAACCTGGCCGAAGTGCTTGTCGGCGGGGTGAAGGTCGGTCGCGGCCAGGAGATGCTCACCGATCTCGAAGCGATCGGCATCCATGTCGCGGATTGGCGGGATGGCGAGCCACTCCGATTGGCGAACCTGCGGGCTAGCTCCGGACTGAAACTGCCCGACTGCTGCGCGCTGGACACCGCACTGACCACCGCTTCCGCTCTGGCCACCTTTGACGACGCCCTAGCGAAAGCCGCCCGCCAGCACCACGTCACCGTCGCACCCGGGTGCGCGTAGCGCCGGGGAGACGCTAGATGGGTGGTGGCACCGGGTCGTGGGTGGTGGGGGTGCGGGGTCGGCAGCGGCCCAGCCGTTTGAGGGTGAGCCAGCCGCCGCGCCGGGCGCCGTGGGCCTGGATCGCCTGCGCCGCGTACTCCGAGCAACTCGGCATGAAATGGCAACACGGCGCGCGACGTGGGCTGATCTCACGTTGGTACGTCCGGACACCCGCGATCAGCAGCGTGGTGAGTCCCGAGCTCACGGTGGCTTGCTTGCGACGCAGGGTTCGGGCCTCGGCGAGCAGCGTCGCGGTCAGTTGTGGCCCGGCCAGCAATGTCATGACAAGGCAGTTGCCGCTGAGGCTTTCCCCGAGACAGCAGCCAGCGTCAAGCAGGCAGGCGTCGCGAATGCACGACCCGCCCGCCCGCCGGGGTTGGTAGTAGGGATCGTCGTAGCGACGGTCATACCGCCTGCGACGGAAGGACATGCCCTCCAGTATGCACCCGCGAGATGGTGGCGCACCGCTACCGACGCGGGGAGAGCTCGCCCATCTGACCCCAGCCGTCCTGCGGCACTTCGACGTTGACGATCTCTGGAGTCTTCGCGATCACGTCGGGCATCCAGGCCATCGCGGTGCGGAAGTGCTCGGAGTTGACGTGCGAGGTACCGGCTTGGCTGGACTCGAAGGCCTCGAGGAGGACGAACTGGTGCGGATCCTCGACGCTGCGGGACCACTCGAAGAACACGTTGCCCGCCTCGCGGCGGGTGGCCTGGGTGAAGTCCGCAACCAGCTCGAGCCACTCCTCGCCGCGCTCGGCCCGGACCGTGAACTTGACCGCAATGAAGATCATTTATGCGTTCCTTGATTGAGTCGGAGTCCCCCGCCGACGCCAGCGAGGGTCACTGGACGATCAGTGTGCCAGACATGTACTGGTGGATTTCGCAGATGTAGGGGTAAGTCCCCGGCTTACTGGGAGCGGTGACCTCAGCGCGCTGCCCGCCGGAGATGTGGCCGCTGTCGAAGGACTTGTCGCGGGCGGTGAAGGTGTGGGTGGCCTGATCCTCGTTCATCACCGTGATCTTGGTTCCCGGCGCGACGGTCAGCGAGGCGGGCATGAACGTGAAGTTTTTGATCACAACCGTGTTGGGGGCGGTCGGGGCGCCGCTCGCCGCACTACCGCTCGCCGCACTACCGCAGCTCATGACAAGGCCCAGCACGGCGACCAGCACCATGAGCATCATCGCGGCCGGGCCGCCGCGGCGTGCGGTGGCACAGGTCTGCGCGATCTTGTTTCGCACGCAACCTCCAAACAGTCGGTGGGAGTTCGGATCTCCCGCGACATCACGTGCCGCGGCAGGCAATCAGTCAGGCTTTCGATTACGCGCCCCAATGAGTTCGACACCGCTCGCACATCACAATTAGGTCACGGAGTCGACCGGGTGCGGATGTGACCGACCTGCCCACATCCGCCCGTCGAGGTATAACTCAGGGCTGTGACCAGGACTGTGCCGCGCCAGCCCACGACGGCCTCCCGAGGTCTTCGCGCGGACCTGCTGGCCGCCGGGTGCGCCGGGCTGCTGGTTGCGGTGGCGGCGGTAGTCGGGGTGTGGCTGCTCCGCCACGGGGTGCCGCTGCACGTCGACGCGCCACCGCTGGGTGCGCAGTGGCTGCCGCACACCGGGCCGGGCACGGTCCCTGCGGTGGCGCTCGCGCTGCTCGTCATCCTGCGCGGACCGGGTCTGGCCGCCCGGCTGCCGTGGCGGCCGCTGCTCGGGGTTTCCGCCGTCACTGCGGTGGCCTGGACGATGTTCCTGGCCCTGATCGACGGGTGGCAGCGTGGGGTGGTCGGGCGGCTGACCACCGAGCCCGAGTACCTGCACGATGTCCCGAGGGTCGGTGACGTCGGTGTGATGCTGCGTACCTTCGCCGAGCGGATCGTCAGTGGGCGGCCCGAGTCCTGGACCACCCACGTCGCTGGCCATCCCCCCGGGGCGCTGCTGGTCTTCGTCGGCCTGGACCGGATCGGGTTGCCCGGTGGGGCGCCAGCGGCGCTGCTGTGCGTGCTGGTCGGGTCCTCGGCTGCGGTCGCGGTGGCGGTTACGCTGCGGGCACTGGGTGCTGAAGCCACCGCTCGGGCCGCGCTGCCGTTCGGGGTGCTGTTTCCCGGCGCGATCTGGATCGGGGTGTCCGCGGACGGCCTGTTCTCCGGGGTGCTGGCCTGGGGGGTCGCGCTGCTCGCCATCGGTGCCGCCCGGCCGCGGCTCGACATCCCTGCTCTGGCCGCGTCCATGAGCGGTGGGTTGCTGCTCGGCGCCACCCTGTTCCTGTCCTACGGGTTGGTGCTGGCCGGGTTGCTCCCGGTGGCCGTCGCGGTCGCCACCCGCCGGCTGGCTCCGCTGCTGGTGGCCGGCGTCGGCGTGGCCGCCGTGGTGGCCGCCTTCGCGGCGGCGGGTTTCTGGTGGCTCGAGGGATACCAGCTAGTGAAGATCCGGTACTACCAACCTGGCGAGTACGGCCTGCTGCGCCCGTACAGCTACTGGGTATGGGCCGACCTAGCCTGCCTGGCGGTGGTGCTCGGCCCGGCCGGAGCGGCCGGGCTGTGGCGGTTGTTCACCTCGGGACGGATGGCTGCCGTTGAAGACGGCCCGAACCGGGGTTGGTGGTCCTTGAAGAGCCTCCAACCAGGCGTGCTGGTGGCGCTGTGTGTGGCGGCGGGGGTGGGGGTGCTAGGCGCTGACCTGTCTGGGTTGAGCAAGGGCGAGGTGGAGCGGATCTGGCTGCCGTTCGCGGTCTGGCTGATCGCCGCGACCGGGCTGCTCCCGGCGCGGCGTGTTCAGTGGTGGCTGGCCGCCCAGGCGGTGCTCGCGCTGGCCGTGAACCACCTGTTGCTCACGACGTGGTGACCGGCTCGCGCAGCGGGTCGGTGGCGAACTGGGCGACACCCTCGGCGAAGGACACCCGCGCCCGGTAACCGAGCAGCTCCGCGGCCCGAGCGGGGTCGGCCGTCACATGCCGTACATCGCCGGCCCGGGCGCCACCGACGACCTGAGGGGCGCACCCGCCCATCGCGCGGGCCAGCTCGGTGGCCAACTCGCCGACGGTGTGCGGCTGCCCGGAACAGACGTTGACCGGCACGCACCGCCCGAGCGGCGGCGCGGCGCTCAGCGCCAGCGCGTTGGCCCGCGCGACGTCGGACACGTGCACGAAGTCCCGGCGCTGCCGCCCGTCCTCCAGCACCCGCGGCGCGTCACCACTCGCCAGCGCCGACCGGAAGATCGACGCCACGCCGGCGTAGGGGGTGTCGCGGGGCATCCGGGAGCCGTAGACGTTGTGATAGCGCAGCGCCCACACCCCCCCGCCGGTCTGCCGGGCCCACGCCGAGGCGAGGTACTCCTGGGCCAGCTTGGTGGCGGCGTAGGTGCTGCGCGGGTCCAGCGGGGCGTCCTCGCCCACCAGCAACGGCTCAAGATCATTATCACAGTGCGGGCAGGGCACCTCGTAGCGCCCGGCCGCGATGTCCTCGGCGCGCCGTGGCCCCGCGGGGACGACGCCGTGTGTCGGGCAGGTGTAGCTGCCCTCCCCGTAGACCACCATCGAGCTGGCCAGCACCAGCTGGCGCACCCCCGCGGTGTGCATCGCCGCCAGCACCACCGCGGTTCCGAGGTCGTTGTTGGCGGCGTAGTCCGGGGCATCGCTGGGATCCAGCCCGTGCCCGACCATCGCGGCCTGGTGACACACCGCGTCCATCCCGGGTAGCAGGCGGCTCAGCAGCTCGGCGTCCCGGACGTCGCCGCGGACCAACTCATGCCCGGCCGTCCACGCCGGTGCCGCGCCCGGGCCGTGGGCCTGCGGCAGGAACGCGTCGAGCAGCAGCACCGAGTGCCCGTCGGCGGCGAGTAGGTCGGCGACGTGCGAGCCGATGAAACCCGCGCCGCCGGTGATCAGAATTCGCACCCGTGCACGCTACGTCACTGGATCGATGAGCTCCAACACCCCCTCGGCGGTACCGGTGACGAACAACCGGCCGGTGGAGCTGTCCACCGCGACCGTGTTCGGTTGGCGGACAGTGGGCAGTGGGGCGGTCAGTACCGGATCCCGCGCGCCGAGATCGAGCCCGATCACCTCGTTGAGCGCGGTCAGCGTCACCCACAGCCGGTCGCGGACCGGGTCGTAGGCGACCCCGTAGGGCGTGCCGGGCAGCGGGATCCGCCCGATCTGGCGGATCGTGGGTGTCAGCGCATAGAGCAGCACGGCCCCGCCGCGGGTGTCGATGACCGCCAGGTGCCCGCGTTTGTCGGCGACCACATGGGTGGGCCCGGCGCCCGCGGGCAGCTGCGCCACCGGCCGCAGCCGCTGGGCGTCGTAGATCTTGAGCGCGTTCTCCCGGACGTCGACCAGGCCGACTAGATTGCCGACGGCCGCCAGCCCGGCCGGCTGGGTGACGTCGGTGAAGGTGCGCACCACCTGATTGCCGCGCACCGCGACCACGCTGCCCCCGAGCTCGTTGGCCACGAACACGGTGCCGTTCGCGGCCGCGGTGGCGTCGTGCGGGGACCTGCCGGTGACCACCTCGGAGATGATCTCGCCGCCGGGCAGCGCCACCCGCAGCAGCCGGTTCGACCCCTCGTCCGGCACCAGCACCGGGCCGCCGGGCGCGGCCAACTGCAGGTGCCGCAGCCCACCAGGCAGCGGAACCTTGCGTAGCACCGCGCCGGTGGTGGCGTCCAGCAGGGTCAGCGCGGACGGATCACGCACGCCGACGGCCACGACGTGCGTCAACGGGTCGACCACGACGCCCTCCGGGGCGGCGCCCACCGGCACCGTCCGCCCGGCTGGCGGCGCGCTCGGCACGGGGGAGGAGGCGGGCTCGGCCGCTGGCGGCAGCTGAGGTGCCGGAGTCGACCCAGTAGCGGTCGACTCAGTAGCGGTCGACCCAGTTGGCGGCGGCGAGCCGCACCCCGCGAGCGCAGCGGCGGCAAGGAGAGTCACGGAGATCCAGCGAGGGCGCATGTCTGGTGATTCTCCAGTGGTCCGTATTAGGCTGATCCGGTGACCCATCAGGGTCACGCTGAGTGCCTATCGCTGCTGTCCGTGGCAGGATTGCCAGTACCAGGATTGCCAGTGGAGTTGATGAGTGAGTGACGGCTCCAGATTCCGGGAGCCGGGCTGTGCCGGGACCTCGCCCGTGTCCATCACCAATGGCGCGAGGCGTAACACCAAGGAGATGCCCCATGCCGACCCGCAAGCCCTCCTCGCCTCACTCCAGCCCGGTCACTGAGCCACCCACCGTCACTGAGGCACCCATCGGGGGCCCCGTGGTGGGTACCGCGATGGACGTCGAAGGCCAGCGCACCCCGGAGCAAGTGATCGCGGGACTGCGTGCCACCAGCGAGGGCGAGGATCTGGTCCAACTGCTCAACCCGGAGGGGCAGCGGGTTTCGCATCCCGAGTTCGAGCTGGAGATCTCCCCAGTGGAGCTCCAGTCGCTGTATCGGGACATGGTGCTCGTCCGTCGGGCCGATCGGGAGGCCAAAGCCCTGCAGCGGCAGGGTGAGCTCGGCCTGTGGGCCCCGCTGCTGGGCCAGGAGGCCGCCCAGATCGGCGCCGGCCGCGCGATGGCCCCGCAGGACATGGCTTTCCCGTCCTACCGCGAGCACGGCGTGGCGTGGTGCCGAGGAGTGGATCCCACCGAGTTGTTCGGCATCTTCCGCGGCGTCGACCAGGGCTCGTGGCATCCGATCAACACCGGGTTGCAGCTGTACACCATCGTGATCCCTAACCAGTGCCTGCATGCCACCGGCTACGCGATGGGGCAACGGCTGGACTGCAAGATCGGCGACGCCGAGACCGGTGAGGCCACGATCTGCTTCTTCGGCGACGGTGCCACCTCGCAGGGTGACCTGCACGAGGCCTTCGTGTGGGCCGCCGTCTACGACGCGCCGGTGGTGTTCTTCTGTCAGAACAATCAGTGGGCGATCTCCGCGTCACTGGATCGCCAGACCCGGGTGCCGCTGTATCGCCGGGCCCGGGGCTACGGTTTTCCCGGTATCCGGGTGGACGGCAACGACGTGCTGGCCACCCTGGCCGTCACCCGCTGGGCGCTGCGGGAATGTCGCACCGGCAACGGCCCGGTGCTGATCGAGGCGTGCACCTACCGGATGGACGCGCACACCACCTCCGACGACCCGACCCGCTATCAGGTCGCCACCGAGCTGGAGGAATGGAAGCTTAAAGATCCCCTGGAGCGAGTCCGAGCGCACCTGGTGCGGGACGGGCTGGCGAGCCCAGAGTTCTTCGACCGCTTGGCCGTCGAAGCCGACGCGCTGGCCGTTCGGCTGCGTGACTACTGTACTTCGATGCCCGCCCCCGGCCCGGAGCGGATCTTCTCGAAGGTCTACGCCGAACCGTCGCCCGCACTCGACGCGGCCCGTGATGGCTACCTCGCCTACCACAGCTCGTTCTCCGACGCGGGGAGCGCGCCCCGATGACGGCCACCGCCGCGCCGCAGACGATCACCCTGGCCAAGGGCCTCAACCAGGGACTGCGGGCCGCGATGGAGGCTGACCCCAAAGTCATCATAATGGGCGAGGACGTCGGGCGGCTCGGTGGTGTGTTCCGGATCACTGACGGCCTGCAGAAGGACTTCGGCGAGCGGCGGGTGTTCGACACCCCGCTGGGTGAATCGGGGATCATCGGCACCGCGGTCGGGCTCGCGGTCCGGGGCTACCGCCCGGTGTGTGAGATTCAGTTCGATGGGTTCGTCTTCCCCGCCTTTGACCAGATCGTCTCCCAGCTCGCCAGGCTGCACTACCGCTCGCAGGGCAAGCTGCGGATGCCGGTGGTGGTGCGGATCCCGCACGGCGGCGGTATCGGCGCCGTCGAGCATCATTCGGAATCCCCAGAGTCCTACTTCGCCCACACTCCGGGACTCAAGGTGCTCTCCTGCGCCAACCCGGTCGACGCCTACTGGATGATCCAGCAGGCGATCGCCTGCGACGACCCGGTGATCTTCTTCGAACCCAAGCGGCGGTACTGGGACAAGGCGCCGCTGGACCTCGCGACCGCACCCCCGCCGCTGTTCAGCTCGCGGGTGCTGCGCGCCGGTACGACCGCGACGGTGGTGGCCTACGGGCCGATGGTGCGCACCGTGCTGGATGCCGCGACCGTCGCCGAGCGGGACGGCCAGACGCTGGAGGTGATCGATCTGCGTACCTTGTCGCCGTTGGATCTGGCGCCGGTGTTCGACTCGGTGCGCCGCACCGGGCGGTTGATCTGCGTGTCCGAGGCGCCGGGCGAGGTTTCGCTGACCTCCGAAGTGGCCGCCCGGGTGTCCCAGGAATGTTTCTACTCGCTGGAGGCTCCGGTGTTGCGGGTGACCGGGTTCGACACCCCGTACCCGCCCGCGAAGTGCGAGGAGGACTACCTGCCCGATCTGGACCGGGTTCTCGACGCTGTCGACCGAGCACTGAAGTACTGACGAGATGACCCGCATCTTCGCGCTGCCCGATGTCGGGGAAGGGCTCACCGAGGCGGAGATCCTGCGCTGGTGTGTCACGCCCGGGGACACCGTCACCGTCAACCAGGTGATCATCGAGATCGAGACGGCGAAGGCCGCCGTTGAGCTGCCCAGTCCTTACGCCGGAGTGGTCAGCGAGTTGTTCGCCGAACCTGGCGCCACCGTGGCCGTGGGCGCCCCGCTGATTGCGATCGACACCGGCTCCCCCCACACCGGCTCCCCCCACACCGGCTCCACCGACGCTGGTCCTACCGAAGCTGGCCCCAGCAACGTCACAGTCACGGCGGAGCCTGTCCCAGCGGGCGTGATCGGTGAGCGGGGGCCCAGCGGGCGGATCACGACCCTGGTCGGTTATGGCCCGCAGGTCGCGGCCGTGACCCGGCGTCAGCGCAAGGCCGTGGTACCTGCCCCGGGCTCGACTCCGCTGGCCAAGCCGCCGGTGCGCAAGCTGGCCAAGGAGTTGGGGATCGACCTGCGGGCAGTGGCCGGCTCCGGAACCGGCGGAGTGATCACCCGGCAAGACGTGCAGCACGCCGCCCATCCCGTCGGCGATGGCACCGCCACTGGGTCTGGTGTTCCTGGGCAGCGCCGTGAGCCCGTCCGCGGGGTGCGCAAGGCCACCGCGGCGGCGGTGGTGTCCTCGGCGTTCACCGCGCCGCACGTCACAGTGTTCATCACCGTCGACGTCACGCCGATGATGGAACTGCGGGACCGCCTGGCGGCCCAGCCGCAATTCCGGGACGTGAAACTGAGCCCGCTGGTGTTCGCGGCCCGAGCGGTGTGCCTGGCGGTGCGGCGGACCTCGGAGGTCAACGCCAGCTGGGACGAGGCGACCGGTGAGATCGTCTACTTCGACTACGTGCATCTCGGGATCGCCGCCGCCACCCCGCGCGGGCTGGTGGTGCCCAAGATCCGCGACGCCGACCGGATGTCGCTGCGCGAGCTCGCCATCGCGCTGAACGAGCTGGCGGCATCGGCTCGGGCGGGGCGTGCCACCCCGGGGGAGCTGCTCGGCGGGACGATCACCATCACCAACATCGGAGTCTTCGGGGTGGACACCGGCACCCCGATCCTCAACCCCGGCGAGTCGGCGATCCTCGCCCTCGGCGCGATTCGGGACCTGCCGTGGGTCCTCGACGGCGCCGTGGTGCCCCGCAAGGTCTGTCAGCTGGCCCTGTCCGTGGACCACCGCGTAGTAGACGGCCAACAAGCCGCCCAATTCCTCGCCGACATCGCCTCCCTCCTCACCGACCCCGCCCAAGCGATCACCTTCTAACCCCACTTTGGCGCATTCAGCGGGCTCAACGGGATTATCCGCACCCCATTTACCACGCTGAGCCCGCTGAATGCATGGCGTGGCGTGTGGGGTTGTGGACGGTGGGTGTGATGTGGATAAGTCGCGGGTTTTGAGGGTTTGGTGGGCGGTGGGCGGCGGGGGTTGGGTAATGATGCCTGTATGGGGAGACGGGTGCGGTTGGTGGATCTGGCCGGCGTGTTTCGCGGCACAGAAGCGTTGGCGGCTGGTGTGGTCACGAAGGAACAACTGCGGGGTCCCGGCGTGCGCAGATTGTTCCGTGATGTGTATCTGCCCGCCGGGGTACCGTTGACTCACCAGCGACGGTGCGAGGGTGCGGCGCTCCTCGCGCCACCCGAGGCGGTTCTCACCGGCAGGTCCGCCGCAACCATGCGCGGTGTGGAACTGGCTCGGCCCGCTGACCCGGTGGAGTTCGTGGTGGACGAGCGTTACCGATTCGGCCCGATCCGGGGCATCATCGTCAAGCGCACGGCTCTGAACAGTACGGACTGGCAGGACCGCAACGGTGTGCGAATCGCCAGCTCGGCGCGACTGGGTCTGGACTTGGCCGCGCGATCGGATCTGCGGGGTGCGGTTGCGGATCTGGATGAGGTGCTGCGCGCTGGCCACGTCAATCGTGCCGAGCTGGAGGAACGGTTGCGGGCGTGTCACGAGCATGGGGTGGTCCGGGCCCGGCGAGCGGTCGCGCTCACCGATCCGCGGGCGCAGTCGCGGCCGGAGTCTGAGCTGAGAGTGGTGCTGCACCTGGCCGACTTGCACCCGGAACCTCAAGTGCAGGTGTGGGACGCCACAGGTCTGGTGTGCTGGCTTGATCTGGCTTTCCGGCAATGGCGGGTGGGCATCGCCTATGACGGTCAGTGGCATGCGTTGCGACTGCAGCTAAGCAAGGATCGACGCATGCTCAACCGCTTGCAGGCCCTAGACTGGGAGATCGTTTTCGTCACCGCCGACGACCTCTACCACCGCAACCCCAAAAACCTCATCCACACCATCCAAGCCGCTCTCACCAAATCCCGCACAAATCCGCATTCAGCGGGCTCAACGGGGTCATCCGCACCGCTTTTACACCGCTGAGCCCGCTGAATGCGGTAGCGGGGGGTGGGGGTGGGGTGTAACGATGGGGCGCTTGGTGGCGACAACATGGTTGAGGGTGTCGGATCCGTACGCGCTGGGGGAGTGGGTGGGGTGAGAGAACTCGGGCGGTGGTCCGGACTGGGCATGATGATGGAGGGGGTCGGCAACGCTACATCAGGGGTGAGACACTCGGATCGAGCTGGCATGTGGATGACTCTCGACGGGAATCCCTGCGGGGACCTTGACGTGGTGGTGCGGGAAGATCCCGGCATTGAGGCGCTCCAGGCGTGGGATCTGCTGGTGGATCGCACCCCTGGCACTGACGTCACCCAGCTCTCGGTCTGGGCGGGGTTGCGCGGCCGGGTCGGCTTCACTCCGCTGTATCTGCTGGCCTACCGCGCTGGCGAGCTGGTCGGTGGGGCGCAGATCTTGACCCGGCGGGTGCCTGTGCTGGGCCTGGTGGGTTACCTCCCTTACGGCCCGCTCGTCACCCCCGGCGCTGAGACTGTTGATGACATCCGTCGCGCCCTGGTCGATGCGCTCCTGACGCTGGGCCAGCGGTGGCTGCGGATCCTGTTCATCCAACCGCCCGAAGGCGCTCAAGCCACCAGCGATGAGCTGCTCCGCCGCGGTTTTCGCCCGTCGTCGGCCGGTATCGCGCCGCAGGGCTCGATCCGGATCGACCTGACGGCCGACCTTGCGGAGATTCGCGCCAAGTTCGGCAAGCGGCTCAAATCCTGGACCAACCGTTGGGAATCCCGAGGTGTCACGGTCCGGGCCGGAGACGAGCGGGACATCCCGCTGCTCGCCGAGCTGATGGCCAGTTCGGCGCAACACCAGGGCTACACCCCGTTGCCACTGGATTACATGACTGCGCTGTACCGGGAGCTGGCCGCCACCGGGCATGCCGTGCTGTACGTCGGCGAGGTGAATGGCGTGCCAGTCGCCGCCGACCTGATGACCGGTTGCGGCGGCATGGTCCGCGGCCGGCTGTCCGGGTTCGACCGCGCTGGCGAGGCGATGCGGCTCAGTGTGCCGGCGGCCATCCGGTGGGAGATGATCAAATGGGCGAAAGGGCGCGGGTACCGCTGGTTCGACTTCGGCGGGTTGCGTTCGGAGACCTTGACGGCGCTGCTGGACTCAACCGAGCATGGCGCTGACACGTTGCCGACCGCCGACCAGCCCAAGGTCACCTTCGGGGGTACCGCGTTCCGCTACCCCACGCCAGTTGAGATGATCAGGCCGGCGGCGCTGCGAGTTGCCTACGACCTCGCGTGGCGTTCCGCAACGGGTCGTAAGTTGTTCGCGCAGGCGCAAAGCCTGCTTCGCGGCTCCCGATCACGTGGCACCCGATCGTCCTCGCGCTAGTCAGTGCAATTGTTCGCCATGCGATCGGCACCAGTGCGATCGGCACCAGTGCAATCGCTCGCCGTCAATGAGGGAGGCGGAGGGGAAGATATGAAAATTGTGTGCGTCGGTGGTGGTCCCGCAGGTCTTTATTTCGCTATTTCCGCAAAATCGCGCAATCCTGATCATGATATCACTGTTATCGAGCGCAACCCCCGTGGGGTGACGTACGGCTGGGGCGTCACGTTTTCCGACGCGCTGCTCGACTGTCTCTACGACAACGATCCCCCGAGCGCGCGACAGATATTCGACAGTCCAGCCTCCTGGGGAAACCAGGAAGTGCACGTCCGAGGCGAACGACGGGCCCATCTCGGTGGGTATGGGTTTGCCATCGGTCGCAAACATCTTCTCGACATCCTGGTTCGGCGAGCGTTGGAGCTCGGTGTCGACATCCATTTCCAACGCGAGGTCAAGGAGCTGTCCGAGTTCGCTGACGCTGATTTGATCATTGCCTGTGACGGCGTGAACAGCCGTGTGCGCAGGCTCCAGGGTGAGCACTTCCAGACCGTTGTCGACGTGGGTCGGAACAAGTACATCTGGCTTGGCACCCACCGGGTCTTCGACTCTTTCATGTTCGCGTTCGAAGAGACGGCCGCCGGTTGGATCTGGTTCTACTCGTACCCCTTCAACGCCGATACCACCACCTTTATCGTCGAATGCGCGCCAGAGACCTGGAAAGGGCTCGGTTTCGACGGACTGGGGCCCGACGAGAGCATCGCGCTGCTGGAAGAAATCTTCGCGCACCACCTCGACGGTCACGCGCTCATGAACCCGATGCGCGATTTCGGCAAGACGCCATGGATCGAGTTCACCCGGGTCGCCAATACCGTGTGGCATCATGACAACATCGTGCTCATGGGTGACGCTGCGCACACCACGCACTTCTCGATCGGGTCAGGCACCACGCTGGCGATGCAGGATGCGGTCGTGCTTGCCGAGAGTCTGGACGCTCACGGTGACCTCCAGGTGGCCCTCAGGAACTATGAGGAGAAGCGCCGCGCGGCGATAATAAGTTCGCAGAACGCGGCGGCGCTCAGCACCGAGTGGTTTGAGCATGTCCCGAGCTACATCGATCTGCCGATCACTCGATTCGCCTATTCGCTCTGGAAGCGTCGCGGAAACTATCCACCGTGGCGTTATCACCTTCACCTGGCCACTCAGGTTGCGACACTGCGGATGCTGCGGCGATCCCTCAGTGCGTTGCGGAACGGTTTCCGATGCCGCCGACGGATGAAGCTGGCGAATACCCGACAGTTTGTGTATCCAGTAAGCTATGCGCGCGAAGATGCGTGACCAGGAAGGCGGGGTGAACGCGACATGAACATCGTCTGTGTGGGTGGTGGGCCCGCGGGCCTGTACTTCGCCATCTTGATGAAGTTGCGCAACAGAAGTCACGACGTCACCGTTGTCGAACGCAACCCGGCTGGAGTGACATACGGCTGGGGTGTCGTGTTCTGGGACGATCTGCTTGACGAGCTCTACCGCAACGACCCTGTGAGTGCCCGAGCGATACGCGATATTTCTGCCCAGTGGGGCGGTCAGGAAGTACACCTCCGAGGCGAGCGTGCCGCCTATCTCGGTGGCTATGGTTACAGCCTCGGTCGCCAGTGTTTGCTCGACATCCTGGTCGAGCGCGCGACGGGGCTCGGTGTCGACATCCGCTTCGAGCGTGAAGTCAAGGATCTGTCTGAATTTCCGGAAGCGGACTTGATTATCGCGTGCGACGGCGTCAACAGCTCGATGCGGCAGCTGTGCCCCGACCATTTCCGGACGGATGTCGAGGTGGGTCGAAACAAGTACATCTGGCTCGGTACGCGTAGGGTCTTCGACAGTTTCACGTTTGCATTCGAAGAGACGGCTTCCGGCTGGATATGGTTCCATGCCTACTGCTTCGACACGCAGACCAGCACCCTGATCGTCGAGTGCTCACCAGAGACTTGGGCTGGCCTCGGTTTCGACGAACTCGAGCCCGATCAGGGCGTCGCGTTGCTAGAAAAAATCTTCGAAAGCTATTTGGATGGTCATTCACTGATCGGTCAGACTCGGGGTTCCGCCCAGAAATCTCCGTGGCGCAACTTCGGTCGCATCAGCAACGACAACTGGTACCACGACAACGTGGTCCTCATGGGCGACGCCGCGCACACCACGCATTTCGCGATTGGTTCAGGAACCAAGTTGGCCATTGCGGACGCGATCGCGCTCGCGGAGAAGCTGGATGCCCACGATGACCTCGCATCCGCGCTCCATGCCTACCAGGAGGACCGTCGTTTCGCGTTGCGCGCCGCGCAGAGCAAGGCGATTAACAGCACCAAGTGGTTCGAGAACGTTCCGTGCTATATCGGCCAGCGGGCCACCGCATTCGCATATTCGCTCCTGAAGCGTCGTGGGCGTTATTCGCTGTGGCATTACCAGCTCCATCTGGCCACTCAGATCGCTGTGCTGCGGAGGTTGCGCCGATCGTTGGGTGCGGCGCGGTCGGCGCTTCGAGCGCGCCGACGGGCGAAGCTGGCTGATGCCCGCGACCGGGTCTCCCTAGCCTACTGCGCCCCCGAACAATCGCAGGCAGCCTGGGATGGGTTCTCTCGACAATCTTAGCCAGTTGGCAGGTCGAAAATCGTGGGCAGCCGGGCGGCGAAGCCGATGTCACCGAAGTCCCCGAGGCGCTGTCCGCCTGGGCGCTTGCTCACCCTGAGGAGACGCCGGATGCTCTGGCCACCCCGCTGGTGGCCCTGCTGCGCAGTGGGTGTGGACGTTGACGCCGCCGAGGGTGAGGTCGGCGTCGGGTTGCGCGGCTGTCCTCCAGTGGCCTTGTCGGCAACGCACCGTCGGGGTCCGGGCGACTACGCGTAACATCGTACTCGCTCTCCTGCGGCTACAGCCTGATCATGACTTTTTGTGATTTTTTGGCGCGTCAGTGATATGCACGCGCACCCGCCGTCGTGGGCGGAATATGGCAATTGTCTCGCGGTGACACTCGTCACGATTTGATCGCAGAATGAACTTCCTGGCGGTGGGCACCGAAAGTGCAGGTATGACGTCGGCCCGGCTGACTTGCTGGAAATGGCTGCGGTATTGGCGTTCCGAGAAAAAGTATGCAGGAGGGGAATATGAAGATCTCTGAGGTCTTCTCATGTGGCCAAGGTTACGATGGTCACAATCACCGTGAGAACCACTACAATGGCGGTCACTACGAGCGCGGCGAGCGCGACGAACACGGCGCGCTCCTGAAGATCATTGTGCTCGGCCGCTAACCTCGCACGTCGTTGCCAGTGGTGCTCACTTCGGGGGGTGAGTACCACTGGCAACGCATGGGGCAGGTCGCTGACGGCGGCCGTGGAGCTTACTGGTGTCGCCACCCCTGGTAGGCTTGCCTGTAGAGCTCATTTCCGTCACTCGCGTGGCTCAAGAGAGTGACGGGTGGAGAGCTGCGCCGCCCCAGACCCCGGTGGCTGACAAGGATCAACGTCGGCTCGGGGAGATCATATGGCGACCATCGGTCATGAGTCCGCCGAGGCACCGTCGGATGCTGAACTCGCGCGGAGACTCGGGGATGTCAACGGGGCGGCACTGTCCCAGCTTTATCAGCGCTTCGGCCGGCCCTGCTACTCGCTGGCCCGCCGCATCTGCGCCGACGAGGGCTTGGCCGAGGATGTGGTGCAGGACGTGTTTCTCACACTGTGGCGTGATCCGACCCGATTCGACCCGGCGCGGGGCCGCTTCGTCACCTGGCTGCTCACGCTGACCCACCACAAGGCGGTGGACGCGGTACGAAAAGAGAACACCATCCGTCAGCGCACAGTCGCTGTGCCCGAGCTGGGCGAGAGCTGGTCACCAGCCCCGACCCCGGGCGCGGACCAGGCCGCGATGGCCGGTGTCGCGGACGGCCAGGTGCGCTCGGCGCTGCATCGCCTACCACTCGCGCAGCGGAAGGTGTTCGCGCTGGCCTACTACGGCGGGCAAACGCAACGTGAGATCGCGGTGCTGACGGGTGTCCCGCTGGGCACGGTGAAGTCCCGTATGTTCACTGCGGTGCAACGGTTGCGCTCGCTGCTAGCCGATCAGTTGGGGCCGGATTAGCCCATCAGATGTTCCGGTGATCTCAGGTGATGAGGACGGCGCGGAAGTCGTTGACGTTGGTCAGGGTGGGGCCGGTCACCACCTGATCGCCCAGCGCGGCGAAGAAACTGTGCCCGTCGTTGTCGGCCAGCGCGGCTGCGGCGTCCACCCCGAGCCGCTCGGCGCGGCGCAGCGTGTCGGGCCCGACCAGCGCCCCGGCCACCTCCTCCACCCCGTCAACGCCGTCGGTGTCGCAGGCGATCGCGTGCACGTCCGGCAGCCCACACAGGGCCAGCGCAAGCGACAGCAGCAGCTCGACATTGCGGCCGCCGCGGCCGGTGCCGCGCACGGTCACGGTGGTCTCGCCGCCGGAGAGCAGCACACAGGGCGCCGACGCCGGCTGACCGTGCCGGCGCACCTGGTGGGCGATCCCGGCCAGCACGATCCCGACCTCCCGGGCCTCGCCTTCCAGCGAGTCACTCAGGATCACCGGGGTCACCCCGGCCCGCCGGGCCACTGCCGCGGCAGCTTCCAAGGACTGCTGCGGTGCGGCGATCACATGGTTGGTGATCCGGGCCAGCCGTGGATTTCCGGGACCCGGGCAGCCCGCAGCGCCCTCCAGGTGCGCCCGCACCGCCGGTGGCACCGGCACATCAAAGGCTGCCAGCGCCGCCAGCGCCTGCGCCGGGGTGGACACCTCCGCCACGGTGGGCCCGGAGGCGATGACGGCGGGATCGTCTCCGGGCACATCAGAGATCAGTAGGCCCACGGTGGCGGCCGGGAACGCCGCCGCCGCGAGCCGCCCACCCTTGATCGCCGACAGGTGCTTGCGCACCACGTTCAGCGTCCCGATCGGTGCCCCTGACCGCAACAGCGCGGTATTGATCGCCTGCTTGTCGGCCAGAGTGATCCCCGGTGCGGGCAGCGCCAGCAGGGCCGAGCCACCACCGGAGATCAGCGCCAGCACCAGGTCGTCGGCACCGAGCCCGGACACCAGCTCCAGGATCCGGCGGGCGGCCCGCTCACCTGCGGCATCGGGAACCG